>NZ_CP141608.1:2566425-2873388 GCF_035581345.1 Pseudomonas sp. JQ170C
GAAATACAGCGGATAGCCGATGGCGACCACCAGGATTTCCCAGGCGAAACTGCCGTGCTGGTACAGCTCGTGGCCCACGCCGGTGGCGGCGCAGGCAACGGCGATTTTTTGCAGGTGTGACAGGCGTTCGCCATAGACCAGACGCCCGGTCAGCACCATGGTAAGCGGCAGCAGGAAATACCCCAGCGACACTTCAAGGCTGCGCCCGTGCAGCGGCGCCCAGAGAAACAGCCAGAGCTGAACCCCCAACATCGACGAAGTGCCCAGCTGACCCAACAGCAACAGGGGGTTGTGGCGGATGCGTGCGAGCAAGCCGGTCACCAGGTTCCAGTCCTTGCTCAGCAGCAGGAAGACGGTCAGGCAGGGCAGCGTCAGCAGGGTACGCCAGCCAAACACTTCCTCGCCGTCAAGGGGCGTCATCAGCGAGGTGTAGAAGTACATCACGGCAAACAGGCACGAGGCCATAACCGATGAAACAATGCCTTTGGACACGAGGGCCTCTGTAGCAGGAATAAGGAGGGGGCGGTCAGCCGCCCATGGTCTCAGCTCCCGGCCTCAGGAGGCAATGTTGTGCAGCCGCACTTGCGCTTCGAGGGCCAGGATGAAGTCTGGGGCCGACATCGGCCGGGCGAACAGGTAGCCTTGCTGGAAGTCGACGTTGTGCTGGGCCAGGTAGTCACGCTGTGCTTCGTTTTCCACCCCTTCGGCCACGATCCCCAGGCCCAGCTTGCTCGACAGTTCAATGATGCTGTCCAGAATGTGCAGTGACAGGGCATCTACCCCGATCATGGCGACGAAACTCTGGTCGATCTTCAGGTAGTCGACCTGGAACTGACGCAGGTAGGCCAGGCTCGACTGGCCGGTACCGAAGTCGTCCAGGGCAATCATCACCCCCAGCTCATGAAGCTTGGCGAACAACGCCTGGGTGATGTCGGTCGGGATGATCAGCTTGCGCTCGGTCAGCTCCAGGGTGAGCAGGACCTGGCCCTTGGGAAACGCGGCAAGGAACTGCTGGCAATCATC
Source organism: Pseudomonas sp. JQ170C (assembly GCF_035581345.1). Lineage (NCBI taxonomy): Bacteria > Pseudomonadati > Pseudomonadota > Gammaproteobacteria > Pseudomonadales > Pseudomonadaceae > Pseudomonas > Pseudomonas sp. JQ170C. Next base: position 2,567,449 of record NZ_CP141608.1, read on the forward strand.
GAACAGCGCCATGTCCTGGCAATGGTCGGCCGTGATGTTGATACCGATATGAAAGCCCTCGCCGAGCAGGTCGGCATAAGGCGCCAGCACCTGGGCGGTGTGCTGCATCAGCTGGCGAGTCATGGGCACGATCTGGCCAGTGTGTTCGGCATAGGGGATGAACAGGTCGGGACGCACCAGGCCTTCGCGTGGGTGCTGCCAGCGCATCAATACCTCGACGCCGGCCCAGCGGTAGTCGCCCTTGCGCACCACAGGCTGGAAGTAGGGGACGAACTCATTGGCTTCCAGCGCCCGTTGCAACTCTGCCCGCGAAGAGCCGGCGCGGCGCAGTTGCCAAAAGCAGGTGACCCCGGCAAGGGCGCCGAGCACCACCAGCAAGGCGAGCAGGGCCGGAAATTCGCTGCGCATCAGTTGGCCGACCTTGTCCGGGCCATAGCCACTGTGGATCGAGAACGGGTAGCGCGTCGATGTTATTTCTACCGGGGCGATGTCGGCCATCGGCGGCTGGCTGTCCTGCACCTGGCCGCTGCTATCCATCCAGTACCGACCCACTTGCAGCACCAGGCGGTTATCCGGGTCCAGCTGGCGCAGGACATTGAGCAAGTGTTCGCCGTCCACTGTGCTGATGGCGCCACGCTCACCCTCGTGGGCGCGGTACACCAGCAGGGGATGCCCCGGGGTGACCGAGTTGCCACTCATCAGCCAGAGCATGCCCTGGGTGTAGTCCGCAGCGTTGACCGGTTCGGTGAACGGGCCGAACAGCGAGCTGCAATACAGCTCGCCCTTGTACTCAAGGTTGGTGGAGCGTACGAAAGCGCGCCGGGTGACCTGGTCGCGCAGGGCGAGTTTTTCTTCCAGGCATGGCAGGCCGGCCAGGGGGAGCAGGTCCTTTGCCGCGGCCGAGATGTCGTCGAGGATGTGTTCGATCTGGTTCGCGGCATGCCGCGCGTTGCCTTCGCTTCGACTCAGCAGCTCTCGGTCGGCCTGCCAATGCATGACCAGCAAGCCGCAGACCAGGGGCAGCGCGCCCACCAGCCAGGGCAGCGCAATGCGCAAGGGGCGGCGGGGGCGGCGTTTTACCGAAAGGGGCATGGCGACTAACCTGAAAGAACAGACCAGTGCAGAGGATAGCCGTTCGTCGGCTTCGCGCTTGAACTTAAAGTGCGACAAATTGGATTACGCAATGTAGAATCACCTTACGCATACAATAATAAGGTTCCTCGCGCCTTGAGGAATCAACCCGCCGAGAATGGGTCCCTATGAAGTGTCTTGGGTTCAAGCTGATCTATGGTGACTACCTCGCACGCAGTGTGAGGGGCATCTCCTGCGCGCCGCCATCTTCGCTCGACATCGATAGCAAGTAATCACTGTTTTTAGCGCTTTGATGATGAGGTAACGAGTAATGGCTGACATCTTTGAAAACCCGATGGGCCTGATGGGCTTTGAGTTCATCGAGTTCGCATCGCCGACCCCTGGCGCCCTTGAGCCGATCTTCCAGATCATGGGCTTCACCAAGGTCGCGACCCACCGCTCCAAGGACGTACACCTGTACCGTCAGGGCGGTATCAACCTGATCCTGAACAACGAACCGAAAAGCATCGCCTCCTACTTTGCCGCCGAGCATGGCCCGTCGGTGTGTGGCATGGCCTTTCGCGTTCGCAACGCTCATCAAGCCTACGCTCGCGCCCTGGAACTCGGTGCCCAGCCGGTTGAAATCGAGACCGGCCCGATGGAGCTGCGCTTGCCGGCGATCAAGGGCATCGGCGGTGCGCCGCTGTACCTGATCGACCGTTTCGAGGAAGGCAGCTCGATCTACGATATCGACTTCAACTTCATCGAAGGCGTCGACCGTCATCCGGTGGGCGCGGGCCTGAAGATCATCGATCACCTGACCCACAACGTCTACCGCGGGCGCATGGCCTACTGGGCCGCGTTCTACGAGAAGCTGTTCAACTTCCGTGAAATCCGTTACTTCGACATCAAGGGCGAATACACCGGCCTGACCTCCAAGGCCATGACCGCACCCGACGGCATGATCCGTATCCCGCTGAACGAAGAGTCCTCCAAGGGCGCCGGGCAGATCGAAGAGTTCCTCATGCAGTTCAACGGCGAGGGCATCCAGCACGTGGCGTTTCTCACCGACGACCTGCTCAAGAGCTGGGATGCGCTGAAGAAGATGGGCATGCGCTTCATGACCGCGCCGCCAGAAACCTACTACGAGATGCTCGAAGGGCGCCTGCCAGGTCACGGCGAGCCGGTTGGCGAGCTGCAGGCCCGGGGCATTCTGCTCGACGGCTCTTCGCAGCCGGACGACAAGCGCCTGTTGCTGCAGATCTTCTCGGAAACCCTGATGGGGCCGGTATTCTTCGAGTTCATCCAACGCAAGGGCGATGATGGCTTCGGCGAAGGCAACTTCAAGGCCCTGTTCGAGTCGATCGAGCGCGACCAGGTACGCCGCGGTGTGTTGAACGCCGAGTAAGCGTCACGGTAAACAAAAAGGCCATTGAGGGTTTCCTCAATGGCCTTTTTTGTACCTCAGCGCAGGTGAGGGGCAGGGGCTCGTTTTCTCCTGAACATGGCCCAGTAGCCAGCGGCAGAGGTCATGATGCCCACCAGCAGCAGCGAGGGCAGCGTCGCCGTGATCGCCTGCAGTATGGCGCGCCGGGTATGGGTGTCCGGGTAGCCGGCATGCACGCTGTAACCGTATTGCCTGGAAACGACCTGCAGCGTGTCTTCTTCGTGATCCGGTGCCTGCTCCAATGTGCCGTTGCCAGTGGCCCAGACATACTGCGGGCCGAACTGCAGGATCAGCACCACCCCGTTCTGGAATCCCAGCAGCTCACGTTGCAGCACTTGAAGGTTGGCCAGCGCCAGCACGCCATAGGGGTATTCCTGCAGCCGATAGATCAGCACGCCGGTGTCAGGTGTGGCCTCTCGACTGAGGTCTACGCGCAGCCGTCTATCGAGAAAGGTGCCCGGATCGATATCCCATTGATAATCGCCGTACAGCGTGCTGCAAAACGCGCGGTTTTCCTTAACCAGCATCAGCGACCGGACATTGGGCTGCTGGATGGCGGTCTTGCGCAGTTCGGGGAGGGCCGCATCGCACGATTGCTGGGCCAGCACCAGTGCCTGGCTGCTGGTCGCATGCAGCGTACTCATGATGTGATCAATGGCGTAGATCGCTTCGCGTGCAGTCACTTCGATTGTTTCATCCTGCTTGCGGTCGACTTGCAGGGACAGCACCAGCAAGCCACAGGCAACAGGGGCCAGGCCAATCAACAGCGTTACAAGGAATTCGACCAGACTGCGGCCGGCGTAGGAGTGGGGAGCCATAAACGTTTCGCCTTCATGCCAGAGTGTAAGCCCTGAGCATAAAGTCGCGGACAATGGGCCGCCTGTAGGCACCATTGTCCGTCCTTGTAGTCTTTTTCTGCATAACGCTGTCGTCAGTTGCCCTTTGCTCCTGTCAGCGCTTTGATCACCAGGTTTGCCACGGCACCACCGGAGGCCGGGTTCTGGCCAGTGATCAGGCGGCCTTCCTTCTGGTCGGCAATGGCAAAGGACTGCCAGGGATCTTCTGCCTTGCGGTAAAGCCCGCCTCTGGCACCCAGCTCGGTTTCGGTCAGGTAGGGCACGACCTTGTCGAGTTCGGCCAGTTGCTCCTCGACGTTGGAGAAGCCGGTCACTTCGCGGTCCTTGACCAGCAACGTATTGTCGCTGAGCTTGATATTGAGCAGCCCGACGGCGCCATGGCACACCGAGGCCACCACACCGCCGGCCTCGAAGATCTTGCGCGCCAGCTCCTGCAGGCCGGTGTTCTCCGGAAAGTCCCAGATCACGCCATGACCGCCGGCATAGTAGATGGCCACATAGTCCTGAGCCTTGACCTGGCCGGGGCTCAAGGTGGTACCCAGGCGGTTCATGAACGCCTTGTCGTTGTACCAGGCCCAGTCAATATCCTGGGCCATGCTCAGGCTATGCGGGTCGATGGGTATGTAGCCGCCGGCCGGGCTGACGTAATCGACCTTGTAGCCCGCTTTTTCGACTTTCTCGACGAAGTGCACGGCTTCACCCAGCCACAGCCCGGTGGGGCGCTTGATCGTCGGGTATTTGGCCGTATTGGTCAGGACTACCAGCATTTTCTTGCTCATCACCAGGCTCCCTTCACTGGATCGGACCCGGTACGCCCGGATCACGGAGGAAAACCTCTACAGCATAGTAGTGACTGGCCCGGACGCCATTGCCGGGCGCTATGCTAGCCTTCACCCGTCCAACGTACCCACGCGAGAGTTGAACCACTATGAGCAACCCGGCAACGCAAACGGATGAATTCATGCAGGCGGCCATCGACGAAGCCCGTCAGGGACTGGCCGAAGGGGGCATCCCCATCGGCTCGGTGATCGTGCACCGGGGGCGCATCATCGGTCGCGGGCACAACCGCCGGGTGCAGTCCGGCAGCGCGATCCTGCATGGCGAAATGGACGCACTGGAGAATGCCGGTCGTCAGCCAGCCACGGTGTATGCCGAATCAACCCTGTACACCACCTTGTCGCCCTGTGCGATGTGCAGCGGCGCCATCCTGCTGTACGGCATCAAGCGGGTGATCGTGGGCGAGCACCAGACGTTCATGGGCGAGGAAGACCTGCTCAAGTCCCGGGGCGTCAGCCTTGAAGTCCAGCACAATGCGGCCTGCATCAGCATGATGAACGATTTCATTGCCGCCCGGCCCGAACTCTGGAACGAAGACATCGGCCGCTAGGGCCGGCACCCGGTGGGCGCGGTCAGCCGATGCTGCCCGACCGCGCCGCCCGGGAACGCTGGCTGGCCAGGCGCTCGAGCACCAGGTAGACCACACCCGCCACCATCAACGGCAATAGAAAGTACACCGCCCGGTAGCCGATCAGTGCTGCCAGCAGGGTGCCCTTGCTGAAGCTGCCTTGCAGCAGGGTAAGGAACACCGTTTCCAGCACACCCAGTCCCGCCGGAATATGGGTGATCACCCCAGCGATACTGCTGATCAACAGCACCGCCAGGATCGTCGGGTAACCGACCTTGTCCGGCAGCAGGCTGTACACCACCAACGCCATCAGCGCCCAGTTGCAGGCCCCCATCACGGCCTGCAGCGCCGCCATCCTCAGCGATGGCAAGGTGATCTCGTGGCCGCGCACTTGCCAGGTGCGGCGCCGGGCAAAGCGGCAGGCCAGCAGATAGGCCACGGCCACTACGAGCAACAGCGCACCGATCAGGCGCAGGCCATTGCTGCCGATCTCCAGCCCCGCAGGCAGGCGCGGCAAGCCGCAGACAAACAAGGTGCCGGCCAGGATCAAGTAACCGAGCCAGTTGGTGACAAGCCCCAGGCTGAGAATCCGGGTGATGGTGCTCACCGGCAGGCCAAGGCGCGAGTACAAGCGGTAACGCAAGGCAATGGCCCCCACCCAGGCGCTGAGGTTGAGGTTGAACGCATAGCACACGAAGGCCAGCGGCAGCACCTGGCGCGCCGGCAGCGAATGGCCGGTGTAGCGCCGGCCGATCAGGTCGAAGCTGCTGAACAGGGCAAAACTGCAGGCGCTGATCAGTACGGCCAGCGCCAGAGTCTGCCAGCGGTAGGCGACCAGGGCGTGGCGTACTTCCTGCCAGTCCAGGTTCCTGAGCAACGAGAACAGCAACACCGGCACAAGGATGAAAAAACCCAGGGTCAGGACCTTCCGGGCCCGTTGCCAGTGCTTGCTGTGCATGCTCATGTGGTCTTGCCTGCGGGTTGAGGGTTGGCGTGCAAGGCCCTGAGGCGCAGTACATGTGCGGGCAGCCAGCCGACCATGGCCGGGAAGTGGCGGATAAAGTGAAAGCTCAGGAAGATCAGCGGCGCACGCCACCAGTAACCGCGCAGGACACGCTGCAGGCTCACCGGCTTGCAGCGGTGCAGGCACAGCTCCTGCAAGTGTTCGTGCAGACGCTCATTGAGCGCCTGATCGCGAATCATCAGGTTGGCCTCAAGGTTCAACGACAAGCTCAAGGGGTCGAGGTTGCTTGAGCCCACCGTTGACCAGTGGCGGTCAATCAGGGCCACCTTGCCGTGTAAAGGGCGTTCGCAGTACTCGAAGATCCGCACGCCATCGCGCAGCAGGTAGTTGTACAGCAGCCGCGAACACAGACGCACCAGCGGCATGTCCGGCATGCCTTGCAGCACCAGGGTGACCTTGACCCCGCGTCGGGCGGCATTGCGCAGGGTGCGCAGCAGGCGATAGCCGGGGAAGAAATAGGCATTGGCAATGATGATGCGCTCGCGCGCGGCGCCAATGGCCTTGAGGTAATGGCGCTCGATGTCGTTGGGGTGGTCCAGGTTGTCGCGGATGCTCAAGGTCATGCTGGCCTGGTTGCTGTCGGCGGCCAGGGGCAGGGCACGCTGCCACCAGCGATGGCTGCGACGCCGCAACTGGGCGGATTCGGCCAGCAACGTCAGGGTGGCCTGGCGCAGGTCGGCCACGATGGGGCCGCGTACTTGCACGGCGTAGTCCTGCTTGGCCATGGGCCCGAAGTCGGCCAGGTGATCGGCGCTGTAGTTGATGCCGCCGACAAAGCCGACCTCGCCGTCGATCACCAGGATCTTGCGGTGCAAGCGACGGAACAGATTGGTGCGCATGCCCAGGCGTTTGGGGCGTGGATCGAATGCCAGCAACTGCACGCCGGCATCGTACAGGGCCTTGAGGTAATCGTGGCTGAGGTCGGCGGTGCCATAGCCATCCACCAGCATCTGCACCCGTACGCCACGGCGGGCGGCGTCGATCAGCAGCTGTTGCAGTTGGCGGCCAACCTTGTCTTCGAAAATGATGAAGGTTTCCAGCAGGATCTCTTCGCGCGCCTGCTCAATGGCGGCGAAGGCGCTGGGGAAGTAGTCCTCGCCATTGATCAGCAACTGGACCTGGTTATCGGTACGCCACTGTTCGCTCACCAGCGCACCTCCACGGCCAGCGGCAAGTGATCGGACAGGTGCGTCCAGGGCTTGCGGGCCATGACCTTGGGTGCATGGGCCCGGGCATTGCGCAGGTAGATTCGGTCCAGGCACAGCAGCGGCCAGCGCGCGGGAAAGCTGCGGGCCGGGCGCCCATAGGCCTGGGTGAAGACTTCATGCAGGCCGCAGCCTGCCAGGGCTGCATCGGCACGCTGGCGCCAGTCGTTGAAGTCGCCGGCAACAATCACCGGCGCCGCCGGGGGCAGGCTGTCGAGCAGCCGGCACAACAGGCGTAGCTGTTGCTGGCGCTGGCGTTCGTCGAGGCCCAGGTGCACGCAAATGGCATGAAGCTCCTTTGCGCCGGGCAATGTCAGCACCGAGTGCAGCAAGCCACGCTGCTCGCTGCCTTTGACACTCACATCCAGGTTGGTGTGGCGCAGGATCGGGTACTTGGACAGCAGGGCGTTGCCGTGCTCGCCATCGGGGTACACCGCATTGCGCCCGTAGGCGAACACGGGCCAGAGGCTGTCGGCGAGAAACTCGTATTGCGGTACATCCGACCAATTGCGGTGTCGGCGCCCGTGTTGGCGGTGGCTGCCAAGCACTTCCTGGAGAAACACCAGGTCAGCGTCCTCGCTGCGCACCGCTTCGCGCAGTTCGGGCAGTACATAGTGGCGGTTCAGGGCGCTGAACCCCTTGTGCACGTTTACCGTCAACACCCGCACATGGTCCACGGCGGGGGCCGCGGCCAGCGATCCTGTGGGCAGCGCCTGGCTCATGGCGCAGGCACCTTGCCCAGCATCTGCGCGACCTTGGCGGCCAGCTGGGAGAAGTCGAATGGCTTGCTGATCATCTGCATCCCGGGGTCCAGAAAACCGCCCCGGGCGAGGGCGTTCTCGGCGTAGCCGGTGATAAACAGCACCTTGAGACCCGGGCGCAACTTGCGGGCGATTTCGGCCAGTTGCCGTCCATTCATGCCCGGCAGGCCGACATCGCTGACCAGCAGCATCACCGCGGCATCGGAGCGCAACAGCGTCAGGGCGGCATTGGCCGTGCCCACGGCAACACAGGGGTAGCCGTGTTCCTCAAGGGCCTGCTGGACCAGTGCGCGCACCGTAGCGTCGTCTTCGACGATCAGCACGCTGCCGCTAGGGGGCTTGTTCACCGACGGCACCGGCGAGGGTTCGGCTGCTGCAGGCTGCGCTTCGTCAGGACGGGGCAGATAGAGATCGACCCGGGTGCCATGGCCAATCTGGCTGTGGAGGACGACGTGCCCCCGGGACTGTTTGCTGAAGCCGTACACCATCGACAGCCCCAGGCCTGTGCCCTGGCCGATGGGCTTGGTGGTGTAGAACGGATCAAAGGCGCGGTCCAGGGTGCTTTGCGGCATGCCAAAGCCGTTGTCGGCGATGCTCAGGCGTACGTAGTCACCGGCGCACAGGGCGTGGCCGCCAAACTGGGTGCCATCGAGGTGCTGATTGCTGGCCCTGATGGTCAATTCGCCGCCGTTGGGCATGGCATCGCGGGCGTTCTGCACCAAGTTGTTCATGACCTCCTGCAGCTGCAGCGCGTCGACCTGGACGGGCCAGATGTCTGGTGCATACTCGACCGACACGTCAATGTGCTGTTCCAGCAGTGGCGTGATCCGCTGGCGCTGGAGCAGATCGGGCAACTGCACCGGGTGGGCATCCAGGGACTGCCGACTGGAAAACGCCAGCAGGCTATGAGTCATGCTGGCGGCACGGCGCACGGCCTGTTGGCTCAGGTCAAGCAGCTTGGGCAACGCCTCGTAGCGGCCCTGCTGGACGCGTTTGCCGATCAGTTCGAGGCTCCCGCCGATGCCCGTCAGCAGGTTATTGAAGTCGTGGGCGACGCCGCCGGCCAACTGGCCGATGGCTTCCATCTTCTGGGCCTGGCGCAGGTAGTGCTCGTCTTCGCGCAACTGGCGCAACTGCTCTTCCACCCGGCTCTGCAGGCTGCTCAGCGCCAGCCCGTGACTGCGGGCCTGGTACTGGCGGCGGCGGGCGCGCAACGAGGAGTGGGTCAAGGCCAGCAACGAGCCAGGGTCGAACGGGCAGGGCAGCAAGAACAGGTTGCCCAGGGCGCTGTGGCTGTTCTGGGCGGGCGTTTGCAGGTCGTCGTGCTGGCCGGTCAGCAGGACCACGGGCAGGTCGGACCAGTCGGGCTGCTGGCCTATGTAGTGGTGCAGGGGCGATTGGGTGGTGCCATCCAGAACGCTGTCGGCAACGATGGCCAGCCCGGCACCCTGGCCCAGCGCAGTGCCCAGTTCGTCCATGGTTTGCGCGGCCAGGGCCTCGATACCCGCCTTGTCGAGCAGGTCCAAGGCCAACCGGCTCAGCCGGGCGGGTGCCAGGATCAGTGCACGTTCGCCGTAGGGCATTGAATCGGCCACAGGGATCTCCTTTGACAGGACACAGGCATCCACCGCGGTTGCGGTTATTGTCACTGCATGATCACTTGACCACGGGGGCGATGCGGGGGTTCAACCGAAATGCCCGATGGTGGTGGCTGCCTAGAGGCCTTGCTGCACCAGGGGGTCATCGGGGTTCAACTGCTCAAGCTGGGCCAGCAGGATCTGCACGTTCTGCAGTTGACCGGTCTCTTTCCAGTACTCGATGAGCAGCACGCGGGCTTTGCGGTTGGCCGGGTCGTGGACAAGGATGGTTTCCAGCTGCCGCTGCGCGGCATCCACTTGCTCCAGCTGATGCAGGCTGGTGGCCAGGGTGTAGCGGTAATCGTTGTTGTCGGGTTCAAGCTCCAGGGCGCGGGCGAAGGCCAGCAGGGCATATTCGTCCTGGCCGTGACGCAGCAGCCAGCGGCCAAGCTCGTGCTGCAGGAACGCCGAGTCCGGTCGTTGCTGCAACGCCTTGGCCAGCACCTGGCGCGAGGCGTCGGTCTGGTCCTGGCGCTCCAGCAGTTCTACCTGCATGGCCAGGGCCTCCAGGTTTTCAGGGTCCAGTTGCAGGGTGCGGTCCAGCGCGCGGGCAGCCTCCTGGTAACTGTTGTCGTGGAGGTAGAGGCGGGCCAGGTGAAGCTGCGCCGCGGCATCGTCGGGCTTTTCGGCCAGTTCGTGCTGGTAGCGCTCCAGGGTGTGTTGCAACGGGCCGAAGTACAGGCCGATCTCGTCCGGCCCCAGGCCCAGCAGGGCATCGACCACGGCAAAGCGCACACCTTGATCTTCATCGTCGAGCAACGGGCCCAGCACCAGGCTGCGCTGGGCCCCGGGCAGCATCGCCTGAATACTGGCGACAGCGGCGCGGCGCACCATCGGGTCGTCATGTTGCAAGTCGCGGCTGGCCAGCTTCAGCGCCAGTGGCGAGGGATAGTTCGGCAGCTCGGCATACAGGCTGGCCCGGCGAATGGCCGACAGATCGCTGCGCCCTAGCTGTTGATACAGCACCCTGGCTGCGCCCGGCTGGCCGTTGTGGGCCATGGCCAGCGCCTTGGTGTAGCTGTGCTTGAGAGCAGGAGTCGGCGCTGGCGTGTCGTCACGCCAGAAATACCCCCCAAGGCCCAGAATGACGAGCAGGGCCAGGCTGACGAAGGTGTATTGGCGTTGTTTCGACATGGATGGATCCGGGACACGCGGCGAGCAAAGGCGTCAGCTTGTGTCAGTGGGGGGCTGGCGTCAAATCGGTGGTGCGAACCGACGTAGCCGCTGCCGCCAGGCTGCGATCGGCCGCGAAGCGGTCGTAACCCTTACAAGCGACTGCTGTGCAGTCGATCGCAGCCTGGCGGCAGCGGCTACCACAGGCCATAAAAAAGGTTCTTCACGGAACTCCGGAGAGTGTGCTTTTGGTGTTGGTGTTGGTGTTGCGGGCTTATCCATTTCATGTGGTGACGCTGCCGGCCCCTTCCGCCTTTACGGCGGGTCCCTTTTGTCTTGGCAAAAGGAACCAAAACCGCTCGCTCCTGCATCCGGCCCTACGCTGCGCTCCGGGTCCCCTCGCTACGGTGTCCTCCAGGGGCCTCGCGGCCTACGACTTGCTGTGCCAAGTCTACGGCTCGCGACTTCGGCTACGCCGAAGGGTGCTACGCACCTGCCCCCTCCAGACACCTCCACTCGGCCTCCTGAAGTCGCGAAGTTACGGGCGGCGCCTGGGAGGACGCATCTTCGAGATCAAAGTCCACTGCCAACAGCCAGGTAGGAGCAGGCTCGGTGGGAGCGGGCTTGCCCCGCGATAGTCCCCTGAGCCGTGCACATCCAGCTGCAACGCTGAAGCGGGATTACCGGCAGGCATGAATTTGTCGGCAAAATTCAAAATCCATCGCGGGGCAAGCCCGCTCCCACCGACGGGTGATGCCCGCGGCCCGGCATGTTGTCGATCTCGGGGTAGGAGCGGGCTTGCCCCGCGATAGGCCCCTGAGCCGTGCACATCCAGCTGCAACGCCGAAGCGGGATCACCGGCAGGCATGAATCTGTCGGCAAGATTCAAAATCCATCGCGGGGCAAGCCCGCTCCCACCGACGGGTGATGCCCGCGGCCCGGCATGTTGTCGATCTCGGGGTAGGAGCGGGCTTGCCCCGCGATAGTCCCCTGAGCCGTGCACATCCAGCTGCAACGCTGAAGCGGGATCACCGGCAGGCATGGATCTGTCGGCAAGATTCAAGATCCATCGCGGGGCAAGCCCGCTCCCACAGATTGGGCCTGTTCCCACTGGCGGGAGCCCGCTTTTGATCTTGATCTTCATGCACGAACGTTCAGACGCCGCAGAGTGCGACTTCAGGAGGCCGAGTGGAGGTGCCTGTAGGGGCAGTGCGCAGCACCTTCGGCGTAGCCGAAGACGCGAGACGTAGACTTGGCGAAGCAAGTCGTAGGCCGCGTGGCCCCGGAGGGCGCCGGAAGGAGGGGACCCGGAGCGTAGCGCAGGGCCGTATGCAGGAGCGAGCGGTTTTGGTTCCTTTTGCCAAGACAAAAGGGACCCGCCGTAAGGGCGGAAGGGGCCGGCAGCCTCGCCGCATGGAACGGATAAACCCACAGTCGCAACACCAACACCAACACCAACACCAACACCAACACCAGAATCACACTCCCCAGGACTCAGTGAACAGCCCACAAAAAAGCCCCGCGAGCGGCAGCAGGCGGGGCAAAGGGCCGGTCAGAAACCAACCAAAGGAGGCGTTGAATCAGTTCACGGCAGCAACGCTTTCAGTCTGCCAGCCACCACCCAGAGCCTTGTAGATGGCGACGATGCCACGGTACAGGTCAACCTCGCCCTGGGCCTGGGCATCTTCGGCGCTCAGGCGTTCGCGTTCGGCATCGAGCAGCACCAGGTAATCCACCGTGCCTTCGCGGTAGCGGATCGAGGCGAGGTCGGCGGCCTTGCGGCTGGCTTCGCTCTGGCGCAGCAGGGCGAGCAGGCGTTGCTGGCGCTTGCTGTAGTCACTGAAGGCGTTTTCAGACTCTTCAAGGGCCAACAGCACCTGCTGCTCGTAATTGGCCAGCGCACCCTCGGCATCGGCATTGGCGCCCCGCAGGCGTGCGCGCACGCTGCCCAGGTCAAAGGCCGCCCAGGTAATGCTCGGGCCCAGGGCCCAGGCCTGGGCGGCAGACGAGCCCAGTTGCGAGCCACGGGCGGCGGTAAAGCCGAGGAACCCGCTCAGGCTCACCCGTGGGAACAGGTCGGCGGTGGCCACGCCAATGTTGGCGGTCGCTGCGGCCAGTTGGCGCTCGGCGCTGCGAATGTCCGGGCGGCGCTTGAGCAGTTCGCCCGGATCACCCACCGGCAGCGCCTTGGCGATGGCCGGCAGCTGCGCCGGCGACAGGTCGACGCCCAGGGCGTCGGGGCGCTGGCCCAGCAAGGTGGCGATCCGGTTGCGTGCCCGTACCTGTTCGGCCTGCAACTGCGGTACGGTGGCTTCCACTTCGGCCAGGCGTGCATCGGCGCGCACCACGTCGAGGTCATTGCCCACGCCGGCATCGCGCAGGGTTTCGGTGATGCCGCGCGAATCCTCCTGGGTCTTGAGGTTGGCCAGGGCGATTTTCTCGCGCAGCTGTGCGCCACGCAGTTGGCCGTAGGCATCCACCAGTTCGGCGATCAGGCTGACCTGCAGTTGTTGCAAGTCGGCCTGGGCCGCGTCCTGCTGGGCTTCACTGGCCTCCAGCTGGCGCTGGATGCGGCCGAACAGGTCCAGTTCCCAGGCCATGTCCAGGCCCAGGTCATAGCGCTCGCTATTGACCCGGTCCTCGGTCTGGCCCGGAACCTGGCCTTTGCCCAGGTCGCTGCTGACGCGGCTGGTGACGGTGGGCAGGGCATCGTTGCTGACGTCGTCGCGAATCGCCCGGGCGGCCTTGAGACGGGCAAAGGCCACACGCAGTTCACGGTTGCCCTGCAGCGACTGACTGACCAGTTGATTGAGCACCGGGTCGTCAAACTGCTTCCACCAGATGCTTTCAAAGCGACTGCGGTCGAAGGCGGTCTTGGCGGTCGGCTCATTGGCGGCGGTCAGTTGCGCCGCCGCGGTGTCCGGCGTCTTGTAGTCCGGGCCGACGGCGCAGGCCGCCAGCGCCAGGACCAGCAGGCTGGGCGCCATCAGTTTCAGGTGGTTCATGCGTGGCTCTCCAGCTTCAGCACACGGGCCGCCTTGCGGGCCTGGCTGCGTTCGACATAACGGCGGATCAGAACAAAGAACACAGGGGTCAGCAGCAGGCCGAAGAAGGTCACCCCGATCATCCCGGAGAACACCGCCACACCCATGGCGTGACGCATTTCGGCACCGGCGCCGGAGGAGAACACCAGCGGCACCACACCCATGATGAAGGCAATCGAGGTCATCAGGATCGGCCGCAGACGCAGGCGGCAGGCTTCCAGCACCGCAGCCAGCGGGTCGAGGCCCTCGGCCTGTTTGTCCTTGGCGAACTCGACAATCAGGATGGCGTTCTTGCACGCCAGCCCCACCAGTACGATCAAGCCGATCTGGGTGAAGATGTTGTTGTCACCGCCCGACAGGATCACCCCGGTAATCGCCGAGAGCAGGGTCATCGGCACAATCAGGATCACCGCCAGTGGCAGGCTCCAGCTTTCGTACTGGGCCGCGAGCACCAGGAAGGCCAGCAGTACGCAGAGGGGGAACACGAACAGCGCGGTGTTGCCGGAAAGGATCTGTTGGTAGGTCAGTTCCGTCCATTCAAAGGTCATGCCGTTGGGCAGTTCTTCCTTGAGCAGTTTCTCGATGGCCTTTTCCGCCTGGCCGGAGCTGTAGCCCGGGGCCGCGGCGCCGTTGATCTCGGCGGTGATAAAGCCGTTGTAGTGCATCACGCGGTCAGGCCCGGAGGTGTCGCTGACCTTGATGAAGGTCGCCAGCGGGATCATCTCGCCCTGATTGTTGCGCACTTTCAACTGGCCGATCTGCTCGGCTTCGAGGCGGAACTGCTGCTCGGCCTGGACGTTGACCTGGTAGGTGCGGCCAAAGCGGTTGAAGTCGTTGGTGTACAGCGAACCCAGGTAGATCTGCAGGGTGTCGAAGATATCGCTGATGGCCACGCCGTGGGTCTTGGCCTTTTCCCGGTCGATGGCGGCATCGACCTGCGGCACGTTGACCTGGTAACTGGTGAACAACCCGGCCAGCTCCGGCACGTTGTGGCTCTTGGCGATGATGTTCTGGGTTTCCTTGTACAGCGCTTCGTAACCCAGGTTGCCCCGGTCCTCGATCTGCAGGCGGAAACCACCGATGGTGCCCAGCCCCTGTACCGGCGGCGGCGGGAAGATGGCGATGTAGGCATCTTCGATATCGGCGAACTGTGCGTTCAGCGCGGCAGCAATGGCGGCGGCCGACTGGCTCGGGTCCTTGCGCTCATCGAACGGCTTGAGCGGGGTGAACACGATGCCGCTGTTCGGGCTGTTGGTGAAGCCGTTGATCGACAGGCCCGGGAAGGCCACCGAATCGGCCACGCCTGGCTGCTTGAGGGCGATCTCGCTCATCTTCTTGATCACCGCCTCGGTGCGATCGAGGCTGGCCGCGTCCGGCAACTGGGCGAAGGCCACCAGGTACTGCTTGTCTTGCGCAGGCACGAATCCGGTCGGCGTCGAGGAGAAGCCCAGCCAGGTCATGACAATCAGGCCGCCATACACGAACAGGGCAATGCCGCTGCTGCGGATGACCCGGCCGACGGTGCCGACATAACTGTGGCTGGCACGCTCGAAAAAGCGGTTGAACGGGCCGAACAACCAGCCACCGAACAGGCGCTCCAGCACACGGGAGAAGCGGTCCTTGGGCGCATGGTGTTCCTGCAGCAGCACCGCGGCCAGCGCAGGCGACAGGGTCAGGGAGTTGAAGGCCGAGATCACCGTCGAAATGGCGATGGTCAAGGCGAACTGCTTGTAGAACTGCCCGGTAAGGCCGGAGATGAACGCCGCCGGCACGAACACGGCGCACAGCACCAGCGCCGTGGCGATGATCGGCCCGGTCACTTCGCCCATGGCCTTTTGCGTAGCTTCCAGGGGTTTGAGCCCCAGGCCGATGTTACGCTCGACGTTCTCCACCACCACGATGGCGTCGTCCACCACGATGCCGATGGCCAGCACCAGGCCGAACAGCGACAGGGCGTTGAGCGAGAAGCCGAACAGGTGCATCACCGCGAAGGTGCCGATCAGCGAGACCGGTACCGCCACCAGCGGGATGATCGAGGCGCGCCAGGTCTGCAGGAACAGGATCACCACCAGCACTACCAGCACCAGGGCCTCGAACAGGGTGTGAACCACCGCCTCGATGGAGCCGCGCACGAACACGGTCGGGTCATAGACGATGCTGTAGTCCATGCCTTCGGGGAAGTCCTTCTTCAGCTCGGCCATTTTCGAGCGCACTTCATCGGAGATCTCGATGGCATTGGAGCCCGGGCGCTGGAAGATCGGGATGGCCACGGCCGGCTGGTTGTTGAGCAAGGAACGCAGGGCGTACTGGCTCGAGCCCAGCTCGACCCGGGCGATGTCTTTCAGGCGGGTAATCTCGCCATCGGCACCGGCGCGGATGATGATGTTCTCGAACTCTTCTTCACTGACCAGGCGGCCCTGGGTGTTCACCGACAGCTGGAAACTGGTGCTGCCGGGTGCGGGCGGGGCGCCGAGCTGGCCAGCGGCCACCTGGCGGTTCTGCTCGCGAATGGCGGCGACCACGTCGCTGGCGGTGAGGTTGCGCGATGCCGTCTTGTTCGGGTCCAGCCATACCCGCAGGGAGTAGTCGCCCATGCCGAACAGCTGCACATCGCCGACACCGCCCAGGCGCGCCAGCTCGTCCTTGATATTGAGGATCGCGTAGTTGGACAGGTAGAGCATGTCGTAGCGATTGTCCGGCGAGGTCAGGTGCACGACCATGGTCAGGTCGGGCGAGGCCTTGTCGACGGTGATACCGATCCGGGTGACCTCCTCGGGCAGCTTGGGCTGGGTCCGGGTCACGCGGTTCTGCACCTGTACCTGGGCGTTGTCCAGGTCGGTGCCCAGGGCGAAGGTGATGGTCAGGGTCAGCTTGCCGTCAGCGGTGGACTGGGAGGACATGTACAGCATGTTCTCCACGCCGGTGATGGCCTGCTCCAAAGGCGCCGCGACGGTTTCGCCGATCACCTTCGGGTTGGCCCCGGGGAAGTTGGCCCGCACCACGACGGTGGGCGGTACCACTTCCGGGTATTCGCTGATCGGCAGCTGGAACAGCGAGATGCTGCCGGCAATCAGGATCAACAGCGACAGCACCGCGGCGAAGATCGGCCGGGTAATAAAGAACTTGGAAAAATTCATCGGACCGATTCCTTAACCGCGCGGTGCCGAGGCACTGGCGAGCTTGACGGTGGCAGGGGCAGCAGACTTGCCCGGGTTGCTGGCTTCCAGCGCCTGGCGTTGTTGGGCGAGGGCGGCGATGGTCGCTTCGCTGGCCATCGGGGTGTCCTGCGGATCGACGGGCGAGCCTGGGCGTACACGCTGCAGGCCCTTGACCACGATGCGGTCCTCCTTGCTCAGGCCGCTGCGCACGATACGCAGGCCCTCAAGCTTGGGGCCCAGTTCGACGGCGCGGTATGCGGCGTTGTTGTCCTTGTCCATCACCAGCACGAACTTCTTGCCAAGGTCGGTGCCCACGGCTTCGTCGTTGATCAGCACGGCCGAGTAGGTCGCGCTGCCCACCAGCTTGAGGCGCGCATACAGGCCCGGGGTGAACTGGCCGTCACTGTTGTCGAACACCGCGCGGCCACGGATGGTGCCGGTCTTGGGGTTGACCTGGTTGTCGACGAAGTTCATCTGGCCCAGGTGCGGGTTGCCGGTTTCGTTGGACAGGCCGAGGTACACCGGGGTGCTCTGGCCGCGCTGGCCGTCGCGGGCCAGCTGGGTGTACTTGAGGTACACGCGCTCGTCGGCGTCGAAGTAGGCGTAGACCTTGTCGGTGGACACCACGCTGGTCAGCGGGGTGACGTCAGCGGTGACGATATTGCCGGCGGTGAACAGGGCACGGCTGACCTGGCCGCTGATCGGCGCGGTGACGCGGGTAAAGCTCAGGTTCAGGCGGGCCAGGTCCAGTTGTGCCTGGATCGCGGCGACACCGGCGCGGGCCTCGGCGGCGGCGCTGGTGCGCGACTCGGCCAGCTCGGCAGAGATGGCGTTGCTGGTGCGCAGGCGCTCACCGCGGCGTGCTTCGTTCTCACTGCGGCTGGCGGTGGCACGGGCTTGCTGCAACTGGGCTTCAAGGCGGCGGACCTCGGCCTGGAACGGACGCGGGTCGATCTGGAACAGCAGATCGCCTTTCTTCACCTGAGCGCCTTCGGTAAAGGCAACCAGGTCGACCTGGCCGGAGACCCGTGGGCGGACCTCGACCGTCTCGGGTGCCTCGAGGCGACCGGTGAACTCGTCCCATTCATTGATCGGTTGTTCCAGCACCTTGGCCACGCTGACCTTGGCCGCCGCCGGGGCCTGGACGGCCTCCGGGGTGCGACCACAGGCACTCATCACCAGTACTGCCAATAGAGCCAGGGGGTATCGCAAAGGTTTGAGTGACTGTTCCATGGGGTAATCCGCCAATTTATTGAGAATGGGCGGATTCTGCGATTTGTAACTATTAACAACGAATCGAACGGGGCGAAGGTAACTATCACTGGGAATGATAGGAAACGGAGTGGGGGAACCGGTGGGAGCGGGGGGCGATTTGAGTCGAGGGACGATTTCGCCGATGGGCCCGGTAGGAGCGGGCTTGCCCCGCGATCAAGGGTTCAGGCAACACCTGTTTTGTTGGCTGTACCGGCTTCTCGCGGGGCAAGCCCGCTCCTACCCCGCAGGGGGGCGATTTGAGTCGAGGGGGCGATTCCGCCGATGGGCCCGGTAGGAACGGGCTTGCCCCGCGATCAAGGGTTCAGGCAGCACCTGTTTTGTTGGCTGTACCGGCCTCTCGCGGGGCAAGCCCGCTCCTACTTGCACTCGGCCAGTACCACTTTGCAGGTGTGCGGCGTGCCGCCGGAGCGTCCGGCATAGCGGATGCAGTTGTTCAGTGATTTTTGTCGGGCGATGGACAGGCTGTTGCCCCAGGCCAGGCCGCCCTCGCCAGCACTGGGCACGGCTTTGGCGTAGCAGGCCGAACCTGTGTTGGCGGCCTGGTAGCGGGCCTTGGGTGATTTGCTGGAACACCCTGCCGTCAACGCCAGGCTGATGGCGAGCAGGGAGGGGATCAGCAGCGACGAGCCGCTGAAAGACGGGTGGGAAGTCATGATGTGTTCTCTTCGCAAGGCCCGTGGCTGCACAGGGTATTTCTCAGTGTAACTGCTCCATGCCGTCAGGCGAGCCCGGGCTGTTGCGTGCAGGCGTTCAGGTCTTCGAGGAACGCGCGCAGTATCGGTGGTGGCGATACGCCGCGTCGGGTGATGACGTCGAAGGGTGAAGTCAGGTCCAGCGCGCTGGCACCCAGGCGGCGCATTTCTCCGGTCTTGACCCACTGCTCGGCGAAATGCACGGGGAGAAAGCCGATGTAGGCACCCGAGATGATCAGGATCGCTGCCGCCTCGATGTTCTCGACGGTGGCTGCGGCCTTGGTCATCCCCAGTTGCTCCAGGTCGTACTCATGCATGTAGCCACGCACGACGATACGGCAGGCGCGAACCTCCTCGAGCAGTCGGCCGTTCGATGCCTTGCTCGCGTGCAGCGGATGGCGGCGGCCACAGTAGAGTCCCAGGGCTTCGTTGTAGAGGGGCAGGTAGGACAGCCCTGACACGCGCAGGGGGAAGTGACCGATGGCCAGGTGCAGGCGACCGTCCAGCACACGTTCCTCCAGCTCGGCGGGGGCACCGATGTAGATGTGCAGGTGGGCGTCGTGGCCGCGCGAGACAAAGCGCTGGGTGGTACGCGGCAGCGGCGAGTCGGGGTCGGTCAGGGTGGAGTCGATGATGCCCAGGTTGAGCTTGCCGCTGATGTGCTGCTTGAGCACGTCGGCGTCCAGGCAGAAGCTCTCGACCGCGCTGAGCAGGCGTACGGTGGCCTCATGGATGGCAACGCCTTGCTCGGTGAGGCGAAAGCCGCTGCGTCCGCGCTGGCAGAGCTTGACCCCCAGGCGGGTTTCCAGGTGCGTCATCTGTTCGCTGATCGTCGACTGACCGGCATTGAGGGCGGCCTGCGCCGCGGAAAAGCCACCGCACCTGACAATGGTGGTGAAAACCCTGAGCAGTTTCAGGTCGACATCGTGGAGCTGGATCACCATCGCCTCCCGACCGTGCGTCACATCGCGGCTGCTGATATGAACGCGCCGGTATTGTTGTTTTTTCCAAGCTAACACAGGGGCATGTGTGGTCCGCAATGCTTGGTGTCTGAAATTGCTCCCGGCCGCAGTACGGGCGTTTTGCCGGCCACCGACATCCGTACGAATACTTCGGGTTCGGCGATGTATGCATCTGCACTTGCGGATTTTTCCCTGCCTGGCCTGGCGCCATAGTGGCTGCAACGGCGGTCGAGCAGTCGCCCCGTCTCCTGACCAGAACAATAATGTGGAGAAACTCGAACATGGCAAAGCACGGTTATGAATCCGGCCGTCTGAACCTGCCCTTCGTGGGCCATTGCACCTTCGCCAAGTCACCCATTTGCACGGACTGGGCGGCCATCGACGCCGACGTGGCGATCCTTGGCGCACCCAACGACATGGGTACCCAATGGCGCTCAGGGGCACGTTTCGGACCACGCGGCATCCGCGAGGCATCGACGCTGTTCTCGTTCGGCCATGCCGGCGCCTACGACTTTGAAGATGACGCCACCTACCTGACCGATGACCAGTTGCGCATGGTCGATGTCGGCGATGCCGATATCGTCCACACCGACATGGCCACCAGCAACGCCAATATCGAGGCGGCCGTGCGCCAGATCCTCGCGGCAGGTGCCATGCCGGTGGTCCTGGGCGGTGACCACTCGATCCACGCACCGGTGATCAAGGCCTTTGAAGGGCGCGGGCCGATCCACATCGTGCATTTCGATGCTCACCTGGACTTCGTCGATGAGCGTCACGGGGTCCGCTACGGTCACGGCAGCCCGCTGCGCCGCGCTTCGGAGCTGGATCACATCGTCGGCATGACCCAGATGGGCATCCGCAACGTGTCTTCCTCCAACCGCGACGACTACGATGCTGCCCGCGACGCCGGGTCGCAGATTCTCTCGGTGCGCGACGTACGGCGCCTGGGCTGCGAAGGGGTGATGGCGAAAATCCCCGAGGACCGTGATTATTACATCACCATCGACATCGACGGTTTCGACCCGTCCATTGCCCCCGGCACGGGGACCCCGAGTCATGGCGGTTTCTTCTACTACGAAGTGCTGGAAATCATCCAGGCGCTGGCCCGGCGCAGCAAGGGCCGGATCGTCGGCATGGACCTGGTGGAAGTGGCGCCGGCCTATGACCCGGCCGGTGTCACCTCGATCCTCGCCGCGCAATTGCTGATGAACAGTATCGGCTTCATCTTCCACGCGCGCGCCAACGCTCGCTGATCCGGAGAATCCCAGTGGACAACAAGGTAAAAGCCTACCTGCAGGCCTTCGGCGTCAGCGAGGCGACCCAGCGCTTTCTCTCCAAGCCCCAGCGCATGTTCATCGGTGGTGCCTGGCTCGAGGCCAGCGACGGCGCCAGCGCCGAGGTCATCGAGCCCTCCACCGAGGGGGTGTTGACCCGTATCCCGATGGGGACCTGCGAAGACCTCGACCGCGCGGTGCACGCCGCCCGGGCACAGTTCGACGGCGGCCCCTGGAGCCAGCTCAAGCCGCTGGAGCGCGAGCGTCTGATTCATCGCCTGGCGGATTTGATCGACGCCAATGCCGAGGAACTTGCGCAAATCGAATCCATCGACATGGGCAAGTCGGTCGCCCAGGCCCGTGCCGTGGATATCCAGGGCACCATCGACACACTGCGCTACTTCGCCGGGTGGGCCAGCAAGATCCACGGCCGCACCGTCGAACCCTCGCTGCCAGGCAACTACCTGGCCTACACCCGCAAAGAGGCCGTGGGTGTGGTCGGGGCTATCGTGCCCTGGAACTTCCCGCTGCAGACCATGGCCTGGAAGCTCGGTGCGGCCCTGGCGACCGGCTGCACGGTAGTGGTCAAGCCGGCCGAGCTGACCTCGCTGTCTGCCCTGCGTTTTGCCGAGCTGGTCCAGGAGGCAGGGATTCCCGACGGCGTGCTGAACATTGTCACCGGGCGCGGCAGTGTGGTGGGCACGGCGATGTCCAGCCACCCGGGCATCGACAAGCTGAGCTTTACCGGCTCCACGCCAGTGGGTTGCTCGGTGGGCAAGGCGGCCATGGACCAGATGAAACGCCTGACGCTCGAGCTGGGCGGCAAGTCGCCGGTGATCGTGTTCGCCGATGCCGATATCGAGGCGGCGGCCGAGGCGGTTGCCAACGGCGTATTCTTCAACTCCGGACAGGTGTGCGATGCGGGGACCCGCGCCTATGTCGAGCGCAGTATCTATCCCGCATTCCTCGAGGCGCTGGCCAGGTACACGGCCACCCTGAAGATTGCCCCGGGCCTGGACCCGGACTGTTTCATCAGCCCCATGGTGTCGCGTCAGCAACAGCAGCGGGTGCTGGAATACATCGCCGTGGGCAAGGCCGAAGGGGCGCAGCTGTATTACGGCGGCGAACCGATCGAGGGCCCTGGCTTCTTCGTGCAACCGACGATCTTCGCGCACTGCAACAACGCCATGCGTATCGTGCGCGAAGAAATTTTCGGGCCGGTACTGGTAACCATGCCTTTCGATAGCCAGGAGCAGGCGCTGGCCCTGGCCAACGATTCCGCGTTCGGCCTGGCGGCGGCGATTTACTCCAATGACCTGGGCAAGGTCCACGGCTTGATTCCGCAGTTGCGGGCCGGGACCGTCTACGTCAATGCCCACAGCACCCTGGACCCCTCCATGCCGTTCGGTGGCTACAAGCAATCGGGCTATGGCAAGGACATGGGCGCCGAACAACTGGAGTTTTTGCTGGAGACCAAGGCGGTCTGGATCACCTTGCCCTGAGGAACAGGGCAAACCTGCGTCGCTGATGGTTGGCGGGCGGCGCGGGTTTTACACATGCATCGTATTTCAAGAACAAGAACCTACCGAGGTGATGCCCATGAACAGCCAAGTGGATGTAGAGCGTGCGCAAGACCTGGACAGGCGCATACGCGCCTATGAAGAACTGGAGAGGAGGGCGGACTGGCCCGGAGCGTTGACGGCGGTCGATTTCGTCGCGCTGACACTGCTGACGCTGGTGATGGTCGCCGGCGCTTATTTTCTGGGAGGCCATCCATGAGCCAGTCCAGAGAGCAGGAATTTCGCCTGGGCGCCGAACGTGGCGATACGCCCTTGCTGCCCAGCGAGCGGGTGTGGGGCTTCTGGGGCTTTGCCTACGCCAACTCGGCGTTGGCGGTGGCCACCTGGGTGTTCCTGATCGGCGGCGCGACCGCGCTGTTCGTCGGACCTTTGCAGGGCATCAGTGCGATCGTCATCGGTAACATCATCGGCGTGATTCTCGCGGCATCGTCCACCTGCCTGCCGTGCGGCAAATACGGCGTCGAGCAATTCACCTACTTGCGCAGCATGTTCGGCCTCAACGGCAGCCGCCTGGTCTACATCCTGTCGGTGGTCGTGCTGACCATGGGCTGGCTGGCGGTGCTGGGGCTGATGTGCGGGCGGGCGCTGGACAACCTGGAGACCCTGGTGCAGCACAGCCAGCCCGACGGCGACGGCTGGCTGGTCACAGGGGGCGCCTTGCTGGCCATCGGCCTCGCGGCGCTGGTCGCCATGCGTGGGCCCGACATGATCCGTCGCTTGAGCGCGGTGATCGCACCCAGCCTGATCCTGCTCATGCTGGCGCTGATGTATTTCATTTCCCAACGCTTCAGCTTCGCCGAACTGCTGGCCATGCCGCCGTTGCAGCCGCCCTTTGCCGATCAGCGCGTCAACTACATGATCGCGGTGGAAATCAATATCGCGGCCGGTTTCTCCTGGTGGCCCTACATCGGCAACCTGTCACGGTTGTGCAGCAACCAACGCACGGCGTTCTGGCCCAACCTGGTGGGCATCTTCGGCGCCGCCGCACTGGGCGAAACCGTCAGCCTGTTCGCCGCCTCCACCCTGGGCAGCAGCGACCCGACCACCTGGATGCGCCTGGCGGGGGGTGTGGGGTTCGGCGTGGTGGCGCTGGGGTTGATGGCGCTGGCCAACCTGACAGGCATGGTCAACATCCTCTACACGGCGGTCATCGGCCTGCGCCAATTGGCCGGGGAGCGCTTGCGCAGCGTGCGCTGGGGGGCATTGATCGGGTTGTTCTGCGTGATCCCGATCATCATCGTGCTGTGCTTTCCGGGCATCTACGACGGCTTCTTCATCTTCCTGGTCTGGACCTCTGCGCTGAACAGTGCGCTGGCGGGCATCGGCATCGCCGATTACTTCTTCCTGCGTCACCAGCGGGTGAACCTGCGCCATATCTATGCCGCGCAAGGCACGTCGCCCGTGCGTTTCTGCAAGGGGTTCAACCCTGTCGCGCTGGTGGCGCTGGTGGCGGGGTTCGCGATCTACGTGGTGGTGTTCAACCCACAGACGCTGGCCTACACCGACTTCTTCACCTTCGCTACCGCATCGCTGCCGTCCTGTCTGCTGGCGGGGCTGGTTCACTACGGGCTGACCCGGCTATTGGCAACGCGGCTGGGCTGGGGCGGCTACCCCAAGGGCAATGAACGCACCATCGAGGCCGCAGGCTTCGGCGCAAAGGACTAAAACCATGAACAAGCATTATGACTACATCATCATTGGTGCAGGCTCGGCTGGCTGCGTGCTGGCCAACCGCCTGACCGAGGACGCCGGCACTTCGGTGCTGGTCCTGGAGTTCGGCGGCAGCGACCGCAGCGTGCTGATCCAGATGCCCAGCGCGTTCTCATTGCCGATGAACACCAAGAAGTACAACTGGCGCTACGAGACCGTCGCCGAACCGCACCTGGACGGTCGACGCCTGCACTGCCCACGGGGCAAGGTGCTCGGCGGTTCCTCCTCGATCAACGGCCTGGTCTACATCCGTGGCCATGCCTGTGACTTCGACGAATGGGAAAGCCTGGGCGCGAAAAACTGGGGCTATCGAAATTGCCTGCCGTACTTCAAGCGCGCCGAGACCTTCAAGTTCGGTGGTGATGACTATCGCGGCAGCGCGGGGCCGCTGGCCACCAACAACGGCAACAACATGCAGAACCCGTTGTACGGCGCCTGGGTAGAGGCCGGTGCCGAGGCCGGCTACATCAAGACCGACGACTGCAATGGCTACATGCAGGAAGGCTTCGGGGCCATGCACATGACGGTGAAGGACGGTGTGCGCTGGTCCACCGCCAACGCCTACCTGCGCCCGGCCATGACCCGCCCCAACCTGACCGTCGTCACCCATGCGATGACCCGGCGCATCCTGCTCGAGGGCAAGCGTGCGGTGGGCGTGGAGTACGACGAAGGCGGCGTGACCCACAAGGTCTACTGCAACCGCGAGGTGCTGGTATCGTCCGGCCCGATCGGCTCGCCGCATCTGTTGCAGCGTTCGGGCATCGGCCCTCAAGCGGTGCTGGAAAAGGCCGGTATCGAGGTGCGCCACCACCTGCCGGGGGTCGGCGAAAACCTTCAGGACCATTCGGAAATCTACATCCAGTACGCCTGCAAGGAACCGGTCACGCTCAACGGCAAGATGAGCCTGCTGGGCAAGGCAATGATCGGCCTGCGCTGGTTGCTGTTCAAAGACGGCCTGGGTGCCAGCAACCACTTCGAGGCGGGCGGATTCATCCGCTCGTCCAAGGGCCTGCGTTGGCCGGACATCCAGTTCCACTTCCTGCCGGCGGCGATGCGCTACGACGGCGACAAACCATTCAAGGGGCATGGCTTCATGGTGCTGACCGGGCCCAACAAGCCCAAGAGCCGTGGCCATGTACGGGCGCTGTCGGCGGACCCTTACCAGCACCCGGAAATCCGCTTCAACTACCTGGAGAGTGAAGAGGATCGCGAGGGCTTTCGCCGCTGCGTGCGCCTGACCCGGGAAATCATCGCCCAACCGGCGATGGACCGCTTCCGCGGCGAAGAGCTGGCGCCGGGGCCGCAGGTGCAGACCGATGAACAGATCGATGCGTTCGTGCGCGCCAACATGGAAAGCACCATGCACCCCTGCGGTTCCTGCCGCATGGGCGAGGATGACATGGCGGTGGTCGACTCCTCACTGCGTGTCCGTGGCCTGCAGGGGCTGCGAGTGATCGACTCGTCGGTGTTCCCCAGCGAGCCCAACGGCAACCTCAACGCACCGACCATCATGCTCGCCGAACGTGCCGCCGACCTGGTGCGCGGGCGCGAGCCGCTGGCGCAGGCTGACGTGCCGGTTGGCCTGGTCGAGGGGTGGGAAGAGCAACAGCGCAGTGGTGCGCCCAAACGCAAAGTCCATACGGTTCGATAGGAACGGGCTTGATGTGGGAGCGGGCTTGCCCCGCGATTGCGATCTGTCTGTCAGGTGGTCTCGCGGGGCAAGCCCGCTCCTACAGCAAGCCCCACAGCAAAGCCAATCTTGGCTGCTGGCGTGCGGACTGAATGCGTTCCATTGGAACGAAACCGCTACAGCGGCCCCGCGCTCGGGGTTTACGACGCTTTAACGCCGCTGGGGTGCCTGAATAACCACTTTTCTTGGAGCGACTTCATTACACCGAATAACGACAACACCGCCTGAAACCGCGCATTTTCGCTTGGCATAGACCTTGCTCTTTCATGGGGACTCAGCCGCACGGGCTGAGGTGTTTGAACTTGTGACGTTATAAAAACAATTAAACTAGCAAGGTAAAGCCTCATGAAAAAAACAATACCGGGTCCGCCTGACGGCGAAGCGCACGAACTCCAACGCAATCTCTCCAACCGGCATATCCAGCTGATCGCCATCGGCGGCGCCATCGGCACTGGCCTGTTCATGGGCTCGGGCAAGACCATCAGCCTGGCAGGGCCCTCGATCATCTTTGTCTACATGGTCATCGGCTTCATGCTGTTCTTTGTCATGCGGGCAATGGGCGAGTTGCTGCTGTCCAACCTCAAGTACAAGTCGTTCATCGACTTCTCCGCCGATCTCCTGGGCCCCTGGGCGGGCTTTTTCACCGGCTGGACCTACTGGTTTTGCTGGATCGTCACCGGCATTGCCGATGTCATCGCGATCTCCGCCTATTCACAATTCTGGTTCCCGGATATTGCGCAATGGTTGCCGGCGCTCAGTTGCGTGGGCCTGTTGCTGTCGCTCAACCTGATGACGGTGAAGATGTTCGGTGAACTGGAATTCTGGTTCGCCATGATCAAGATCGTGGCCATCTGCGCCCTGGTCTGCACCGGCCTTTACATGGTGGTCGCGGCCTATCAGTCGCCGGCTGGCAATGTCGCGTCGCTGACCAACCTCTGGAATGACGGCGGCATGTTTCCCCACGGCGCCATGGGCTTCTTCGCCGGTTTCCAGATCGCGATCTTTGCCTTTGCCGGGATCGAGCTGGTAGGTACCACGGCAGCAGAAACCAAGAACCCCGAGCGCAACCTGCCCCGGGCGATCAATTCGATTCCGCTGCGCATCATCGTGTTCTATGTGTTTGCGTTGATCGCCATCATGGCGGTTACGCCCTGGCGTGATGTCGTTGCCAACAAGAGCCCCTTTGTCGAGTTGTTTGTCCTGGCGGGCCTGCCGGCGGCGGCCGGGATCATCAACTTCGTGGTGCTCACCTCTGCCGCGTCCTCGGCCAACAGCGGCGTGTTTTCCACTAGCCGCATGCTCTACGGCCTGGCGGTGGATGGTGATGCGCCTGGCAAGTTCAAGGCCTTGTCCCGCCGTGCAGTGCCCTCCAACGGCCTGATCTTTTCCTGTATTTGCCTGTCAGCCGGGGCGCTGGTGATCTACCTGGTGCCGAACATGCTCGACGCCTTCACCCTGATCACTACGGTGTCGGCGATCCTGTTTATGTGCGTGTGGTCGATGATCCTGTTGTCGTACCTGGCGTATCGCAAGCAGCGGGAGCACCTGCATCGTGCCTCGAAATACCGGATGCCGGGTGGAGTCTTCATGAGCTGGACCTGCCTGGTGTTCTTCGCGGCCATGCTGGTGTTGCTGGCGCTGGAAGATGACACCCGCCAGGCATTGGTCTTCGTGCCGGTGTGGTTTGTGATCCTCGGCCTTGCCTATCGCTCGATCCGCCAGAAAAAGATGGAGGGCGCGCAGTTGTCCTACGACGCGGACTGATCGCTACAGCCAGGTTTTCACTCGGGGGGACAGCACAAGCGGGCTGTCCCCCCGTCGTCTTTGCACCACGAGGGAGTCGTCATGCGCATCCACGTCACTTTCATCGACCGCGTTGGCATTACCCAGGAGATCCTGGCTTTGCTGGGCGCGCGAAACCTCAACCTGGACGCGGTGGAGATGATCCCGCCCAACGTCTATATCGATGCACCGGCGTTGTCACAGGCGGTGCTCGACGAGCTGAACGACGCCTTGCTGCGGGTGATCGGGGTCCAGGCGGTGGAGCTTGTGGATTTTCTCCCCGGCCAGCGCCGGCACCTGCAATTGGAGGCGTTGCTTGCGGCGATGAGCGATCCGGTACTGGCGGTGGACCCTTTTGGTCATGTGCTGCTGGCCAACCCCACGCTGGTCAGCCTGGTGGGCCGCGAGCCCGCCGGTGAGCCGTTGTCCTTGCTGTTCGCCGAATCCGATCTGGCACAGACCCTGATTACCAAGGGCTTTCGCCTGCCCATGTGCGAGGTGAGCTTGCAGGGCCAGGCGCTGTTGCTTGAAGCCACGCCCATCAGTGGCGGGGCCGATGCCTTGGTCGGCGGCCTGCTGACCCTGTATCCGCCCAGCCGTATCGGTGAGCGCCTGGCGTCGCTGCTGCACGATCATGCCGAGGGGGTGCAGGCGCTGCTGGGCGAGTCGGCGCCGCTCAAGGAACTCAAGGCGCGCCTGCACAAAGTGGCGAGCCTGGAGGCGCCGCTGTTGATCCAGGGGGAAACCGGCACCGGCAAGGAGCTGGTGGCGCGAGCCTGCCATGCCTTGAGCGCGCGTCGCGATGCGTCCTTCCTGGCGTTGAACTGCGCGGCCTTGCCGGAGAGCCTGGCCGAGAGCGAATTGTTCGGCTATGCCGCGGGGGCGTTTACCGGCGCTCAGCGGGGCGGCAAGCCGGGCCTGCTGGAACTGGCCGACGGCGGCACGGTGTTCCTGGATGAGGTGGGCGAAATGTCGCCTTACCTGCAAGCCAAGCTGCTGCGCTTTCTCAGTGACGGCAGCTTTCGCCGGGTCGGTGGTGGTGGCGAGGTGCAGGTGAATGTACGGGTGGTCTGCGCCACGCACCGGAACCTGGAAAGCATGGTGGTCGAGGGCAGCTTTCGTGAAGACCTCTATTACCGCCTCAATGTGCTTAACGTGAGGGTGCCCCCGTTGCGCGAGCGCGGCCGGGACATTCTGATGCTGGCCGAGCATTTCCTGCGCCAGGCCTGCGCGCAGATCCAGCGCGCGCCGTGCCGCCTGGCCCTGGCGACCCATCCACTGCTGCTGGGC
This sequence comes from Pseudomonas sp. JQ170C, assembly GCF_035581345.1. NCBI lineage: Bacteria > Pseudomonadati > Pseudomonadota > Gammaproteobacteria > Pseudomonadales > Pseudomonadaceae > Pseudomonas > Pseudomonas sp. JQ170C. The sequence continues at coordinate 2,596,426 of NZ_CP141608.1, forward strand.
AACCACTGGGCGGGCAACGTTCGCCAGTTGCAGAACGTGATCTTCCGTGCCGCGGCCATCAGCGAAGGCGAGGTGATCGACTGCGACGACCTGGAGCTGGCGGGTACGGCCCTGAACACCCTCCAGCCCGACACACCGCACGTCACCAGCCTGGAAGCCGCCGTGCAGGGCTTCGAGAAGTCGCTGCTGGAGACGATGTACGCAGCCTATCCCTCGACCCGGCTCCTGGCCGTGCGCCTGCAGACATCCCACACCGCCATCGGCCAGCGCTTGCGCAAGTACGGCATCGCCAGCCGGGTCTAGCCGCGGCCCGGATTGAATACGCTCCACTGGAGTGATTGTGCTCCAGCGGGGCGTGAGCCAAGGCTTCATTGGCCGACCCCGTGGGGGGACGCTGCCGGGCCGGTTAAACGGAGCGATTTCGCTCCAGCACCCAGGCTGTGGATTCACTGCTTTTGTCGTTTAACTCATTGAAATACATGAATATTTAATAGTTGGCATTGCCCTTGCTCTTGTATCAATCAGTCCTGCACCAGGGCGCATCTGATAACAAGAGAGGAAGATCCATGAGCACGCTGCGTTTTACTCCCGAACACGAATGGCTTCGCCTGGAATCGACCGGCGAACTGACCGTCGGCATCACCACCTACGCGCAGGAGGCCCTGGGTGATGTGGTGTTCGTACAGCTGCCGGAGCCGGGCGAGTACGGGGAGGGCAATGAGGTCGCGGTGCTGGAGTCGGTGAAGGCCGCCAGCAACATCAGCATGCCCCTGAGCGGGACCGTGGTGGCGGTCAACCAGGCCCTGGCGGATGACCCCGAGCTGGTCAATGCCTCGCCGATGCAGGATGGCTGGTTCTTCCGCATCCAGGTGGCCAACCTTGCCGACCTCGACACCTTGATGGACCAGGAAGGCTACGACCGCTTCCTGGCCGACAACGCCTGAGTCAGGGGGCCGACATGACGCATGCATCCATCCCACTGAAAACCGAAAACGAGTTCATCGCCCGTCACATCGGCCCGCGCGAGGGCGACATCGACGCCATGCTGGCACTGACCGGCCATGACACCCTCGACAGCCTGATCGACAGCGTCATCCCCGACAGCATCAAGGGCACCAGCGTGCTCGAGCTGAGCAAGGGGCAGGGCGAGGCCGAGGCACTGGCCTCGCTCAAGGCCATCGCGGCGAAGAACCAGCTGTTTCGCAATCACATCGGCCAGGGCTATTACCCTTGCCACACCCCCACGCCGATCCTGCGCAACCTGTTGGAGAACCCGGCCTGGTACACCGCGTACACCCCGTATCAGCCGGAGATTTCCCAGGGCCGGCTGGAAGCGCTGCTGAACTTCCAGACCCTGATCAGTGACCTGACCGGTATGGAAATTGCCAACGCCTCGCTGCTTGACGAGGCCACCGCCGCGGCCGAAGCCATGACCTTCTGCAAGCGCTTGGCGAAGAGCAAGGCCCCGGCCTTTTTCGTCTCCCGGCATTGTCACCCGCAAACCCTCGACGTGCTGCGTACCCGTGCCGAGCCGCTGGGTATCGAGGTGGTCATTGGCGATGAGTCGGCGCTGGCGAACCAGGAACTGGACGGCTATTTCGGGCTGCTGCTGCAGTACCCGGCCAGCACCGGAGCGATTGCCGATCATCGCGCGCTGGTAGAGCGCGCCCATGCAACCGGCGCGCTGGTGGCGGTGGCCGCTGACCTGCTGGCCCTGACCCTGCTGACGCCGCCGGGTGAATTCGGTGCCGACGTGGTCGTGGGCAGTGCCCAGCGTTTTGGCGTGCCGCTGGGTTTTGGCGGCCCGCATGCGGCCTACTTTGCCACCCGTGACAGCTTCAAGCGGGACATGCCCGGGCGCCTGGTCGGGGTGTCCATCGACCGCTTCGGCAAGCCGGCCTTGCGCCTGGCCATGCAGACCCGCGAGCAACACATTCGCCGTGAGAAAGCCACCAGTAACATCTGCACCGCGCAGGTGCTGCTGGCCAACATCGCCAGCATGTACGCGGTCTACCACGGCCCGCAGGGCCTGGCGCAGATCGCCCGGCGTGTGCATCGCCTGACGGCGATCCTGGTGCGGGGGTTGCAGCAACTCGGCCACCGGGTCGAACAACAGCACTTCTTCGACACCGTCAGCGTGGTGCCCGCAGGCCCAGTGGCCGAGGTCCTGGCTGCCGCCACGGGCGCACGCCTGAACCTGCGGCGGATCGACGCGCAACGCGTCGGCCTGTCGCTGGATGAAACCTGCGAGCAGGGCGCCGTCGAGGCCCTGTGGCAGGTCTTCGGCCAGCCTGGCCAGGCGCTGCCGGACTTCGCCCGATTGGCGGGCGACACCGGCGATTGCCTGCCCGCGCAACTGCTGCGCGAATCGCCATTCCTCCAGCATCAGGTGTTCAACCGATACCATTCGGAAACCGAGCTGATGCGCTATCTGCGGCGCCTGGCCGACAAGGACCTGGCCCTGGACCGCAGCATGATCGCATTGGGCTCATGCACCATGAAGCTCAACGCCGCCAGTGAAATGATCCCGATCACCTGGCCCGAGTTCGGTGCCTTGCACCCGTTCGCCCCGGCCGAGCAGTCGCTGGGCTACCGCCAGCTGACCGATGAGCTGGAGGCCATGCTCTGCGCGGCCACCGGTTATGACGCGATGTCCCTGCAGCCCAATGCCGGCTCCCAGGGCGAGTACGCGGGCCTGCTGGCGATCCGCGCCTACCACGCCAGCCGTGGCGAGGCGCAGCGTGATGTCTGCCTGATTCCGTCGTCGGCCCATGGCACCAACCCGGCCACGGCGCAGATGGCGGGCATGCGTGTGGTGGTGGTCAACTGCGATGAGCGCGGCAACGTCGATGTGGCAGACCTGCAAAGCAAGGCCGAGCAGCACTGCAACCGCCTGGCGGCACTGATGATCACCTATCCCTCGACCCACGGTGTATTCGAGGACGGTATCACCCGGATCTGCGACATCATTCATGAGCACGGCGGCCAGGTGTACCTGGACGGCGCCAACATGAACGCCATGGTCGGCCTGTGCGCCCCGGGCAAGTTCGGCGGCGACGTGTCGCACCTGAACCTGCACAAGACCTTCTGCATTCCCCACGGCGGTGGCGGCCCGGGCGTTGGCCCGATCGGCGTCAAGGCGCACCTGGCGCCGTTCCTGCCGGGGCACGCGCACATGCCGAGCAAGCACGGCGCGGTCAGCGCAGCGCCCTATGGCAGCGCCAGCATCCTGCCGATCACCTGGATGTACATCCGCATGATGGGCGGGGAAGGGCTCAAGCGCGCATCGCAGCTGGCGATCCTGAGCGCCAACTACATTGCCCGGCGCCTGGAGGAGCACTACCCGGTGCTCTACACCGGCGAAAACGGTCTGGTTGCCCACGAATGCATCCTCGACCTGCGCCCGCTCAAGGACAGCAGCGGCATCAGCGTCGAAGACGTGGCCAAGCGCCTGATCGACTTCGGCTTCCATGCCCCGACCATGTCCTTCCCGGTGGCTGGCACCTTGATGGTCGAGCCGACCGAGAGCGAGTCGAAGGAGGAACTGGACCGCTTCTGCGACGCCATGATCTGCATCCGCGAGGAAATCCGTGCGGTGGAAAACGGCACCCTGGACGCCCTCGACAATCCGCTGAAGAACGCCCCGCATACCGCCAGCGAACTGGTCGGCGAATGGCCTCATCGCTATGGCCGGGAACTGGCGGTGTACCCGCAGGCGGCGCTGCGGGAGAGCAAGTACTGGCCGCCCGTGGGGCGTGTGGACAACGTCTACGGCGACCGCAACCTGGCATGTGCCTGCCCGCCGATGTCGATCTACCAGGACGCTTGAAGACCCTCACGTAGGAGCGGGCTTGCCCCGCGATGCGATCTGACTGGCTGCACGCACTCGCGGGGCAAGCCCGCTCCTACCGATGCTTGAACACTAATAACAAGGAAAACCACCATGTTTCATAAAAGCCTGTCCCTCTCCGATTTCGACCCTGCACTGTCCGCCGCCATCCGCAGCGAGGCGCGCCGCCAGGAAGACCATATCGAGCTGATCGCCTCGGAAAACTACACCAGCCCGCAAGTGATGCAGGCCCAGGGCACCGAGCTGACCAACAAGTACGCTGAAGGCTACCCGGGCAAGCGCTACTACGGCGGTTGCGAGCACGTCGATGTGGTCGAGCAACTGGCCATCGACCGTGCCAAGGCGCTGTTCGGCGCAGGCTATGCCAATGTCCAGCCACACTCGGGGTCCCAGGCCAACGCTGCGGTCTATCTGGCCCTGCTGCAGGCCGGCGACACCCTGCTGGGCATGAGCCTGGCCCATGGCGGGCACCTGACCCACGGTGCCAAGGTCAGCGCCTCCGGCAAGCTCTACAACGCGGTGCAGTACGGCATCGACGCCAACGGCCTGATCGACTACGACGAGGTTGAGCGCCTGGCCGTCGAGCACCAGCCGAAGATGATCGTGGCGGGCTTCTCGGCCTATTCCAAGACCCTGGATTTTCCGCGTTTCCGTCAGATCGCCGACAAGGTCGGTGCCTATCTGTTCGTCGACATGGCCCACGTCGCCGGCCTGGTCGCGGCGGGCGTGTACCCCAATCCGCTGCCGTACGCCGATGTCGTCACCACCACCACCCACAAGACCCTGCGCGGGCCACGGGGCGGGCTGATTCTGGCCAAGGCCGATCCTGAGCTTGAGAAGAAGCTCAACTCGGCGGTGTTCCCCGGCGGCCAGGGCGGGCCGTTGATGCATGTGATCGCCGCCAAGGCCGTGTGCTTCAAGGAAGCACTGGAGCCCGGTTTCAAGGATTACCAGGTCCAGGTCATCCACAACGCCCAGGCCATGGCGGAAATCTTCCGTCAGCGCGGTTATGACGTGGTTTCCGGCGGCACCGACAACCACTTGTTCCTGGTCAGCCTGATCCGCCAGGGCATCACCGGCAAGGATGCCGATGCCGCGTTGGGCCGCGCGCATATCACCGTGAACAAGAACGCCGTGCCCAACGACCCGCAATCGCCGTTCGTGACCTCGGGCCTGCGCATCGGTACCCCGGCGGTGACCACCCGCGGCTTCCAGGTGCCGGAGTGCCGCGCCCTGGCGACCTGGATCTGCGACATCCTCGACCACCTCGGCGATGCCGACGTCGAGGCCCAGGTAGCCCGGCAAGTGGCCGAGCTGTGCAAGCTGTTCCCGGTTTATTCGGCCTGAACCCAGGGTGTGATGGCGGAGGCGTGTATGTCGCTGAGTGTTTTTGATCTGTTCAAGGTGGGCATCGGCCCGTCCAGTTCCCACACGGTCGGCCCGATGCGCGCGGCGGCGCGCTTTGTCGAAGGGCTCAGGGACCAGGGGTTGCTGGCCCAGGTGCACGGCGTGCGCGCCGAGCTGTATGGCTCGCTCGGCGCCACCGGCAAAGGTCACGGCAGTGACAAGGCGGTGCTGCTGGGGCTCGAGGGCGAGCACCCGGACACGGTCGAGACCGACAGGGTGGCCGATCGCCTGGGGGTGATCCGCGAGAGCGGAATGCTGTCGCTGCTGGGCGAGCAGCGCATTCGGTTCGTTGAGAAAGAGCACCTGGCGATGATCCGCAAGCCCTTGCCCTATCACCCCAACGGCATGATCTTGCGCGCCTTCGATGCGGCCGGGTTGCAGCTGTGCAGCCGCGAATACTACTCGGTGGGGGGCGGCTTCGTGGTGGACGAGGCGGCGGCAGGCGTGGATCGCATCGTCGAGGACCGCACGCCGTTGCGCTTCCCGTTTCTGAGCGGCCGCGAGCTGTTGGCACAGTGCGCCCAGCACGGGCTCTCGATCAGCCAGCTGATGGCCGAGAACGAGACCGCCTGGCGCGACCCGGAGCAGACGCGCCAGGGGTTGCTGCACATCTGGCAGGTGATGCAGGACTGCGTCAAGGCCGGTTGCCGCACCGAGGGCATCATGCCGGGCGGGCTCAAGGTCAGGCGCCGGGCGGCGGCGCTGTACCGGCAGTTGAGCGCCAGCCCTGAGGCGGGCCTGCGCGACAGTCTCTCGGTGCTCGACTGGGTCAACCTCTATGCCCTGGCGGTCAACGAGGAAAACGCCAGCGGCGGGCGGGTGGTCACCGCGCCCACCAACGGCGCGGCCGGAATCATCCCGGCAGTGCTCCATTACTACACGCGCTTCGTGCCGGGGGCCAACGAGGACGGGGTGGTGCGCTTTCTGCTCACCGCCGCCGCGATCGGCATTCTGTACAAGGAGAACGCCTCGATCTCCGGTGCCGAAGTCGGTTGTCAGGGGGAGGTCGGCGTGGCCTGTTCGATGGCAGCCGGCGCCTTGTGCGAAGTGCTTGGCGGAACCGTGCAGCAAGTGGAGAACGCCGCCGAAATCGGCATGGAGCACAACCTCGGGCTGACTTGCGACCCGATTGGCGGGCTGGTCCAGGTGCCTTGCATCGAGCGCAATGCCATGGGCTCGGTCAAGGCCATCAATGCCGCGCGCATGGCCCTGCGCGGGGACGGCCAGCACTTCGTCTCGCTCGACAAGGTGATCCGCACCATGCGCCAGACCGGCGCCGACATGAAAAGCAAATACAAAGAGACTGCCCGCGGCGGGCTGGCAGTCAACATCATCGAATGCTAGGAGTCACCCATGTCCACAGAACAACTACAACATACCCCGTTGCATGGCCTGCACCTGGAGCTGGGCGCGCGCATGGTGCCGTTCGCCGGCTTTGCCATGCCGGTCCAGTACCCGCTGGGGGTGCTCAAGGAACACCTGCACACCCGTGAACAGGCCGGCTTGTTCGATGTTTCGCACATGGGCCAGATCCGCCTGCGCGGTGCTGGTGCTGCCAGGGCCCTGGAAGCCCTGGTGCCGGTCGATATCATCGACCTGCCGGTGGGCATGCAGCGTTATGCGGTATTCACCAATGACGAGGGCGGCATCCTCGATGACCTGATGGTCGCCAACCTGGGCAATGACGAGCTGTTTCTGGTGGTCAACGCCGGCTGCAAGGATCAGGACCTGACCCACTTGAAGCAGCACCTGGAAGGGCAGTGCGAGGTCGAGTCGCTGTTCGACTGCCGCGCCTTGCTCGCCCTGCAAGGGCCGGCGGCGGCCAAGGTACTGGCACGCCTGGCGCCTGAGGTGGGCCAGATGACGTTCATGCAGTTTGCCCCTGTGAGGTTGCTCGGCGTCGACTGCTACGTCAGCCGCTCCGGCTACACCGGCGAGGATGGTTATGAAATTTCCGTGCCGGTGGAGGCAGCACAAATGCTGGCCCGTTCGCTGCTGGCCGAGGACGAGGTCGAGGCAATCGGCCTGGGTGCCCGTGATTCGCTGCGGCTGGAGGCGGGATTGTGCCTGTACGGCCATGACATGGAGCAGGGCACCACGCCGGTGGAGGCCAGCCTGACCTGGGCCATTTCCAAGGCCCGGCGCGTCGATGGCGCACGCGCCGGTGGCTTCCCCGGTGCCGAGCGCATTTTTGCGCAGCAGCGCGATGGCGTGTCGAGCAAGCGCGTCGGCCTGCTGCCCCAAGAGCGGGTGCCGGTACGTGAAGGTACGCTGATCGTCGATGCAAACGCCCAGGTGATCGGCCGTGTGACCAGTGGCGGTTTCGGCCCGAGCCTCGCTGGCCCGCTGGCGATGGGCTATGTGCAGAGCGAGTTCGCGGCGCTGGAGACCGAGGTCTTTGCCCAGGTGCGCGGCAAACTGATACCGATGGTCGTGGCCCGCACGCCGTTCGTGGCGCAACGTTACTACCGTGGCTGAAGGCCTGACTGGCGGAGCATGAACATGAATGAATCCCTGACTGTCACCCCACGGCCACAGCCCCTTGAGGCCGGGATAAAACTGCGCGGTGCCGAGAAAGTGGCCCGTATCCCGGTGAAGATCCTGCCCACCGAAGAGGTGCCGCGCAAGCCGGCCTGGATTCGCGTGGAGATCGCCACCTCACCGGAGGTGGCGCGGGTCAAGGCACTGCTGCGCAAGCACAAACTGCACAGCGTCTGCGAGGAAGCCTCGTGCCCGAACCTGGGCGAGTGCTTCTCTGGCGGCACGGCGACCTTCATGATCATGGGCGATATCTGTACCCGCCGATGCCCGTTCTGCGACGTCGGTCACGGCCGGCCCAAGCCGCTGGACGTCAACGAGCCACGCAACCTGGCCATCGCCATTGCCGAGCTGGGCCTGAAGTACGTGGTCATCACCTCGGTGGACCGCGACGACCTGCGCGACGGGGGCGCCCGGCACTTTGTCGAATGCCTGCGCGAAATCCGCGCACGCTCGCCGGGCATTCGCCTGGAAACGCTGGTGCCCGACTACCGGGGGCGCATGGACGTGGCCCTGGCGATCACCGAGCAGGAACCGCCGGATGTGTTCAACCACAACCTGGAGACCGTGCCGCGTCTGTACCGGGCGGCACGGCCAGGGTCGGACTTCGAGTGGTCGCTGGACCTGCTGGAGCAGTTCAAGCGGCGTGTACCGGGGGTGCCGACCAAGTCCGGGCTGATGCTCGGCCTGGGCGAGCGCGACGAGGAAGTGATCGAGGTGATGGAGCGCCTGCGCGAGCACCAGGTCGACATGCTGACCCTGGGGCAGTACCTGCAACCGTCACGCAGCCACCTGCCAGTGCAGCGCTTCGTGCATCCCGACACCTTTGCCTGGCTGGCTGAGCAAGCCTTGGCAATGGGGTTTCGGAACGTGGCGTCCGGGCCGCTGGTGCGCTCGTCCTATCATGCCGACCAGCAAGCGGATCACGCGGGGTAGCGCGGCTGCCGCCCAGGTGCTCAAGCGGCCTCAGACAATCCCGGTACCCTCCAGAATCCTTGGCCCCGGCCCGTCCTTGCCCAAGGCGTCGCCGGGGTTGCGCAACGGGCAATCCTCCAGAGACAGGCAACCGCAACCGATGCAGTTGTCGAGGCTGTCGCGCAAGGCCTCCAGGGTCCTGATTCTGGCGTTGAGGTTTTCGCGCCAGGCCGACGACATTTCGCGCCATTGGGCGGCGCTCAGTTTGCTGTTCGGGGGGTAGCGGCCCAGCGCGCTCTTGATTTCCTCGAGCGGGATGCCGGTGCGCTGCGCCACTTTGATGATGGCAATGCTGCGCAGCACCAGGGCAGGATAACGCCGTTGATTGCCGGCACTGCGCGTGCTGGCGATCAATCCTTTCGATTCGTAGAAGTGCAGGGTAGACACCGCTACGCCGCTGCGCCGGGCCACCTCGCCGACCGAGAGCGAGCGCAGGCCATCAAGGTTCTTTTCAACTGCCACGCCTGTTGACCTCAAGTAAAGTTGAGGTTTTATAGTCCCGCCCGATCTTTCCTGCAACAGTTTTCCACCGCCGGTGCGCAATGCTCCGCGCGGTGAGCACACCAAGGTTGAATGGAGCCAAGCATGGGCAAACGGATGTTGTTGGGCGTGGGTGTCGCGGTGTTAGGTGCACTGGTCATCCTCATTGCACAGCCCGCACAGGAGTCTTCAGCCCGGGCAATGACGGCGTGGCCCTTGACCAAAGTGGCGCTGGCCACGGTCACGCAGACGGCGGCGCCACGCGAGGCGTTCGCCGCCGGCGAGCTGGAGGCGGCCCACCAGGTGCAGGTGGCGGCAGAAACACCGGGGCGCATTACCCACATCGCCTTCACGTCCGGGCAAGCGGTCAAGGCAGGGCAGCTGCTGGTGCAGCTCAATGACGCGCCGGAGCAAGCCGAACGCTTGCGCTTGCACGCAGTGCTGGTCAATGCCCGGACGCTGTTCCAGCGTTCGCATACGTTGCGGGCGAAAAATGCCGTTTCCCAGGAGGCGCTCGACAACGCCACGGCGACCTTTGAGATGGCCAAGGGTGAGCTGCAGAAGATTGACGCGTTGATTGCGCAAAAGGCCATCCGCGCACCCTTTGCAGGGAAAGTCGGCATTCGCCGCGTGCATCAAGGCCAGTATGTGCAGGCAGGCGAGGCTGTCGTCAGCCTGGTGGACGCCCGGCATCTGCATGTGAATTTCACCCTGCATGAAAAGGCTGCGGCTGATCTTCGTGTCGGGCAGGGGGTTGAACTGAGTGTCGATGCGCTGCCCCATCGCGAGCTGTCCGCCCAGGTCAATGCCATCGACCCGATGATCGGCAAGTCGCGTTCGGTGCAGGTTCAAGCATCGCTTGCCAATCCGGATGGCCAGTTGCAGGCCGGCATGTACGCCAGCGTGCGCCTTGGCGCAGCGGTGCCGACGATGGTCGTGGCGGTGCCGGAAACCGCGGTGACCTACACCGCCTACGGGCAAACGGTGTTCCTGGCCAGCGAGGGCGCGGACCGCAGCCTGACGGTCAGCCGCATCCAGGTCACCACGGGCGAGCGCTGGAACGGCCAGGTGGAAGTCACCTCGGGGTTGAAAGCGGGCGATCGGGTCGTGGTCTCCGGCCAGCTCAAACTGAGTGATGGAATGCCGGTCGAAGCGGCCGCTGAGGACAGCTTGCAGGCGGCCGTGGGGAGTCGTGAGTCATGAAGGTCACTGACATCTTTGTGCGTCGTCCTGTGCTCGCCCTGGTGGTCAGCAGCCTGATCGTGCTCATGGGCCTGTTCGCCCTGGGCAAACTGCCGGTGCGTCAGTACCCGTTGCTGGAAAGCTCCACCATCACGATCAGTACCGAGTACCCCGGCGCCTCTGCCGAACTGATGCAGGGCTTTGTGACCCAGCCGATCACCCAGGCGGTTTCTTCGGTCGAAGGCATCGACTACCTCTCGTCATCGTCCGTACAAGGGCGCAGCCTGGTGACCCTGCGCATGACCCTGAACCGTGATTCGACCCAGGCATTGGCCGAGACCATGGCCAAGGTCAACCAGGTGCGCTATCGCTTGCCCGACGATGCCTACGACCCTGTGGTCGAGCTGTCGGCAGGCGACTCCACCGCCGTTGCCTATGTCGGTTTTTCCAGCCAGACGCTGTCTATTCCCGAGCTGAGCGACTACCTGTCACGGGTGGTGGAGCCGCAGTTCGCCGGCATCGAGGGTGTTGCCAAGGTGCAAAGCTTCGGCGGCCAGAACCTGGCGATGCGCTTGTGGCTGGACAGCGACCGCATGGCCGGGCGGGGGGTGACCGCCGCTGATGTCGCGCAAGCGGTTCGCCGCAACAACTATCAGGCGACGCCCGGCCAGGTGCGCGGCCAGTTCGTGCTGGCCGACATCAGCATTGATACCGACCTGACCAGCGTCGAGACCTTCCGCGAGATGATCATTCGCAACGATGGAACGGCCCTCGTGCGCCTGCGCGATGTCGGGACCGTCGAGCTAGGTGCCTCGGCCACCCGCACCAGTGCGTCGATGAACGGTGAGCCGGCCGTGCACCTGGGGCTGTACCCCACGCCTTCCGGCAACCCACTGGTGATTGTCGACGGCATCCGCACGCTGCTGCCGCAGATCCAGAAAACCCTGCCGCCCGGGGTGCAGGTCGCCTTGGCCTATGAGACCGCGCGCTTTATCGAAGCCTCGATCGAGGAGGTGATGACGACGTTGCTGGAGGCCGTGCTGATCGTCGTGCTGGTGATCTGGCTGTGCCTGGGGTCGCTGCGCAGCGTGGCGATTCCGGTGCTGGCGATTCCGCTGTCGATACTGGGCGCAACCGGCCTGATGCTGCTCTTCGGCTTCAGCATCAATTTGCTGACGCTGTTGGCGATGGTGCTGGCCATCGGTCTGGTGGTGGACGATGCCATCGTGGTGGTGGAGAACGTCCACCGTCATATCGAAGCGGGCCTGTCGCCCGTGGCTGCAGCGCTGGTCGGGGCCCGCGAGATCGCCGGGCCGGTGATCGCCATGACCCTGACGCTGGCCGCGGTGTATGCCCCCATCGGCCTGATCGGCGGACTGACGGGCACGCTGTTTCGCGAGTTTGCCCTGACCCTGGCGGGTGCGGTGATCGTTTCCGGCGTCGTCGCGCTGACCTTGTCGCCGGTGATGAGTTCGCTGCTGTTGCAGGCCGGGCAGCAGGAGGGGCGCATGGGCCAGTTGGCCACAAGGATGTTCGCCGCCCTGGCGGCTGTTTACGGGAGGGGGCTGGCCTATTCGTTGTCTCGGCGCTGGATCAGTGGTGCGGTGGTGCTACTGGTGTGCCTGAGCCTGCCGTGGCTGTACCTGACGCCGCAGCGGGAGCTGGCGCCGCCCGAGGATCAGGCAGCGGTACTCACGGCGATCAAGTCGCCCCAGTACGCCAACCTCGACTACGTCGAGCGTTTTGCAGGCAAGCTCGATCAGGTCATGAAAAGCCTTCCGGAAACCACCGATACCTGGATTATCAATGGCACCGACGGGCCGGCAGCCAGTTTTGGCGGCATCAACCTCAGCCTGTGGCAGGCACGGGAGCGGTCGGCCGATCAGGTCCAGGCCCAGTTGCAGCAAGCCGTGGGCGATGTCGAGGGCAGTAGCATCTTTGCCTTCCAGGTCGCGTCGTTACCAGGGTCCAGTGGCGGCTTGCCGGTGCAGATGGTGCTGCGCAGCGCACAGGACTACCCGGTGCTCTACCAGACCATGGAAACCCTCAAGCAGCAGGCCCGCAGCAGCGGCCTGTTTGCCGTGGTGGACAGCGATCTGGACTATAACAACCCGGTGGTCAACGTCAGTGTCGACCGCGCCAAGGCCGCCAGCCTGGGCATTGGCATGCAGGACATCGGCGATGCCCTGGCGGTACTGGTGGGGGAGCAGTACATCAACCGCTTTGCCTTGTATGGGCGCTCCTATGACGTGATCCCGCAAAGTACCCGCGACCAGCGCCTGACGCCCCAGGCACTGGCCCGGCAGTACGTGCGCACCGACAGCGGCGAGTTGATCCCGTTGTCTACCGTGGTCAGCCTGAACATGGCGGTGGCGCCCAACCGGCTGTTGCAGTTCGACCAACAGAACGCCAGCACCCTGCAGGCCATTCCCGCGCCCGGTGTCTCCCAGGGGCAGGCGGTGGCGTATCTGCAGGCGCTTGCCGAGCAGTTGCCGCCGGGGTTCAGCCACGACTGGCTATCGGAGTCGCGTCAGTATGTACAGGAGGGCAATGCGCTGGCATTGGCGTTTCTCGCCGCGATGGTGGTGATCTACCTGGTACTTGCCGCGCAGTACGAGAGCCTGGTCGATCCGCTGATCATTCTGGTCACCGTGCCGTTGTCCATCTGCGGTGCGCTGCTGCCGGTGGTGCTGGGCTGGGCCACGCTCAACATCTATACGCAGATCGGGCTGGTCACCTTGATTGGCTTGATCAGCAAGCACGGCATATTGATGGTGGAGTTCGCCAACGAAATCCAGGTGCGCGAGCAACTCGATCGGGCCGCGGCGATCATGCGTGCGGCGCAGATTCGACTGCGGCCGGTGCTGATGACCACGGCGGCGATGACCTTCGGTGTCGCACCGTTGCTGTTTGCCAGTGGCGCCGGAGCCAACAGCCGCTTTGGCCTGGGTGTTGTCATTGTCTGCGGGATGTTGGTCGGCACCTTGTTCACGTTGTTTGTGCTGCCCACGCTCTACTGCTGGCTGGCGCGCGATCATCGTGTGTACAGCGCGCGCCACCAGCAACTGGCACAAGCGGAGCACGACCTGGGTGTCGCTTGACCGTGGCAGGGCGACATTTGCCATCAAGCAGAGGAGTGAAGAGCCTGAACCTGCGCGCTGCTTGTCTCCTCGCAAGGTGGACGATAAAGCACTACAGCAGCGCGCAGCTTGTTACCGCCGAAAAGACTCATGCGCTGAAACTCCTGGTGGCTTACCGGAATGTGTTGGCAATCCAGGGCGTGACGATGCCGGCTATGGTCGATATCCGGATCATGCAGGTAAACAAAGTCTTCATCGCATCCGGTCACCATTACCCAATGGGGTGCTTTGCTTCGGGTCATGCGAAAGCAGCTGATCAGCACCAGCGGTTGTCCGCCCGCGGCGAGTAGAGCCGCTATGTCGATTTTCTTGCTGTGCACCTGTACCACGTCGCTGTTTTGCAGCTCAGTGCAGAGTTCCTCGTGTACCAGGCGGATCACGGCTTTTTTGTTCTCACTGCGCACGCCATTGAGAAACAGCGGGCCGTCGACACTCACCTGCAAGGTCACCCGAAACCCTCTGCGCCAGGCCGCCAATGCAAGCCCCTGCGGGCTGCAGCCGCCATGCCCGGAGGTCATGAATACCGTGGTTGCTTCGCGCCACAGCTGAACCTCTTCACGCCTGGCCAGCGCCCGCCCGGGTTGCAGCGCCGCCATGGCCATCAACAGGCAGGCCGGGCCACAGGTAAAGTCTGTGGTCTGTTGGTAGTAGGGTACCCGCCGCGCATTGCCGGACGGCTGCTCGATGATGCGTTTCTCATAGCGCAGGGCGTCGGCGTGATCCTGATAGTAGTCGTTGATGACTGCGAAGCGTCGATAGCCCACGCCTTCATAGAGCCTGATGGCTGTCTGGTTGTCGGGACGGACCTCAAGGCGCATGTAGGCGCAGTCAACGCTGCGCGCGGTGTGTTCCGCTTCTGCCAGCAGTCGCTTGCCCAGCCCTTGACCGCGAGCGGCGGGAGAAATGGCGATGGAGTAAAGGCGCGCAAGGGATGTTCCGCGGTGAAACAATAGCAAGGCGTAACCCATCAACTGCCCGGCGGCCTGAGCGACGATCAGGCTGGCGTGAGCCCGGCTGATCATCCATTGAAAACTTCGTGGCGATAGCCGGTCATGCTCGAAACACTGGTTCTCCAACGACAGTAACGAGGGCAGGTCTTCGGCACTGGCGTTGCGAAATATAAATTCCATACAGGTCACCGTAAAACTTTCGTAATGAAGCGGGACTTTTGCAAGTTTCCATGCTTAATAGATAACCACTTGGTCCTCGTTAGGCACTTGAGATGACAATGGCACAGTTTGGTTTGCGCGAAGTATTGGGCAGAAATATTGAATCGGCAATAGTCAATCAACCGGCCGGCACAATTGAAAACAAAGGCTCCAGTCAACTTGTTATCATCGTTGAGCGCAAGGAAGATTGGAGTAAATACTTTCCAAGTGAAGATCTGGTGACGGCCCAGGAGTACCTGGAACGACCGCGGGATAACGAGTCTGGCAAGCGTGTACAGGTCATCAATCTGTGTCGCAGCTACAAGTATCTCGGTCACGGTTATTACTGCTCGCTCTTGGCCGAGGCAAGGGGTCATAAAGTAATTCCGTCGGTCAAGACCATAAGTGAGTTGGCCAGGAAGTCACTCTATGGTCTGGCCCTGGATGATATGGAAAAGACCCTCGAGAAGAGCCTAAACAATAATGTTTATGCCAGTGCTGAAGGCTTTACTTTGAGTCTTTATTTTGGCTGGACTCATCTGGAACCCTTGCAGTCCATCGCCCGCCAACTGTTTGAGGCTTTTCCCTGCCCGATACTTCTGGTTGAGTTTCGCAAGGCCGATGGCTGGCAGATCGCCGGGGTAAAAGCCGGGTCCATGCACAAGTTACGCGAAGATCAGGAGGATCAGTTCGCCAATGCCCTGGACGGATTCAGTCGCAAAATCTGGCGTGTGCCCCGATCCAGGCGCATGGCGCGCTACGATCTGGCCATCCTGCATGACCCCGAGGAAGCGTTACCCCCCTCGAATGCCAAGGCACTGGAGAGTTTCGTGCGGGTCGGCCGCGGCATGGGTATCGATGTCGAGATGATCGAACGCAAAGACTACTCGCGCCTGGCCGAGTATGACGCACTGCTGATCCGCGAAACCACCAGCGTCGACAATCACACCTACCGCTTCGCTAAAAAGGCCGAGAGCGAAGGGCTGGTGGTGATGGACGACCCAACGTCGATTCTGCGCTGCACCAACAAGGTTTATCTCACCGACCTGCTGCGCAGCAACAAACTGGCGATGCCGGCCAGCGAGATTCTCTACAAGGACAACCCCCAGGAACTGCAGCAAGTGGGTGAACGTCTGGGCTTCCCGCTGGTAGTGAAAATCCCTGACGGTTGTTTCTCCCGGGGCGTGATCAAAGTGGAGAACCAGGAGCAATTGCTGCGGGCGACGGCCGAATTGTTCGAGCACTCGGTGCTGCTCCTGGCGCAGGAGTACCTCTACACCGAGTACGACTGGCGCATCGGCATCCTGAATCGAAAACCGATCTTCGCCTGCCAGTACTTCATGTCGAAAGGTCATTGGCAGATCTTCAACCACAAGGCCCAGGGTGCCGATGTCATTGGCGAATGCCGCACGTTACCCATCCACGAAGTCCCTCGGGCAGTGGTAGAGCTGGCGGCAAAGACAGCCAGCCTGATTGGCGACGGGTTGTACGGTGTGGACCTCAAGCAGGCAGGTGACAAAGTGGTCGTCATCGAAGTGAACGACAACCCCAACCTGGACGCCGGCATCGAGGACGCTTACTTGCAGGACGACCTCTACACCCTGGTACTGGAAGAGTTCGTGCGCCGGCTGGAGCACAAGCGCCGTGGCCAGATCTGGTAGACAACCGGCACACATCCGGGAGAGCCCCGATGATAAAAAGTTTCCAGCTCGCCCAAGGGGCGCTGTACGCGAGTGAAAGCCTCGACAGCCAGGTGTTGCTGTTCGTCGATCCGGACACTGCCGAGCGCGAGCTGCTCAAACGCCGGTTCCGCATTGATGAGCATGCGCTGGCGTCAGCGCTGGATCCCGATGAGGTATCACGTATCGAGTTCCACCCGGACAGCCTGTTCCTGATCTGGAAGCGTCCGGAGAATTACTCGGGCGGAGACAGTTTCTCCTTTGAGGTGTCCTCTTTCGGTCTATTGTTGCAGGCAGAGCGCCTGGTGCTCATCGCGCCAGACGACTCGCAAGTACGAGGTCTGGGTACCCGCCATGACTTGCAGGCACCGCTGGATGTGTTGCTGGATATGCTGTTCAGCAACATCCATCACTACCTGGGTCACCTGAAGGTGATCAAGATGGTTGCCCGCGAGCTGCAGCAGCGCTTCAACAGCTCGATGCACAACCACCACCTGATACAGATGTTCAATCTCAGTGAAAGCCTGATCTATTACATCAACGCCATCCACAGCAATGGCACGGTGCTTTCGCGGTTGCGTAACCATGCGCAAAAAAACCACTTTGATGCGCAGCTCATCGAGTTGATCGACGACCTGATCATCGAGAACACCCAGTGCTACAAGCAGGCGGAGATCTACTCCACCGTGTTTGCCGGCCTGATGGACGCGCGCGGCAACCTGGCCAACAACACCATGAACGAAATGCTGCGCAAGCTGACGTTGATCAACGTGGTGTTCCTGCCCCTGAACCTGATCGCCAGCATCGGCGGCATGTCCGAATTCAGCATGATGACCAGTGGGGTGCCGTGGTGGCTGGCCTATCCGGCACTGGTCATGGCGATGCTGTTGTTGGGCGGGGTGATGGTGTTGTTCCTGAAACGCCTGGCCCGGGATTTTCGTGGAGGGCATCCCGTGGGCGCGGTGAGTACAGCCTCGCGTCCGGGCGCTGCAAAACGATTTTTCACCCGCGTGTTCTCGTGATGGGTGCAGGGTTCTGCCAAGGAGATGTAGATGAACAATACCGTGATGGGTTTATTGGTGGTCACCGCGATCCTGCTGGTGGGCGCTGTGGGCTTTTACCTGGATTTCATCAGGAACAAGGACAAGCCTAATTGAACGCCGCCGTTCATACCGCGCAGGGGCGTTGGCCATCTCGTCTACATCACGGGATGAACCGATAGCCAGCGCCGGTTTCAGTCACCAGATGGCGTGGCTGCGAGGGATCGGCTTCGACTTTCTTGCGCAGCCCGCCCATTAACACCCGCAGGCAGGGCGTGTCTGTCGTGTGTGAAAGGCCCCAGACCGCTCTGAACAGTTGCATATGGGGCAGCACCGCGGACACGGGCAAGCAACTCCCCGGTCTGTATCGCTGAACGCCGTAAGGAGTGGGTGTTTTTTTAAGTATTGATGTATTTATTACGCCATCCATATGCCGAGCAATAGCAGTGCCCAAAACACGATGATGACCAGGGCAGCAATTTTATTAACAGGTCGCCCGGTCTGTGATTTTTCCCATTCAATGGCCTTGATTTCGCACGCTGCCAGCACCTGTGACGGCATCAGATAGATCGCGAGCCAAATACCCATTGGCAGAATGATGAGATCATCCAGATAACCAAGTATCGGGATAAAGTCGGGAATCAAGTCGATCGGGCTCAACGCATAAGCGACCACCAGCATGGCAATAAATTTAGGTAACTTTGGCGTCTCCGGGTGGTGGCAACAGAACCAAAGCACCATGGTTTGTTTTTTAAGCGTTTTCGCCCACCGCTGCAGTCGTTTGAGGATGCTATTCATGGCAGAAAAATCCGGGGTGCTGGGAAGGCTCGGGTCAGCCAGGTAGCCCGGTCGATGGGAGCGCAATCTACGTCTAGAGTCTAGGTAAAGTGGGTGTGACTGTCCTGGCCGCCACCTCTCAGGGACGATGCAATCACTGACGTTCACATCTGGCGGGTTTTTCTATGAGTGCAGAGCCGTTCTGGTCCAGGTACCGACCCTTTCGAGGTATCGCATCAATCGGCTCTACCGAGCCGTTCGATTTGCTGCACGGGTTCTCGATTATCAGCTTCCTGATTATCGGTGTCGTTGCCATTGGCCTGGGGTCGCTGTCGACCCGCTTCCTGATGAATGAGAGCCTTGAGCGCGATGCGCTGTTGTCGGCTCAGTTCATTCAGTCCGTGGCTATTGGGGAAATCCGCCATCACGACCTCTCCGGCATGCAGATGGGCGCGGTTTTGGCGCCCTCGGTGTATAGCATGTTGAATGAAGAGACAGTGCGTAACCGGGGAAGAGCGCGATCCGAATTTCTCGATCACCTCGCCCATCTTCCAGACATTCTATTAGCGACAATCTATTCGCCTGAGCGTGTGGTTGTGTGGTCAACCAATCCGGCCCTGATAGGACGCACGGTTGTTGCAGATGCGGCGTTGGACGCGGCCTTTATATCCACGGGGAGTGTTTCGGCGAGATACAACGATGTTCAGGATGGGCGGATCGAACAGCAGTTTGTCCGTGCGCCGCAGGAGTTCTTCGTTGAGAACTACATTCCCTTGATTGATGATCAAGGGAATGTCCTGGCGATGGTGGAAATCTATAAAGAGCCCGTGGATTTAATCGAGCGGGTAAATCGAGGCTTTCGTTTGATCTGGATGGCCACCGCGCTGGGTGGCCTGGGCATTTACTTCGGGCTGTTCTGGATCGTGTGGCGTGCATCGAAGTTGTTGGCGTCCCAGCAGGACCAACTGGTCGCTAACAAGACCTATGGCGGGCTGGTCGAAATGTCGACTGCGGTGGCGCACAGCATGCGTAACCCACTGGCAAGCATCCGTACCAGTGCCGAGTTGGCGCAAAGCATGGAGGGGCAGCCGGCGAGGAAAAACATTGCGGATATTGTCAGCCAGGTTGACCGCATGTCGATTTGGGTGAGGGATCTGCTGTTGTGTTTGCGTCCATTGCGAGGCGAGTCAGAGCAGGTCGATCTGGTCGGTGCGGTTCATTCGGTACTGAGCTCTTTCGAACAGCAACTGGCTTACTCGAAAGTCAAGGTAGCGTTCGTTTCCGGGCCAATCCCGCTGGTGATAAGTCATCAACTGCTACTGGCCCAGGTGCTTAACAGTGTGATCGCCAATGCCATAGAGGCGATGGCGGAGGGCGGCCGGCTGGATATCAGCACCACCCTGTCCGCGGATGGGCAAAAGCTCTACCTCTCGATCAACGACACTGGTAAAGGCATGACTCGCCAGCAGGAGATGATGGCCTTCAAATCCTTCTACACCACCAAACTGGGCGGACTGGGTATCGGCTTGATCATGGTCAAACAGATCATGGAGCGCTTTGGCGGGGAAGTTAGTCTCAGTAGCGAAGAACAGGCGGGGACCCGTGTTTGTCTCTGTTTCAAAGTTGCTAGCTGACCCTTTACTGAGACACCTTGTCCGTCGACGCTGCACGCACAGCATTTCGATTCGATAAGGACTCGATGATCCGACATTCTTCAATCACACCACCCTGGCAGCACGCGATCAATCGTGTCAGCTCGCTTTCCAGGCCTTGTAGATCACGGATGCGGTCCCTTACTTGAGCAAGTTGTAGTTCGACTTTGGCATCGACCGCTGCGCAGGAATGTTCCTTTCGATCAGCCAGGCCGAGCAATTCGCGCACATCGTCAAGGCTGAAACCCAGCCCACGGCTGCGGCGAATGAACAGCAGCCGATCACGCTCCGTCTCCGTATAGAGGCGGTACCCAGCGGGCGTCCTGGCAGCTAAAGGCAGCAACCCTTGCTGTTCGTAATAACGGATCGTCACTGCCTTGGTGTCTGTGGCCTTGGCCAACTGACCTACGGTGTAGGTTGATTCAGTCATGGTGCTTGACCTTATAGTTGCTAGAACCTTCATGCTATCGCAATCGATCATGCGTGAGGATGGGAAAATGGACAGCTGCTGCGAAAACAAAGCCGGTGAACTGGCGCAGTTGCGCGCCCGACAAAGTCGCATCCTCTACATCGTTCTGGCCATCAATGCAGTGATGTTCGTGGTGGAGTTTGCCGCCGGTCTGATTGCGGGCTCTACTGCGCTGCTGGGCGATTCGCTGGATATGTTTGGTGATGCCTCGGTTTATGCGGTGACACTGTTTGTGTTGCACCGAAGCGTCCGAGCACGCGCCGGCGCTGCCTTGTTCAAAGGTGGCTTTATGCTGCTCTTCGGGCTCGTGGTGGTCGCCGATGCTGCACGCAAGCTGATCCTGCAAGAAGTACCGGCAGCGGACTGGATGGGGGTGGTCGGGCTTATCGCATTGATTGCCAATGGTATCTGCTTCTATCTGCTGTTCAGTCACCGCAGTGATGACTTGAACATGCGCTCGACCTGGCTGTGTTCACGTAACGACCTGATTGCCAATAGCAGTGTGATTGTCGCGGCCGGCCTGGTGGCCCTGACGGGTAGCCTGTGGCCTGATATTGCGGTGGGCCTGGCCATTGCCGCACTGTTCCTGCATTCCGCTGGACAGGTTCTTCGCGAAGCCTGGCATGAATGGAAGGTCAATCCGCAGCCGGAGGTGGTAGCCGGGCCTGCGCAATGTTGCGCAGCGGAATCTACCGAACCTGCTGCTGCCTGCTGCGCTCCCGCTTCCAGTGCGGCCTCAACCTGCGCGGGGTCAAAGCCTGTGTTGGTAAGCCTCTGTGAGCCCGGACAATCCCCGGCAGAACCGGCTGAGGTCAAGTCGTGCTGTGGGCCCAGGCAGTCGACCTGACCGGCTACAACATTTGCATAGGCATGATGCAACGAATCGGACGATCGCTGGCTGCACGCGTCTGGCATCAACCGGGAGAGCGTGCCTGAACCTGCGCTCCGGGCTCACCCGCACTACCCGCAAGGGTAGGTCGCAAAACTACCCCTTCAGGCAATATTGCTTCGCGTTTTACCTGCATAGCATGGGCTTTCCATCTGATCCAACTCCTGGAAAGCCGCATGCAAACAATAATAAAGCGCGCAAACCTGCACCCCACCGTGTTGGCGACCGCCATCGCGCTGGCGTGGGGAACGCAGGCTCAAGCCGTGAACTTCACGCTCGGGGAAATCGAAGGCACCTTCGATTCGTCACTGTCCATCGGCGCCAGTTGGGCGACCCAGGACGCCGATCCAGACTTCATTTCCAACTTCAACGTCATGGGCGAGGAGGGCCGTGCCGCCTCTCGTACCGCCGATGACGGCCGCCTGAATTTCAAGAAGCACGATGCCTTCTCGAAAATCTTCAAAGGCATCCATGACCTGTCGCTCAAGTATGAAGACTCCGGTGTGTTTGTCCGCGGCAAGTACTGGTACGACTTTGAGCTCAAGGACGGCGATCAGGACTTCTACGACATCGACGACCACGGCCGTGACCGTTCGGCCAAGGCCTCGGGTGCGGAGTTTCTCGATGCGTTCGTCTACCACAACTACCAGATCGGCGATTTGCCCGGCAACGTGCGCCTGGGCAAGCAAGTGGTCAGCTGGGGTGAAAGCACGTTCATCCAGAACTCGATCAACGCCATCAACCCGATCGACGTTGCCGCGCTGCGCCGTCCGGGTGCCGAGGTCAAGGAAGGGCTGATTCCGGTCAATATGTTCTACCTGTCACAAGGCCTGACGGAGAACCTTACCGCTGAAATGTTCTACCAACTGGAGTGGGACAAGACGGTCACCGACAACTGTGGCACCTTCTTCGGTGGCGACCCGGTGTCCAAGGGCTGCAATGACCGCCTGGTGATCACCGGCCCCGATTTTGCCCCCGGTGTGGCAAGCAACAGCCTGAACATTCAGGCGATTGCCCAGGGCCTGGATAACGCCTACATCCCGCGGGCCAAGGATCACGAACCAGGCGACAGTGGCCAGTTCGGCCTGGCCATGCGCTGGTTCCTGCCGGAGTTGAACGACACGGAAGTGGCGGCCTACGCGATGAATTACCACAGCCGCAGCCCGTACCTGAGCTTCACCCGCACCACCGTGGCGGGCGCACCGACCACTGCCAATACGCCGGACCGGGTGCGCACCGCCAGCTACTTTGTCGACTACCCCGAGGACATTCGTCTGTATGGCTTGAGCTTCCAGACCAACGTGTCTGGCGTAGCGCTCGGCGGGGAAGTCAGCTACCGCCCGAACATGCCCCTGCAGATCAACACGGCGGACCTGAACCTGGCCGCCGTCAACCAGATTGGCCTGATCAATGGCGTACCCGGTGCGGTATCGCCGGTGTTCGTCGACGGATTTGCCACCAATGCCCCGGGCGCTGCGATTCCAGGCTACAAGCGCATGCCGGTGACCCAGGTCCAGGTGACGGCCACCAAATTTTTCGACCAGGTACTGGCGGCAAGCCGCCTGACGCTGGTGGGCGAGGTGGGCTACAACCGTGTCTCGGGCTTGAGCACCGACACCGGTGATGTGCGCTTCGGTCGAAGCCCGACCTACGGTGCGGGCGCGCTGGTCGACAACGGCGCGGTCTGCACCGGGACGGCTGCCGGCACACCCACGGCCAGCAATCCGCAGCAGGAATGCAACAACAAGGGTTATTACACCAGCGACTCCTGGGGCTACCGCGTGCGCGGCAAGCTGGACTATCCCAACGTGATTGCCGGCATCAACTTTTCGCCGAGCCTGGCCTGGTCCCATGACGTCAATGGCACCGGCGTCAGCTTCGAGGAAGGCGCCAAGGCGGTCAGCCTGGGGCTGGATGCCGACTACCAGAACACCTACACCGCAAGCCTCAGTTACACCAACTACTTTGGCGGCGACTTCAACACGCTGGTGGACCGTGACTTCATGTCGCTCAGCGTTGGCGTGAACTTCTAAACCTGATTCCGTGGAGAGCTGAAGATGAAACCCATCACTTTTTTTCAGGGTGCGGCGCTGACCCTTACCTTGCTGGCCACCGGCGCCATGGCTGCGGTGTCGCAGCAGGAGGCCGACAAGCTTGGCACCACGCTGACGCCACTGGGCGCGCAGAAGGAAGGCAACAGCGACGGCAGCATTCCGGCCTGGACCGGCGGGCTCAAGCCCGGTGCGGCGAAAGTCGAGAAGGGCTTTCTGGGCGACCCGTTCGCCAATGAAAAACCGCTGTTCGTCATCAATTCGCAGAACGCCCAGCAGTACAAAGACAAGCTGACCGACGGGCAGATGGCGATGTTCAAGCGTTACCCCGACAGCTACCGGATTCCGGTGTTCACCAGCCATCGCACCGCGGCAAACCCGCAGGAAATCTACGATGCGGCGAAGAAAAGCGCCCTGAATGCAGAGGCCCTGGCCGGGGGGAATTACGTCGGCAACCTTGTCGCCTCGCGCTTCTATGCCTTCCCGCTGCCGACCAGCGGCATCGAGGTGTTGTGGAACCACCTGACGCGCTACCGCGGCAAGAACTTCCGCCGCCTGACCGCTCAAGCGACGCCGCAGACCAACGGATCGTTCACCGCGGTGGAGTTGAGCGATGAAGTCGGCTACCCGCAGTACATGAAGGACGCCGAAGGGAAAAAGGCCGATAACGTGCTGTTCTACTACAAGCAGGAAGTCACTGCGCCTTCGCGCCTGGCCGGCGGCGTGACGCTGGTGCACGAAACCATCGACCAGGTCACGGAACCGCGCATGGCCTGGGTCTACAACGCAGGGCAGCGCCGGGTCCGCCGTGCGCCCCAGGTGGCCTATGACGGCCCGGGCACCGCTGCCGACGGCCTGCGCACGGCCGATAATGCCGACATGTTCAACGGCGCGCCGGACCGCTACGACTGGAAACTGGTGGGCAAGAAGGAGCTGTACATCCCTTACAACAACTATCGCCTCGCTTCGCCGCAGCTCAAGTACAAGGACATGCTCAAAGCGGGGCATATCAACCCGGACTACACGCGCTATGAGCTGCACCGGGTATGGGAAGTGGTTGCCACCCTCAAGCCTGGCGAGCGCAACATCTACGCCAAGCGCCATATGTACTTCGATGAAGACACCTGGCAGTTGGTGGAGGTCGATCACTACGACGGCCGTGGCCAACTGTGGCGGGTTGCCGAGGGCTTTGCCATGGTTGACTACGAGCAACGCCTGGGCAACTACGCCGCCATGGTGATCAACGATCTGGTCGCCGGTCGCTACCTGGTCATGGGTCTGTCCAACGAGGCGCCACATGGCACCGAATATGGCACCAACCCGACCATGGCCGACTTTACCCCGGGTGCCTTGCGCAACGCCGGTATCCGCTGAACCCTGCGCCGCGATCGAGCCTCGATCGCGGCGTTTTTGTCTTCGGCCGGTCACAGGAACTAGTCCCTACGACCGATTGTGAAGGCAGGCCCCTGATGATTTGCTAGGCCCACTGTGCCGCCTGGCCAATAACAATTATCAGGTGTTGTCATGACCAGTCTTACGCTCAAGACACTGCATTCGCTGCCCCTGTCTTTGCCCAACTTGCCCGCACGGCACTTGCCCCGCCAGCATCTGGTTGACCTGTTGCTGGAAAAGCCCCAGCGCCTGCGCCTGCTGTGCGCGCCGGCCGGCTTTGGCAAGAGCACGTTGCTGTGCGAGGCCCTGCGCCAGCTGTCGCCACGGCACAGTGCCTGGGTGGCGATGAGTGGCCAGTGGCTGACCCTCGGGGCGTTCTGCCAGCAGATCGGCACCGCGTTCGGCGTCGCACCGGCGATCTACCGCGATGCGGATGCATTGCTCGTGTGGTTCAGCCAGTGCCAGCAGCCTCTGTGGCTGGTGCTCGACGACTTTCCCAGCCAGGGCCCCGACCCGATCGGCCAGTGGCTCGACCTGCTGCTGGGGCTGCCGGGCTGCACCTTGCAAGTGCTGGTCAGCTGCCGCCAGCGACCGCACCTGAACCTGTCACGCTTGCTGCTCGACGATGAACTGCTGGAACTGAACAGCCGCCAGCTGGCGTTCAGTCAGGAGGAGTTCGACCGCTTGATGGCCCTGCTGGCGCCCGATCGCTGTGCCAGCGACAACACCCTGCTCTGGCAGCAATCGCTGGGCTGGTGTGCCGCCACGCGGCTGCTGTGCGAGGCCTCGCAACAGCAGGGCTGCGCGTGGCTGCGCGAGTACCTGCAGCACGAGGTGCTGTCGCGCCTGACCGAGCGACAAGTGTCGGTACTCTGTGCCCTGGCCCACCTGCCCAGGTTCAACGCAGCGCTGTATGCGCACCTGTGGGACGACGACAGCGGCACCGATGCCTTTGAACGGATGCTGCGCACCAATGCCTATTTTCAAGTGCTGGATGCGCCAGGGCAGTGGTACAGCTTGTTGCCCGCGGTCGCCAATGCCTTGCGCGACCAGCTCAAGGGGCCTGCGCTGCAGCAACTGCGGCTGCGCGCGTGCCATTGGCTGAGCGCCGCCGGGTGCATTGACGATGCCATCGAGCTGGCCTTGTGTGCAGGCCAGCCGGACCTTGCGGCCAACCTGATGGATCGGCTGGGTTTTGACTGGCTGTTTGCCCGCCAGCATTTGCACCAATGGCTGGGCTGGTACGACAGGATGCCGCCGTCACTGCTGCTCGGCTCGCCGCGCTTGATCTTCCAGAGCGCCCGGGCCTTGCTGTTGAGCTGGCGTCTGGACGAAGCGCACAGCTGCATTGCTCGCCTTGAGCGGTTCCTGCCGCATCCCGACCCGGTGCAGCACCAGCGCCTGATTGCCAATTGGCAGGCACTGTGCGGCAGCCTTGAGGGCTTGCGTGGTCATGCGCAGGCGGCCCGTGAGCATTGCCGGCAGGCGCTGGCGCACCTGGGCAGTCATGACTGGCGCTCGGCGATTCTGTGTTGTTCGACCCTCGGCCGGGTCGAAATAGCCCTTGGCAACAGTCAGGACGGCCGCCAGTTGCTCCAGGACGCAGTAGAGATTGCACGGCGCCATGGTTGCCTGGCCAACGAAGTGCTGATCAACACCGATCGTATCCGCCAGGCGATTCTCTGCGATGAGCTGACCCAGGCCGAAGCGCTCCTGAACCAGAGCCTGGAGCTGACCCGCGCCGACACACGGCCAAGCCTGCTGCTGGGGCGCTTGCACCTGCTGCAAGGCGAACTGCACCTGTTGCGCGGCGCGGCAAGCGAGGCCGCCAAGGCGTTTGAACTCGGCATGGGCCTGGCGCGGGAAAGTGCTGACCCGTTCAAATTGCTCGGCTATATCGGCCTGGGCGAAATGGCCGCCAGACAAGGCGACTTCGACCAGGCAAGCCGGGCAATTCACGACGCCGAGCGGCACATGCATTGCCAAAAGGCCCAGGCCAGCTGCTATCAGTTGCTGCTGGACTTCCAGCGCCTGCGCTTGCTGGCGCACAAAGGCGAGTGGCACGCAGTCATACCCCTTGCCCTGGCCATGCAGGCACGGCTCAACCCGGAATCCGGCCGTATCGCACCTTTGCACACGCCGTCGTTGCCGCTGCGTATTCAGCTGGTACTGGCGCTTGCGTACCGCGGGCTTGGCCGCGTGGAGGAGGCGCGCACGGCGCTGTTGGCACTGCTCGAGCACTGTGGCCGGTTCACCTTCAACACGCTGGGCAAAGAGGCGCGGGTGCTGCTTGAAACGATCGAAGGCCAAGGCGATTTACCGTCGGCCAATCCTGCAGCCACCAAGGCCTCGCGCGTTGAACTGTCGAGCCGCGAGCTGTCGGTACTGAGCCTGCTGGCCACCGGCCTGACCAACCAGGAGATCGGCGACAACCTGTTCATCTCCCTCAATACCGTCAAGGCCCATACCAAGAACATCAACGCCAAGCTCGGGGTCAAGCGACGCGCGCTGGCGGTGATGCGCGCGCAGGAAATGGGCCTGCTGGTGCCATGAACCGAACTCATGCTGTTACCCCCCCCCATCCGCACAAGAAGGCCGGGCATCTGCTCGAGCCGCCACGCCGCTACAGAGGAAATCACTGTGAGTCATACCCGTACACTGGCTGCATTTCTGGCCGAGCTGAGCTACAACCAATTGCCCGACGCCGTGCTGGCACGCACCGAAGACCTGTTCCTGGACTGGCTCGGCTCGGCACTGGCCAGCCAGGGCGCGCACCCGATTCCGTTGTTCGAGCGCTATGCCGCGAAGATGGGCCCGGCTGACGGCAGCGCCAGCATTCTGGTCAACGGCCAGCGCAGCTCGCCGTACTTCGCTGCCCTGGTGAACGCCGCTTCCTCGCACCTGGTCGAGCAAGACGATCTGCACAACAGCTCGGTACTGCACCCGGCCACGGTGGTGTTCCCGGCAGCGCTGGCCGCCGCCCAGGACCTGGGCAAGAGCGGGCAGGAGCTGCTGCTGGCGTCGGTGGCAGGCTACGAGGCGGGCATCCGTATCGGTGAATTCCTGGGGCGCTCGCACTACCGCATCTTCCACACCACGGCAACGGTCGGCACGCTGGCCGCAGCGGTCGCGGTCGGCAAGCTGATGGACTTCGACGAAGAAGCCTTCATCAACCTGCTTGGCAGTGCCGGCACCCAGGCTGCGGGGCTCTGGGAGTTTTTGCGCGATGCGGCCGACTCCAAGCAACTGCACACCGCCAAGGCGGCTGCCGATGGCCTGCTGGCGGCCTACCTGACAGCTGATGGCCTGACCGGCGCACGCAATATTCTCGAAGGCGAGCAGGGCATGGCGGCGGGCATGTCCAGCGATGCGCGTCCCGAGTGCCTGTCTGATCGCCTCGGCAGCCGCTGGGCACTGCTGGAAACATCGTTCAAGTTCCACGCCTCGTGCCGTCACACCCATCCGGCCGCTGACGCACTGCTGGCACTGATGCAACGCGAAGGGCTGCAGCACGACCATATCGAACGGGTGATTACCCGCGTACACCAGGGGGCGATTGATGTACTGGGGCGGGTGAGCGTTGCGCAAACCGTCCACCAGGCGAAGTTCTCCATGGGCACCGTGCTTGGGCTGATCGCTGTCCACGGCAAGGCGGGCCTGACCGAGTTCGACCACTACGCCCTGAGCGATGCGCGGGTCGCCGCCTTTCGCGACAAGGTAACGATGCAACTGGACGCCGAAGTCGATGGCGCCTACCCACAGCGCTGGCTGGGTCGGGTCGATGTGCTGAGCATCGACGGACGCATCCTCCACGCCGCCATCGACTCGCCCAAAGGCGACCCGGACAACACCCTGTCGCGCGACGAGCTGGAGGACAAGTTCCGTCGCTTGCTGGCCTATGCCGGCGTGCATGGCGCCGACCAGGCCGCCACCCTGATCGAGCGCGTCTGGAACCTGCGCAACACGCCGAACCTCAGCGACTTGATGGCGACCGGCCAGGGCGGCGCAGGCGCACACGCCAAGGCCGCTGAGCGTTGCACCCTCGGGTCGGTCGCGGGTTGAAGTGGAGAAGTCGACGCGCCGGTGTCAGACCGGGCGCGTCGATGCCTGGCCCAGGGTCAGTCGAGCAGCCCCCTGGCCCGGGCAATGGCCACCGCCTCGGTGCGCCCTTGCGCACCGAGCTTGGCGTTGATGTTGCGCAAGTGGGATTTCACGGTGAACTCGGACAGGAACATCTTCTGGGCAATCGCCCGGTTGCGCAGTCCGGCGGCCAATAGCTGGATGACCTGGATTTCCCGGGTGGTCAGCGCTTCCCGTGCATCGCTATCGCCTGGCACCGCAGCACCGCTGTCGCCACCGCTGCCAGCGCGTTGCAGCAGGCTGGTCAGGAAACGTGTCTCGATGCCCAGGCTGCTGGCGCGGGCCTGATGGGAGACCGCCCAGCGCTGGAGCAGTTCGGCCAGCCGCGGCCCCTCATCGAGGAAGGTGCGCAAGAATCCTTCGTGGCTGGCGAAGCGCAGTGCCTCGGTCAGCTGTGCAAAGCCATCGTCCTGTTGCCCTGCGCCGTCCAGCGCCATGGCCAGCAGCAGGCGCAGTTTCAACGCCCGGCGATACTGCTGGCACTGATTGGCCTGAGCGATGGCGTCCTGCAGTTGCGGGGCGGCTACCGCGCCGTTGCCCTCGGCAACGTGCAGGCGCAGGCGAGCAATTGACGGCGTATCGACATCGCTGCCGTAGAAGTGAATGCCGGGACGCTCCCAGCTGCTGATCAGGTTGGCCGAGCGCAGGGCCTGCGCGGCAACGTCCAGGCGGTTCTCCAGGGTGGCGATGCGGGCCCGCTCCAGCCAGGCCGAGCACACCACCCGGTCCGAACCGGACTGGCGGCCGATCTGTTCAAGCTCGGCCAGGTAGCGCAGCCAGGTGTCTCGCTCGCCTTTCAAGTAGGCGATGCGTGCCAGCAGCACATGGCTGGAAATCAGCGAATCCGGCGGGCTGCCGTCTTTGGCGTGAGGCAGCGCCTCGGCAAGGTTGTGCTCGACTTCTTCCAGGGCATCAGCCTCATACAGCGGCAGCGACAAGGTGATATCCAGCGAGATCTTGCCGCCGAATGCGCTGCTGCCGTTCTCGGTCCATTGCCGCTGCGCCGCCGCTTGCAAGCGCGCCAGGGCGTTGCCCAGCCGCCCTTGAGTCAGGTCCAGAATGCCTTCGATGCAGCCAGTGACCAGCGTCAGGTAGGTCGCGCGATCGGGCGAGCTGCGTTTGACCGCCCGTGCGAACAGCTGGCGTGCTTCTTCATAGCGCCCGGTCACGAGCATGCTGAACGCCAGCGAGTTGACGACCACGCCGTACTGGAACGCTTCATCGAGCGGGATCTGGTCAATATGCTCAAGGCCGGCGACGTAGCACTCATCTATCTGGTCGGTGATGGCCAGCACCATGCAGCGAATGGTCCTGGCTTCCAGCTTGAACAGTTCGCGGGCGTCATCTTCTGCGCGCGCTTCCAGCTGTTCGACGATTCTCAAGGCGTCGCGGTAGCGGCGGTGCAAGGCCAGGGTCCAGGCGTAGGCCACATTGAGATTCGGGTGCAGCGCCAGGTATGTCGAGGGAATCCGATCGAGCCAGCTGAGCAACAGGCGCGAGCGGGCTTCGGCCATCAGTTGCCCGGCGTAGATCGCCAGACGGCTGGCCGCTTCGGCCGTGGCACCGGCTTGCAGCAAGTGCTCGATGGCAGGAATCGGCCGGTCGGCGGCGAAATACCACTGGGCTGCGGCGTGGTGCAGCGCTGCGGCGCGTCCAGGGTACTGCCGGTTCAACGCGCCCTTCAGGTAGCTGGCGAACAGGCTGTGGTAACGGAAACTGTGATGCTCGCTGTCCAGGGGGAAGATGAACAGGTTGCTGCGCTCAAGGTGCTCGATCATGGCCCGGCTGTCGTTTCGCCCGGTGACCGCATCGCACAGGGGCGCATTGAGCTGGTCGAGAATGCTGGTGTGCATCAGGAACAGCCGGCAGTCCTCGCTTTGCCTGGCGAGAATGTCTTCGGCAAGGTACTGGGCCAGTTCCTGGTTCGAGCCCGAGAAGGAGGCGACGAACGCCGCAGGGTCGGTGCGGCCCTGCAACGAGAGGCTGGCCAGGTAGATGGCAGTGATCCAGCCCTCGGTGCAGCGAAGCAGCGTGGCTATTTCATTGTCGCGTAGCGTCAGCTGGCGCTTCTCACGGATGAATCGGGTGGCCTCTTCCAGGGAAAAACGCAGTGCGGCGGGGTTGATTTCCACCAACTGCCCGCGTGCGCGTATACGGCCCAGGCCGATGTCGGGGGTGGTCCTGGAGGCAATCACCAGCACCCCGCACGGTGGCAGGGCGTCTATGAGGCGTTGAATGAAGTCTAGGACCGACGGGTTTTCAATGGCTTCAAACTCGTCAAGGACGATAGAAAACGGTTTCACGCAACTGCTGACGCGCTCCAGAATTTCCTGCGACTGCTCGGCCGCCGTGAGGCTGGCCAGTTGTGAGTCGCTCTCAGGGGCGTCACCGGCGGGCAGGTCGCGGATGCCGATGAACAAATGGCTGATAAGGCGTTGAATGTCGTTGTCGGCTTTATCCAGGTTCAGCCACAGCACACTGCGTCCGGCGGCCAGGCAGCGGTCGCGGTACTGCAGGAGCAGGGTGGTCTTGCCGAACCCGGCAGCGGCGCGCACCAGGATCAACCTGGCGTTCGCCACGGCGTCCATGGTGTCCAGCAAGTGGGCGCGGACAAGATGGCTCGGTGCGGCAATCGGGGCTGAAAGCTTGGCGTGCAGTACCTTGGCGCGGCTGATATGGCCAAGGTCCGTGGCGGCTGAGTCTTGGTGCTCCAAAGCGTCGGGCATACACATCTCCAGCAAGCGGGCTAGAGGGGGGGCGCGCAAAAACGCCGCCATGTTTCCGCTTTTATTGTTTTTTGAGTCTTGCATTGTGCCACGGCAAGTGTGGCAGGTATGCCGTTCGATCGAACTAGTTCACCGGACTACCGCTGCTGTGCTGCCGTTTGCCGGCAGCCGCGGGCTGCGCCGCGCCAACAAAGGGACTAGTCAGCGTTTCACCTCTTTGAACGATTGTTCTCGTTGGCCGCCGGCATAGGCTGGGACCTGTATGTAGCAACGGCTTGCCGTTAACGGCTATGCGATTTTCCGACAATAAAATAACAAGGGTGACGCAATGGAACAGGCTTACGATTTCATCGTGGTCGGGGGAGGCTCGGCCGGTTGCGCAGTGGCAGGGCGACTGGCGGATGCCAAGTGTGGCGAGGTGGCCCTGCTGGAAGCGGGCGGGCATGACCATCGTCCACTGGTGACGACGCCGGTCGGCATTGCGCTGGTGATCCCGCGTGCCGGTGAATTCAATTACGCCTACAACAGCCTGCCTCAGCCTGGCATGGCCGGTCGTGCCGGCTATCAGCCGCGCGGCAGGGGCCTGGGTGGCAGTTCCTCGATCAACGGCATGGTCTACATCAGGGGCCGCGCCTCGGACTACGACCACTGGGAACGCATGGGGGCCGAAGGCTGGGGCTGGAAGGACGTGCTGCCCTATTTCAAGCGCTCCGAGTGCAACGAGCGGGTCGCCGGCCGGGATGACGATCCCTTGCATGGCGGTAGCGGCCCGCTGCACGTGACCGACCCGCGCTCACCCTGCGCCATGGCCCGGCACTTCCTTGAGGCGGCCAGCAGCGCCGGGCATGCCTATAACCACGACTTCAATGGCCCCACCCAGGAAGGCGTCGGCTACTTCCAGGTGACCCAGCGCAACGGCGAGCGCTGGAACGCGGCCCGCGCCTACCTGCACCAGGGCAACACGGGCGATGGCCAGCTCAATGGCGGTCGCGCCAATCTGCATGTCCACGTGAACACGCAGGTACTGCGGGTGCTGTTCGAGGGGCACCGGGCAGTGGGTGTCGTGGTGCTCAAGGATGGTCGCGAATACGTGCTGCGTGCCCGCAAGGAGGTCATCCTCAGTGCCGGCAGCCTGATCTCGCCGCAGCTGCTGATGGTCTCCGGTATCGGCCCGGCAAAGCACCTGCAGGACAACGGCATCGAGGTGCTGGTCGACGCGCCGCAGGTCGGCAAGAACCTGCAGGAGCACGTCGATGTGATTTTGCACAAGCGCCTGTTCCGCACCGAGCTGTTCGGGGTTTCGGTGCGTGGCGTGTTTCGCTATCTGTGGGAGCTGATCAAGTACCGCGGCCGGCGCGAAGGCATCTTCACCCGCAGCTTCACCGAGGCCGGGGGCTTTCTGAAAACCGACCCGGCGCTGGCCGAGCCGGATGTCCAGCTGCATTTCGTGATGTCTGCCGGTGACAACCATGGGCGCAAGTTCCGCTACGGCCACGGCTATTCGTGCCATGTCTGCGTCCTGCACCCCCATAGCCGGGGCGAGGTGCGCCTGGCATCGGCCGACATGCGTGACGCGCCGCTGATCGAGCTCAATATGCTCGCCGATGAGCGCGACATGGACGTCATGCTCAAGGGCGTGCATCAGGTCCAGGACATTCTCCAGCAGCCTGCGCTGGCGCGCTTCGGTGGCAAGGCGCTGCACTTTGCCGGGCTGAAATTCGACGGCAGCGATGACCGGCAGATCAAGCAGATCATCCGCGAGCGCGCCGATGGCGTGTATCACCCGGTGGGCACCTGCCGGATGGGCAGTGACGCGGCGTCCGTGGTCGATCCGCAACTGCGGGTACGCGGGGTCCAGGGGCTGCGCGTGGTCGACGCCTCGGTGATGCCAAGGGTGGTCGCCGGCAACACCAATGCCCCCTGCATGATGATCGGTGAAAAGGCTGCAGACCTGATCATCGCCGACTGCCGCGCGCCTGCCGCCGCGGGCGACAGATCACGACCAGCGCTGGCCTAGCCGCCACGATCCACGTGCCGCAAACCGTCCTGGTCTGCGGCACGTGCACCCTCGGGAACTCCCCTAGTTCATTCGGACCAGTGCAAATCCCCGGTCAGGTTCATCCCTTTGATCGACGCTGATCGGTCGCACTCTCCTTAGTATCAAACCCACAAGAACAACAGCTTCAGGAGCTCGACCATGTACCTGACCCAAGGCTTGCAGCGCATGCTGCAACAAGAGCCGGACCAACTCGCCACGATCTACCGTGGCCGCCGCCAGACCTATCGCGAGCTCGGGCAGCGGGTCAGCCGGCTGGCAGGCGCGTTGCGTGCGCTTGGGATGAACGGCGACGATCGTGTGGGCATGCTCG
Organism: Pseudomonas sp. JQ170C; assembly: GCF_035581345.1. Classification (NCBI taxonomy): domain Bacteria; kingdom Pseudomonadati; phylum Pseudomonadota; class Gammaproteobacteria; order Pseudomonadales; family Pseudomonadaceae; genus Pseudomonas; species Pseudomonas sp. JQ170C. The sequence goes on from NZ_CP141608.1 coordinate 2,630,330, forward strand.
CACTCAACTCCGACCGCTACCTGGAATACATGCTGGCCACCTGGTGGGGTGGCGGTGTGTTGAATCCGGTGAATATTCGCTGGAGCGTCCCGGAGATCGTGTTCTCCCTGGACGACTGCGATACCGGCATCCTGATCGTCGACGATCACTTCCTGCCGATGGTCGAGCAGATCTGCGCCACGGCCCGTCGCGCACCGATTGTCATCCATGCTGGCGACGGCCCGGCGCCGGAAGGCATGTACGCCTACGAGCAACTGATCGCTGAAACCGCACCGATTGCCGATGCGGGGCGCGGTGGCAACGACCTGGCGTCGATCATGTACACCGGCGGCACCACGGGCTTGCCCAAAGGTGTCATGCAATCGCACATGAACCTGTGGTCATCGGCCATCGCCCGCGCTGCGCAGTTTCCGTCCCTGGAAAACAGCCGGGGCCTGCATGTCGCACCGCTGTTTCACACCGAGGCCATGGCCCGTGCAGTGGGGATGTTCGTGGTCGGCGGCACCCATGTGCTGATTCCAACTTTCGACCCATTGGAAATCCTGCAAACCATCGAGCGTGAACAAGTCAACGAGATGCTGCTGGTGCCGACCATGCTCCAGGCGGTGGTCATGCACCCGGACTTCGCCCACTACGACTTGAGTTCGTTCAAGCGCCTGGCCTATGGCGCATCGCCCATTTCGCCAACCTTGCTGGATAAGGCCATGGCGGCACTGCCCGGCATTGAGTTCATGCACGCCTACGGGCTGACCGAGGCCGCGCCGGTGGTGTCGGTCAGCCCGCACTCCAGCCATGGCCCCGAAGGCATTGCCAGCGGTCGCGTGCGCAGCGTCGGGCAGGGTGGCTACGGCGGCATGGTCCGAGTGGTCGATGAACATGGCAATGAAGTTCCACGCGGCACCGTGGGTGAAATCGTCGCCTGCGGCCCGAACATCATGCAGGGCTACTGGAACCGTCCGGAAGAAACCGCCAAGGCCCTGAAAAACGGCTGGTTGCACACCGGTGACGGCGCTTACATGGACGAGGACGGCTATCTGTTCATCGTCGACCGCCTCAAGGACATGATCGTCACCGGCGGCGAGAACGTGTTCTCCGCCGAAGTCGAGAACGTCATCGCCCGCCATCCCGCAGTCGCCATGTGCGCGGTGATCGGCATTCCCCACGAGCGCTGGGGTGAGGCAGTGCATGCGGTGGTGGTGCTCACCCCAGGCAGCGAACTGACCGAAGCCCAGGTGCGTGAACACTGCGCCAGCCATATCGCCGGCTTCAAGTGCCCGAAATCCGTGGACTTCGTGGCGGCATTGCCGCTGTCGGCCGCCGGCAAGATCCTCAAGCGCGACCTGCGCGAACCCTACTGGAAAGACCAGGCCCGAGCAGTCAACTGATCCCGGCCAACCCTTGACCCTGATGGAGTAAGACATGAGCAATAAAGTTGTGGTTGCCGGCGTCGGCATGATCCCGTTCACCAAGCCGGGCCAAAGCGATACGTATCCGGTCATGGGTGCCAATGCCGCGAAGCAGGCACTGGCCGATGCCGGTATCGACTACGCCCTGGTACAGCAAGCCTACGTCGGTTACGTGTTCGGCGACTCGACCTCGGGTCAGGCTGCCATGTATGGCGTAGGCCTGACCGGCATTCCGGTCGTCAACGTCAACAACAACTGCGCCACCGGCTCCACGGCCTTGTTCCTGGCGCGTCAGGCGGTGCAGAGCGGCGCGGTGGAGTGTGCCATCGTCCTGGGCTTCGAGCAGATGGTCCCCGGCCCACTGAAAGGCGCGTGGACCGATCGTCCAGGCCCGATGGAGCGCTTCGCCTCGGTCATGACCGACCTCCAGGGCTTCGACCCGCAAGCCCCGCGCGCCGCGCAGTTCTTCGGCGGTGCAGGCCGCGACTACATGCGTGAGTACGACATCAGCCCGGAAATCTTCGGTCGCATCGCGGTCAAGGCTCGCAAGCACGCCGCCAACAACCCGTTCGCCGTATTTCGCAACCCGCTGAGCCTGGAAGAGATCATGGCCTCGCCGACGGTGTTCGACCCGATGACCCGCCTGCAGTGCTGCCCACCGACCTGCGGCGCCGCTGCCGCGGTGCTCTGCACCGAAGCGTTCGCCAAGAAGCACGGCCTGGATACCCGCGTGGTGATTGCCGCCCAGGCCATGACCACCGACCGCAACAGCAGCTTCGACGAAGGCGACATGCGCAAAGTGGTGGGCTACGACATGACCCGCAACGCCGCGCTGAGCGTGTACGAGCAAGCCGGTGTGGCGCCGACCGACATCAACGTGGTCGAGCTGCATGACTGCTTCACCGCCAACGAGCTGATCACCTATGAAGGCCTGGGCCTGACCCCGGAAGGCAGCGCCGAGAAGTTCATCCTCGAGGGCGACAACACCTACGGCGGGCGCGTGGTCACCAACCCGTCCGGCGGCCTGCTCTCCAAAGGCCACCCCCTGGGGGCCACCGGCCTTGCGCAATGCGCCGAGCTGACCTGGCAACTGCGCGGCGCCGCCGAAGCGCGCCAGGTGGAGGGTGCGCGTCTGGCCCTGCAACACAACCTGGGCCTGGGTGGCGCCTGTGTGGTCACGCTGTACCAGCGTCAGTGACCTGCGCCCCTGAACCGGAGATGTCTGCATGATCGACAAAAGTCATATCGGCACCGTGGTGTCGAGTCACAACGTCAGCGTGGAAGCCGGTCGCCTGCGCTTCTTCGCCAAGGCCACCGGCCAGCGCGACGCGCGCTACACCGACCCGGCTGCGGCGCAGGACGCCGGCTACCCGAACCTGCCGGTACCGCCGACCTTCCTGTTCTGCCTGGACATGGAGGCGCCGAACCCGCGCGCCACCATGGACTTGCTGAACATCGACATCGGCAAGGTGCTGCACGGCGAGCAGAGCTTCAAGTACCACCAGATGGCGTATGCCGGCGATTGCCTGCATTTCGAGTCGCGGATCGTCGACATCTACGACAAGAAGGGCGGCGCCCTGGAGTTTGTCGTGCGTGAAACCCGCGTCACCCGGCAAAGCGGTGAACTGGTCGCCGAGCTGCGTAACAGCCTGGTGGTGCGCAATGGATAAGGAGTCAGTGATGCAGCCGGTCAAATTTGCCGATGTGCAGCCAGGCAGCCAATTGCCGTCGTTCACCAGCGAGCCGATCAGTCGCCTGGCGCTGGCCCTGTACTGCGGCGCTTCGGGTGACCACAACCCGATTCACGTCGACCTCGACTTTGCCCGCAAGGCCGGTATGCCCGATGTGTTCGCCCACGGCATGTTGTCGATGGCCTACCTCGGTCGCCTGCTGACCGAATGGGTGCCTCAGGAAGCGATCCAGCACTTTTCGGTGCGCTTTGTCGCCATCACCCAACTGGGCGACGCGGTGACCTGCTCGGGCACCGTGGTGGAGACGGATGCAGCGACCGGCACTGTGCGCCTGGAAGTCACCACCCGCAATCAGGCAGGCGAAATCAAACTGTCCGGCGAAGCCATCGTGGCCCTGGGCGCATGAACAACAAGGAGCACAACATGAGCAATAAACTTCAAGACCAAGTGGCTATCGTTTCTGGCTCCGGCCGTGGCATCGGTCGCGAAATCGCCCTGAAACTGGCCGCAGACGGTGCAGCCATCGTGGTCAACGACCTGGACGCAGCGCCGGCCGAAGAAGTGGTGGCAGAAATCATCGCCGCCGGTGGCAAAGCGGTGGCCTGCGTTGGCAGCGTGACCGACAAGGACTTTGGCGACCGCTTCGTCAAGACCGCACTGGAGTCCTTCGGGCGCCTGGACATCATCGTCAACAACGCCGGCTACACCTGGGACAACGTGATCCAGAAAATGACCGACGAGCAGTGGGAAGCGATCATGGACGTGCACGTCAGCGCCCCGTTCCGCATCCTGCGCGCCGCCAGCGACTACTTCCGCGAAAGCGCCAAGCATGAAGCCGAGGCCGGCCAGGAAGTGTTCCGCAAAGTGGTCAACATCTCCTCGGTGTCGGGTGTGATGGGCAACGCCGGCCAGGCCAACTACTCGGCAGCCAAGTCGGCCATCAACGGCCTGACCAAGGCCCTGGCCAAGGAATGGGGTCGCTACAAGGTCTGCGTCAACAGCGTTGCCTTCGGCCTGATCAAGACCCGCCTGACCGAAGCCACCGCCGGTGAGGGCAACACCTCCACCCTGGACATCGACGGCAAGCAGATCAAGGTCGGGGTCAACCCGCAATTGATGAAGAACATCGAGTCGATGATTCCCATGGGCCGTGCCGGCACCCCGCAGGAAGCCGCAGGCTCGGTGTACCTGTTCTGCATCCCCGAGTCCAACTACGTGTCTGGCCAGGTACTGGTCGTGGGCGGCGGACGTCCGTAACTGACCTGCGAGCTGCCCTGCATCGGCGGGGCGGCTCACGCCTTTTCTGTGGTTTGACCGAATTGCCGAGGAGCTTTCATGAGTGCGCAAACCTCTCCCTGGATCACCGATGAACTGGTGATCTTCCAGGACTCGATCCGTCGCTTCATTGCCAATGAGCTGACCCCGCACGAAGAGCGCTGGGCCAAGCAGCAGCACGTCGACCGTGAAACCTGGCTCAAGGCCGGTGAGTTTGGCATGTTGCTGCCGAGCATCCCGGAAGAATACGGCGGCGGCGGTGGCACCTTCGCCCATGACGCGATCGTGACCCTGGAGCAGAGCCGGGCAATCAGCACCAGCCTTGGCACCAATGTGCACAGCGGCATTGTGGCTCACTACCTGCTGCGCTATGCCAGCGAAGCGCAAAAGCTCGATTGGCTGCCGAAGATGGCCCGCGGTGAGCTGGTGGCTGCCATCGCCATGTCCGAGCCGGGTGCAGGCTCCGACCTCAAGAGCATCAAGTGTCGCGCCGTGCGTGATGGCGACAGCTATGTCATCAACGGCTCCAAGACCTTTATCAGCAACGGCTACCACGCCGACCTGATTCTGGTGGTGACCAAGACCGATCCGGAAAAAGGCGCCAAGGGCGTTTCGATCATCGTCGTCGAAACCAAGGACCTCAAGGGCTTCCGCCGGGGCCGCATCCTGGAAAAGATCGGCCAGAAAGGCCAGGACACCACCGAGCTGTTCTTCGATGACGTGCGCGTATCGTGCGCCAATCTGTTGGGGCCGCAGGAGGGCAAAGGCTTTACCCAGCTCATGCAGCAACTGCCCCAGGAACGCATGATCATCGCCCTGGGCGCGGTCAGCACCATGGAGCGTGCAGTCGAAGAGACCGCTGAGTACGTGCGCCAGCGCAAAGTGTTCGGCCAGTCGTTGCTGGACCTGCAAAACACCCGCTTCAAGCTGGCCGAGTGCAAGACCATTGCCACCGTCGCGCGCCGCTTTGTCGACGACTGCATGGTCAAGGTGCTCAAGGGCGAGCTCGACCCTGAAACCGCCGCCATGGCCAAGTGGTGGTGCACCCAGCAGAACTGCAATGTGATCGACGAGTGCCTGCAGTTGCACGGTGGCTACGGCTACATGACCGAGTACCCGATCGCCCGTCTGTACGTCAACGCGCGCGTTGGCAAGATCTTTGGCGGTTCAAACGAAATCATGAAGGAACTGGTCGCTCGCACCTTGTAGGTGCGCGCGTGGCGAGGGTACAGGCATGAATACAACCATTGAAGTGGGCGTTGACCAGGGTCTGGCAACGCTGGTGATGTCCCGCCCCGAGCGCAAGAACGCGCTGACGGCGCAGATGTTCGCCGAACTGCTTGAGGCACTGGCGGCCCTGCGCCGCGACCCCACGGTCAAGGCACTGCTGCTGACCGGTGCCGGCAGCGATTTCTGCTCGGGCGGCGATCTGGGCAGCATGCAAGGCGCGGTCGAGGCCGACGCGATACGCCAGCGCATGGTCGACAACAATCGGTTGCTCAGTGCCCTGGCCGACTTTGATCGCCCGGTTGTCGCGGCCGTCGATGGCGTTGCCTTCGGCGCGGGCTTCAGCCTGGCGCTGGCGGCGGATTTTGTCATCGCCTCGCAACGGGCGCGGTTCTGCATGGCCTTTGCACGGGTCGGGCTGGCACCAGACCTGGGCGCTTCCTACTTTCTGCCGCGCATTGTCGGCCTGCAGAAAGCCAAGCAACTGGTGTACTCGGCGGCTGAAATCGGCGCCGAGCAGGCATTGGCGCTGGGTATCGCGCTGGAGGTGCAACCTGCCGAGCTGTTGCACAGCCGTGCCGAGGAATTGGCGCGTGGCATGGCGAACATGTCTGGCTGCGCCTTTGGCATGACCAAGCGGCTGCTGGGACGCTCGTTCGAGAGCGATCTGGCCACCCAGCTCGACGCTGAAGCCAGCAGCCAGGCCGTGGCCATGAGTTCCAGCTACCTGCAACAGGCCACGGCGCGCTTTGCCAGCAAACAGCCGCCGTTGTACCGGTGGCCGCTGGCACAGCCCGGCAACCGGTAAACGACAGTCATCACCACAGGAGGTGTGCCATGAGCAGCATTGAGAACACGAGTCCGCTTGCCATTCGTTCGATCCTCGACAAACAGCGCGCCAGCGTGCTGGCGCAGGCACCCCTGAGCGCCGCCCAGCGGATCGAGCTGATCGACCGCGCAATCGGCCTGCTGGTGGATTTCCAGGAAGAAATCGTCGAGGCGGTGTGTGCCGATTTTGGCCAGCGCAGCAAAGACTTCAGCCGCGTGGCCGAAGTGCTGTCGCCCTTGATGACGCTCAAGCAGACCAAGGCCCAGCTCAGTGAATGGATGAAACCCGAGCCCCGCCACACCGACCGTGGCGAGGCCTGGGTGCAGTACCAGCCGCTGGGTGTGATCGGCATCCTCAGCCCCTGGAATTTCCCGGTCAACCTGGCCTTTGGCGGCCTGGCCGGCGCCTTGGCGGCGGGCAACCGGGTGATGATCAAACCGTCTGAATTCACCCCGCATACCTCGGCCCTGATGGCGCGGATGATCGCTTCGGTATTCAGCGAAAGCGAAGTGGCGGTGGTGACCGGTGGGCCCGAGGTCGGCCAGGCGTTCTGCGCCCAGCCGTTCGACCATCTGTTGTTCACCGGGGCGACCAGTGTCGGCAAGCATGTGATGCGCGCCGCTGCCGAGAACCTGGTGCCGGTGACCCTGGAGCTGGGCGGTAAATCGCCGACGATCATTTCACGTTCAGCCGATTTCGACGCCGCCGTCACCAAGATCATCACCGGCAAGCTGCACAACGCCGGGCAGATCTGCCTGGCCCCGGACTACGTGTTCGTCCCCGAAGAGTCGCTGCAGGACTTTATCGTTGCGGCCCGGCGCGTGGTGGCCACGTACTTCCCGCGCTTGCTGGACAACCCCGACTACACCTCGCTGATCAATGCCCGGCATTTCCAGCGTTTGCAGGGCTACCTGGAGCAGGCGCAAGCGGCCGGTGTCGAGCTGATCGAGCTGAACCCCGCCGGCGAAGACTTCAGCCAGCAAGCCCACCACAAGATGGTCCCCACCTTGCTGAACAACCCCGGCGACGATCTGCTGGTGATGCAGGACGAAATCTTCGGCCCGCTGCTGCCGATCAAGCCCTACAAGACCCTGGCCGAGGTGCTCGCCTACATCAACGCGCACCCGCGTCCGCTGGGCCTTTACTACTTCGGCAGCGACCCGGCCGAAGAGCAACTGGTGCTCAGCCGTACCACCAGCGGCGGGGTCACGCTGAACGATGTCATCCGCCACGTCGGTGTCGAGAGCCTGCCGTTCGGTGGCGTCGGCCCCAGCGGCATGGGGGCCTATCACGGCCGGGACGGCTTTCGCACCTTCAGCCATGCCAAGGCCGTGCTGCGCGCGGCCGACGGCCCGGACCTGATGCGCCCGCCGTACGTTGAACAGGTTCGCCATCTGGTGAACTCGCTGATTAGCCGCTGAGCCAGCGCCCACGAAGACGAGAGACGCTTATGAAAACGCGCATTACCGAGTTGCTGGGCATTCGCTACCCGATCATCCAGGGCGGCATGATGTGGGTTGGCCGGGCCGAGATGGCGGCCGCCGTCTCCAATGCCGGGGGCCTTGGGATACTCACCGCACTGACCCAGCCTACGCCTGAAGCACTGTCTGCCGAAATTGCCCGTTGCCGGGAAATGACCGACAAGCCGTTCGGGGTCAACCTGACCTTGCTGCCGTCGATCAATCCGCCCCCTTATGGGCTGTACCTGCAGGCCATTATCGACAGCGGCGTGAAGGTGCTGGAGACCGCCGGCAACAACCCGGGCGAAATCATCACCCGGGCCAAGGCGGCCGGGCTGACCGTGATCCACAAGTGTGTGGCGGTGCGTCACGCCCTGACCGTGCAGCGCCTGGGCGTCGATGCGGTGTCCATCGACGGCTTCGAGTGTGCCGGGCACCCCGGCGAAGACGATATTCCGGGGCTGGTGCTGATCCCGCTGGCGGCTCGCCAACTGAGCGTGCCGGTGATCGCTTCGGGGGGTATCGCCGACGGGGTCGGCATGGCCGCCGCGCTGACCCTGGGGGCGGAAGGCGTGAACATGGGCACGCGTTTTTGCGCCACCCGCGAAGCGCCTATTCACGACGACATCAAGCAGGCCCTGGTGGCCGCCAGCGAACGCGATACACGGCTGATTTTCCGCACCTTGCACAACACGGCACGGGTGCTGCGCAACCCGATTTCCGAAGAGGTGGTGAGCATCGAAAAGCGCGGCAATGCGCAGTTCGAGGACATCCGCCACCTGGTGGCGGGTGCCCGTGGGCGTGCGGCGCTGGAGTCCGGGCAGCACGAGGACGGGATCATCACGGCCGGCCAGTGCGTTGGCCTGATCGATGATGTACCGACCTGCGCCGAGCTGATCGAACGCATGGTCCGCGACTGCCGCGACAGCCTGCACCGCGCCCAGGGCTTGATGGGCTGAGCCTTTGGAAGGAGCTGTCATGGATACCCCCGCACTTCACACCCGCCCTGCCACAGAGCAGGGCAACGATGTACCGGAAGGCTTCGAGCCGATGCAGGGCAGCGGTTTCGTCCCGTCGATCGGTGCCATTTACGTGAATCGCCAGCGCCGCAGCATGGGCGCCCGTATCGAGCAGCGTCACTTGAATCCGCTGGGTTTTGCCCATGGCGGCATGCTCGCGACCCTGATCGACACCTCCTTCGGCATGGCGCTCAAGTTGACCGCGCAAGCTGAGCGTCCGCCGGTCACGGTGAGCCTGAACATCGAATACCTGAGCCCGGCGTACCCCGGGTCCTGGATCGAGTCCACGGTCGAGATCCAGAAGATGGGGGCGCGCCTTGCCAACGCCAGTTGTGTGCTCAAGGACGGCGAGCGCCTGATTGCCAAGGGCAACGCGATTTTCGTCGCCGCCGCAGGCGTGCCGACGAGCAAACCCGAAATCACCTGATTTATGGTTCTTCATGGATTGTCGGGAAAGTTTGACTTGGGTGGTGGTGGTGGTGGTGGTGGTGGTGGTGGTGGTGGTGGTGGTGGTGGTGGTGGCTGTGAGCTTATCCATTTTGTGGGGTGACGCCACTGGCCCCTTCCGCCCTTACGGCGGCTTACTTTTTTTCAGTCGAAAAAAAAGTAAGCAAAAAATTCTTGCCCCACCAGGGGCCCTGCGCTTCGCTCCGGGTCCCCTCGCTACGGTGTCGCTACGGGGCATTGCGAGCTACGAGTTGCAAGCAACTCTACGCTTCGCAACTTCGGCCACGGCCGAAGGCGCTTCGCGCTAGCCCCTTCACGACACCTCCGCTCGGCCCTTCTGGTTAACGGGGCGGGTGGATCAAGATCAAGAGCACAATTCGCTGCGCTCTTGCTTTTGGACCCCGGTGAATCAGTAGGCACGGCTCTCTTTTGCTTTTGCTCTTTTGCTTTTGCTTTTGCTCTTTTGCTTTTGCTTTTGCTCTTTTGCTTTTGCTTTTGATCTTGCTTTTGATCTACCTGCCCCGTTAACCAGAAGGGCCGAGCGTAGGTGTCGTGTAGGGGTGAGTGCGAAGCACCTTCGGCGCTAGCCGAAGTCGCGAGACGTAGACTTGGCGAAGCAAGTCGTAGGCCGCGATACCCCGTAGCGACACCGGAGAGAGGGGACCCGGAGCGAAGCGTAGGGCCCCTGGTGGGGCGAGAATTTTTTGCTTACTTTTTTTTTCGACTGAAAAAAAGTAAGGCGCCGTAAGGGCGCAAAGGTGACTCGGCGCCGCCTTGGCAAATGGATAAGTCCGCGAAAGCCACAAGCCACAAGCCACAAGCCACAAGCCACAAGCCACAAGCCACAAGCCACAAGCCACAAGCCACAAAGCCACAAAGCCACAAAGCCACAAAGCCACAAACGACATCAAACCCGTAAATCCGTGAAGCACCTAATTTGTCCACCTAATTGATCCACCTCATTTGGAGCATTTCATGAATGAAATCCTAGCCACTGCAGCGGCCGCGCTTGGCCCACAGGAGCAGTACCTCGAGTTTCTGAGCCAGGGTCGCTTCATGCTGCAGCGCAGCCTGTCCAGCGGCCGCTATGTGTTTTACCCGCGGGTGCTGATTCCAGGCACCGGCGAAACCGACCTGGTGTGGGAAGAAGCCCAGGGCACCGGGACCATTTATGCCATCACCGTCAACCGGGCGCGGACCGGCAGCCACAACGTGGCACTGATCGACCTCGACGAAGGCCCGCGCATGATGTCGCGCATCGAAGGCCGTGAGACGGCACCGATCGGTAGCCGGGTAAAGGCGCGGATTATCGAGGAGGAGGGCGTCGCCATGGTGGTGTTCGATGTGTTCGAGGAGGTAGCGGCATGAACCAGGCCATTCGCGGCAAGACCGCCATTGTCGGCATCGGCACCGCTGGTGTAGGTGAAGCCAAGGGTTTCAGTGCCATGGAGCTGCTGGGTCAGGCATCGCTGCAGGCGATTGCCGATGCCGGCCTGCAGTTGCAGGACATCGACGGCATTTTTGCCGCCACCAGTTCCCATGCCTTCCCGACGCTGTCGGTGGCCGAATACCTGGGGATCAAGCCGTCCTATGTGGATGGCACCAACATCGGCGGCTCCAGCTTCGAGATGCACCTGCTGCAGGCGACCCTGGCGCTGGAAGCCGGCCTGTGCAATGCCGCACTGGTGTGCTACGGCTCGAACCAGCGTACTGCCGGTGGCCGCCTGGTCTCGATGAGTGAACCGCAGTGGCACGAGGCGTTCTACAAGCCGCGCCATCCGATCACCTCCTACAGCCTGGCGGCCAGCCGGCATATGCATCAGTACGGCACCACCCGGGAAATGCTCGGGGAAGTCGCGGTATCGGCGCGCCAGTGGGCCAACCTCAACCCGGAGGCCTTCGCCCGCGGGCCGTTGACGCTGGATGATGTGATGGCCAGCCGCATGGTCAGTGATCCGCTGTCGTCCGCCGACTGCTGCCTGGTGACCGATGGCGGCGCCGCGTGTGTGCTGGTACGCGCCGACCGTGCCCGGGACTTGCAGCGCAAGCCGGCCTACTTCCTGGGCGCTGCCGGCGCGCAGTGGCACCGCTCGGTGGTGGCGATGCCGGACCTGACGGTAACGGCGGCCTCCGAAAGCGGGCCACGGGCGATGGAAATGGCCGGGGTAAGCCATGCCGACATCGACCTGGTGATGCTCTATGACGCCTTCACCATCAATACCATCCTGTTCCTCGAAGACCTGGGCTTTTGCCCCAAGGGCGAGGGCGGGCGCTTTGTCCAGGGCGGGCACATCGCCCCGGGCGGCGGCCTTGCGGTGAACACCAATGGCGGCGGACTGTCCTGCGTTCACCCGGGCATGTACGGCCTGTTCCTGATCATCGAGGCCGTGCGCCAGATTCGCGGAGAGGCAGGTGCGCGTCAGTTGAAGAAAGCCGACATTGCGTTGCTGCATGGCAACGGCGGCACGTTGTCGAGCCAGGTGACCGCCTTCCTGGGCAGCGAAAACGCACTCTGAGTGCAGGCCCGGGAAAGGGAGTACGGGCGCAAATTGGTCCGAACGATCTAGAGCCTCGACAGGTGAGCCATTCAATACTCGCCGCAGGTTCGCACAACAACAAGAAACCACGCGCAGGCGGCCCTTGTCGCCGAGGGCCTGCCTGTGCGTCTCGACGGCTCGAGGAGTCTCAATGGACATCCATTTCACCCCCGATGAACTTGCCTTCCGTGAGGAGGTAAGAAGCTTTTTGCGTGAAAAACTGCCGGCTAGCCTGGCAGCCAAGGTCAAACTCGGCAAACGCCAGTCCAAGGCCGATATCTGCGGCTGGATGAGCACCCTCAACGAACGCGGCTGGTACGCCAACGGCTGGCCGGTGGAGCTGGGCGGTACCGGCTGGAGCGTTATCCAGAAGCACATTTTCGATGAAGAATGCGCCCAGTTCGGTGCGCCGCGGGTGCTGCCGTTCGGCGTTGTCATGGTCGGGCCGGTGATCATCAAGTTCGGCACGCCCGAGCAGAAAGCCCATTACCTGCCACGTATCCTCGACGGCACCGACTGGTGGGCACAGGGCTACTCGGAGCCCGGCTCGGGCTCTGACCTGGCCTCGCTGAAAACCCGCGCCGTGCGGGACGGCGATCACTATGTGGTCAATGGCCAGAAAACCTGGACCACGCTGGCCCAGCACGCCGACTGGATCTTCTGCCTGGTGCGCACCGACCCTGAGGCCAAGGCGCAGCGGGGCATTTCCTTCCTGCTGATCGACATGAAGACCCCGGGCATCACCGTGCGCCCGATTGTCACCCTCGATGGCGAACACGAAGTCAACGAAGTGTTCTTCGACAACGTGCGGGTGCCGGTGGCCAACCTGGTGGGTGAAGAGAACCAGGGCTGGACCTGCGCCAAATACCTGCTGACCCACGAGCGCACCGGCCTTGCCGGCGTCGGCTTCTCCAAGGCGCTGATTGCACAGCTCAAGGTGATTGCCCAGGAGCAACTGTGCGACGGCAAGCCGCTGCTGGATAACCCGCTGCTGCGCGCCCAGATCGCCGAGGTGGAGATTCAGCTGAAGGCGACCGAGATGAGCAACCTGCGCATCCTCGCCGCCAGCCAGGAAGGTGGCGAAACCGGCGCGCAGAGCTCGCTGCTCAAGGTCAAGGGCACCGAAATTCGCCAGGCCATCACCCATCTGTTGCGCAAGGTCATCGGCCCGTACGCCCTGCCGTTCCTGGAAGAGGAGCTGGAGCAGAGCTATGCCGGCGAGCTGTTGCATACCGACTACAGCGCAACGTTGGCCAGCCAGTATTTCATCATGCGCAAGCTCTCGATCTACGGCGGCTCCAACGAGATTCAGAAGAACATCGTCTCGAAAATGATTCTCGAACTGTAAGGGGTTGCTCCGATCATGGATTTCAAATTGACTGAAGAGCAGCAAATGCTGCAGGACACCGTGGCCCGTCTGGTGCGCGAGGGTTATGGCTTTGAACAACGCGAGAACTTTCGCGCCAGCGAGGCGGGATTCAGCCACGCGTTCTGGGCGCAACTGGGTGAGCTGGGGCTGACGGCGGTACCCTTTGGAGAAGCGTTCGGCGGCTTTGGCGGCGGCGGTGTCGACACCCTGCTGGTCATGAACGAGCTCGGCCGCGGGCTGTGCCTGGAACCCTATCTGCATTCGGTGATCTTTGCCGGTGGCCTGCTCGAGCAACTGGGCAGCGATCAGCAGAAGGATCAACTGCTGACCCAGGTCGCCAGTGCCCAACTGCAACTGGCCGTGGCCTTTGAAGAGCCACAGAGCCACTACCACCTCAACGATGTACAGACCCGCGCCCAGGCCGTGGACGGTGGCTGGACCCTGTCGGGCCACAAGGCGGTGGTGATCGGCGGGCAAACGGCTGGCCTGATCCTGGTGTCGGCCCGTTCGGCCGGCGGTGGCCGTGACGAAGACGGCATCAGCCTGTTCCTGGTCGATCCACAAGCGGCCGGTGTGACACGTCGCGTGTACCCCACCATCGACGGTGTGAAGGCCTGCGAGTTGCTGCTCGACGGTGTCTTTGTGGCCAACGACAAACTGCTCGGCCAGGCCGGCAAGGCGTTCGGTGCACTGCGTTACCAGCAGGGCCGGGCCATCGCCGCGCAGTGCGCACAAGCGGTGGGCAGCATGGAAGAAGCCTGCACGCTGACCCTGGACTACCTCAAGACGCGCAAGCAGTTCGGCCAGCCCATCGGCAGCTTCCAGGTTTTGCAGCATCGCATGGTGGACATGCGTTCGGAGCTGGATCAAGCCACTTCCATGGCGATGTTGGCCGCTTGCGCCGCCGACCAGGCCGACAGCGATGAACGCAGCCGTACCCTGGCTGCAGCCAAGTACGTGGTCACCCGCGCCGGCCGCTTCATCTGCGAACAGGCTATCCAGCTGCACGGCGGCATCGGCCTGACCCAGGAGTATGTGCTTTCGCACCATGCCAAGCACCTGGTGATGATCAGCCACCAGTTCGGTGACGATGATCATCACTTGCAGGCCTACGCCCGGTTGCTGCAGGTCGCCTGAGCCTGACGTCTTGTTTGCCGGGCCTGCGGGCCCGGCCTTTTGGAGTGCTGTGATGAAAGTCCTCGTAGCCGTCAAACGCGTAGTCGATTTCAACGTCAAGGTTCGCGTCAAGGCGGACAACAGTGGCGTTGACTTGAGCAACGTGAAAATGGCCCTCAACCCCTTCTGCGAAATCGCCGTGGAAGAGGCCGTTCGCCTGAAAGAGCAGGGGGTCGCCAGTGAAGTGGTGGTGGTCTGTGTCGGCGCTGGCGCCGCGCAGGAGCAACTGCGCACTGCATTGGCACTGGGCGCTGATCGCGCCGTGCTGGTGGAGTCGGCCGATGAACTGGGCTCCCTGGCCGTGGCCAAGCTGCTCAAGGCTGTGGTCGACAAAGAACAACCGCAGTTGGTGATCCTCGGCAAGCAGGCCATCGACAGCGACAACAACCAGACCGGCCAGATGCTGGCGGCGCTGAGCGGTTTTGCCCAGGGTACCTTTGCCTCCAAGGTCGAGGTCGCGGGCGACAAGGTCAACGTCACCCGTGAAATCGACGGTGGCCTGCAGACGGTTGCCCTGAACCTGCCGGCGGTGGTCACCACCGACCTGCGCCTGAACGAGCCACGCTACGCGTCGCTGCCGAACATCATGAAGGCCAAGAAAAAGCCGCTGGAGATCGTCACCCCGCAAGCGCTCGGTGTCAGCACGGCATCGACCGTGACCACCTTGAAAGTAGAGGCGCCGGCGACTCGCAGTGCCGGGATCAAGGTCAAGTCGGTGGCTGAACTGGTCGAGAAACTAAAGAACGAGGCGAAGGTAATCCAATGACAATCCTGGTTATCGCTGACCTTCTACAAGGTCGGGAAAACACTGCCGTAGCCCCGGCCACCCTGAACACGGTGGCTGCTGCCGCCAGGATCGGTGGCGACATCCACGTGCTGGTCGCAGGCCAGAACGTGGGGGGTGTAGCTGAAGCTGCAGCGAACATCGCTGGCGTTGCCAAGGTCCTGGTTGCCGATAACGCCGCTTACGCTCACCAACTGCCAGAGAACCTTGCTGCGCTGGTCGCTGAGCTGGGCAAAGGCTACAGCCACGTGCTGGCACCTGCCACCTCCAACGGCAAGAACATCCTGCCGCGCGTTGCTGCCCTGCTGGACGTCGACCAGATCTCCGAGATCATCTCGGTTGAATCGGCTGACACCTTCAAGCGCCCGATCTACGCCGGTAACGCCATCGCTACCGTGCAATCGAACGCTGCCGTCAAGGTCATCACCGTTCGCGCCACCGGCTTCGATGCCGTTGCCGCTGAAGGGGGTTCGGCTGCGGTTGAAGCCGTTGCCGCTGCCCACAACGCTGGCACCTCGGCGTTCGTCGGCGAAGAACTGGCCAAGTCCGATCGTCCTGAGCTGACCGCTGCCAAAATCGTCGTTTCCGGCGGTCGCGGCATGCAGAACGGCGACAACTTCAAGCACCTGTACGCCCTGGCCGACAAGCTCGGCGCTGCCGTCGGCGCTTCGCGCGCTGCGGTCGACGCAGGTTTCGTACCCAACGACATGCAGGTCGGTCAGACCGGCAAGATCGTTGCCCCCGGGCTGTACATCGCCGTCGGTATCTCCGGCGCGATCCAGCACCTGGCGGGGATGAAGGACTCCAAAGTGATCGTGGCGATCAACAAGGACGAAGAAGCCCCGATCTTCCAGGTGGCCGACTACGGCCTGGTGGCTGACCTGTTCGACGCTGTTCCCGAGTTGCAAGCCTCTCTCTAAATCGACGTTCCCGTCCTTGGCCGCTGGCGTCTGCGACGTCGGCGGCCTGCGCAACTGTCAGCCAAGGAGTGCTCCATGAATGATGCCGTCGTACTGCCAGCCGCGGCCGAGCAGGATGAGCAGCAAACCCGCGCGGTGTACCGCAAAGTCATCCTGCGCCTGTTGCCGTACCTGTTCCTGGCCTATGCCATCAACACCATCGACCGCCTGAATGTGTCCTTTGCCAAGCTGCGCATGGCCGAAGACATCGCCCTTACCGACGCGGCCTACGGCATCGGTGCGGGGATTTTCTACCTGGGCTACATCCTCTTTGAAGTGCCGAGCAACATGTACCTGCAGCGCATCGGCGCGCGCGCCACGCTGACCCGAATCATGGTGCTCTGGGGGGCGGTCACCGTGGCAACGGCCTTTGTCACCACGCCGGGGCAGCTGATTGCCGCACGGTTTCTGCTCGGGGTTGCCGAGGCCGGATTCTTCCCGGGCGTCATCCTCTACCTTACCTTCTGGTTCCCACCTGCGCTGCGAGCGCGCATCACGGCGGTTTTCCTCATGGCGGCGATGATCGCCGGGATCATCAGCGGGCCGCTGGCGGGCTACATCATGAGCCACTTCGGCGGCTTCATGGGCTTGCGGGACTGGCAGGTGTTGTTTGTGCTCGAGGGTGTACCAGCCATGTTGCTGGGCTTGTTTGGCTGGTTCTGGCTGGTCGACAAACCGGCCGATGCCACGTGGCTGAGTCGCCAGGAGAAGCAGCTGCTGGCCAGCGCACTGGCCCAGGGGCAAACGGCCGGCAGTACCCATGCCAGCCTGGCCCAGGTGCTGCGCAACCCACGGGTGTATATCGCGGGGCTGGTGTTCTTTTGCCTGTACAGCGGCTCCAACACCGTGTCGTACTGGATGCCCACGCTGATACGCGGCTTTGGCGTGGATAACCTCAAGACCATTGGAATGCTGGCAAGCATTCCCTACGTGCTGGCGCTGGTGGGCATGTACCTGCTGGCCCGCAGCTCCGACAAGCGTCTGGAGCGGCGCTGGCATGTGGCAGTCACCGTGCTGGTGGGCGCAACCTGCTTCTTTCTGCTGGAGCCGGCGCAAGGCAACCTGGTGGCCTCGGTGGCGTTGATGAGTGTCGGCGCGGCTGCGGCAATGACCTCGCTTTCGCTGTTCTGGACCATTCCGCCGGCGTTGCTCACGCCTGCAGCCGCGCCGGTAGGGATCGCGGTGATCAGTTGCATCGGTGGCCTGGCGGGGGTGGTCAGTCAGATTGTGGTGGGCGCGATCAAGTCGGCGACGGGCGATCTGTACCTGGCGTTTGAACTGATCGGCGTTGTATTGATCGTCGGCGTGCTGGTCCTGCTGCTGGCGATACCCGCACGGCAACTGACGGAACGGGCAGACCCACGGTAGGAGAGGGCTTGCCCCGCGACAGTGATATGGCAGTCAGATCGCATCGCGGGGCAAGCCCGCTCCCACAGGCCCAAGCCGATCCCACGCAAAATCACGTCCTGCGCGCAGGCCGACAACCCCGGTAGGAGCGGGCTTGCCCCGCGAAGGAAGCGCAACGGCATCGCGGGGCAACATGCCCCGCGAACTGGCCCTCAAGGGGTGACGATGTTGAACGAAGGCGAGAAGGTATCGAGCATACCCAGTAGTTCGCCGAGCTTTTTGCTTTCACCCTGAACCTGGATATCGCCTTGCTTGATGGCAGACGGGAAGTCCAACTGGCGCAGGGTGATCTTATCCAGCGTGGCCTTGCTCATGGTCACGGTGAGCGCAGCTTGCGGGTTCTGGGTGCCGGCACGGTGGGTCAGCACGCCGTTACGCAAGGTCAGGGCAAAGGGCTGATTGAGGTCGCTGAACACCCAGTTCAAGGTCATGTCGTGGCCTTGGGCCCTCTGCGAATCCAGGCGCACGGCGAGGTAATCGAAGAACATGGACGGCGACATCGCCTGGATCATGTCCGGGGAGGCGGTGCCACCCTGGTATTGCGGCACGCCCTGACGCAGCTCCATGGCCCCGGTCAGGTACATATTGCGCCACAGCGCGTTCTCGCTCTGATAGCCCAACTGCTCCATGGCCCGGGCCTGAAGTTCGCGAGCCTCTTTGTTGTCAGGGGCGGAGAACACCAGGTTGTTGCCCAGTTGCACCGCCCAGCGGTACTCGCCGTTGGCCAGTGCCTCTTTCATTTTCTCCATGGCCGGTGCAAGGCCACCCAGGGCTTTCACCCAGTGCTCGGCGGCCTGTTCTGGCGGCAGTGGGTTGAGGTTTGCCGGGTTGCCGTCGTAGTAGCCAAGGTAGCGCTGGTACACGGCCCGCGAGTTGTGGCTCAGGGAGCCGTAGTAGCCGCGGGTGTACCACTTGTTCTCCAGCTCGCCCGGCAGTTTCTGCATGTCCTGGGCAATTTCCGCTGGCGTCAGGCCCTGGTTCAGCAGATGCAGGGTGCGGTCGTTGAGGAAGGCATACATGTCACGCTGGTCGGCAAGCAGGGTACGCACGCGCTCGCCGGTCCAGGTTGGCCAGTTGTGCGAGACGAACATGACGTCGGTCTTGTCGCCGTAGCGCTCCAGGCTTGCATCGATGTACTGGGCCCAGGCCTTGGCATCGCGCACCAGGGCGCCGCGCGGGGTGAGGATGTTGTGCATCATCTGCGTGGTGTTCTCAGACATGCACAAGGCGCGCAGCTGCGGCAGGTACAGGTTCATCTCGGACGGTGCTTCGGTGCCGGGGGTCAGCTGGAACTCGACATCGACCCCGTCAATGCGGTGGGTTTCGTAAGGGTCTTTGATCGACACGGTGGGCGCGATCAGCGTGAACGTGCCGCCAGAGGGGGTCGCTTTGCCCATGCCGGCATCGACCTGGCCCTTTTCACCGCGCGGCAGCAGGCTGCCGAACTGATACAGGGCACGACGGCTCATGGCGGTGCCGGCGAAAATGTTCTCGCTCACCGCATGTTCCATGAAGCCACTGGGCGCGTAGATTTTCACCTTGCCCGACTTCACGTCGGCGTCCTCGACAATGCCCTTGACGCCGCCAAAGTGGTCGGCATGACTGTGGCTGTAGATCACGGCAACCACCGGCTTTTTCGGGCGGTGCTGGTAGTACAGCTCCAGGGCGACACGTGCGGTTTCGGAGGCGGTCAGCGGGTCGATGATGATCAGGCCCTGATCACCTTCGATCACGGTCATGTTCGAGACGTCCATCCCGCGCAACTGGTAAATGCGCTCGGCGACCTGGAACAGGCCGGCATGGCTGTTCAACTGGCCCAGGCGCCACAGGCTCGGGTTGACACTGTCTGGCACCGTGTCGTTGTTGAGGAACCGATAAGCCGTGGTGTCCCAGATGATCTTGCCGTCGGTGCGCTTGATCTGTCCGTCAAACGCGGCGATCAAACCGCGACCGACTGACTCGTAGTCGGCGCGATCGGTAAAGGGCAACCGGCTCAGCACTGCCTTGTTGCTGCTGATCGTTTGGCTTGAGGCCGGTTGGTTGATGGCCGCTTCGGTTGCGTACAGCACCGGGCTGTTGATGGCTGCGATTGCGGCGGCCAGCAACAGGGGTTTGAAGACGTATTTCATGACTCCACCTTGGTTATTGTTATGCGTAACGGGTGTGTTCACCCAACTTGATGTCGCAGGTCTTGGACGCTGCACACTAAAGGACGGGGTGGGCAATGGCAGTAGATCGAACGAACCATACGCGTCGTTTGCGTCTTGCATGTCATTGCGGCCGCGCGTGATAGATCGCGCGTTGGCTGGGCTGAAGCCAGTCTTCGATTGTTACTGATTCATCAATATTGTTTTCCAGACTTTTGGGCATATCCGGAAAAAGCATCGCGATAAACTATCCCCCGCATTTAGCCGCCTCTGCACGACACTGAATGGATAGAGGCTTTGTTGATATGCGCCTGCATAACGAACTCGCGTTGAGTTTCGCTTCCAGACTATCGGGGTACAGCCAACTAATGTCCGTACCCGGGCCTTCACCCTAGTGGCGGTAATGTGCGTCGCTGATCTTTCAAGCTGACTTGCCTTCGGCAGGGTAGTGCAGAGGGAATTTGAACTAACCACGCTTAGCCAGATACGGGGCGTACGGCCCTTTTCGCCGGTGTGCTCACTCACCGTGGGCGCCGTTCTGTATTTCACCTTTAAGGCATATTTACTTATGACGGATGACACGCTTTCCCGCACGGGAAGACGCTCAATCAGCAATATTGCGAGGGTGCTGTTTTCCTTGCTGGTCTTTATCGTATCGCTTGCGTTGATCTACGGCGGGGGCAAATTGCTTGCCCTGGGTGGATCAAGTTATTACCTGTTCGCGGGCTTGGCTTATTTGCTGTTGGCCGCACTTTATCTGCTCCAGAAGCGAAGTGGCCTTGTGCTGTCTGTCGTTATATTCCTGGCCACTTGCGTCTGGGCGTTCTACGAAGTACGCCAGTTCAGTTACTGGCAACTGCTTCCACGCCTGGTCGTCCCGGCCGTTATCCTGACGCTCAGTCTGTGGGTTAGCGCAGCGCTTGCTGGCACGTCGTTGCGCACGCAGCGCCTGGCTAACCGTTCTGGTTTTGCCGTGTTCCTGGGGCTGATCGCCACCTTCGTTGCGGCGTTTTTCCCGCACGGTACGATCTCCAACCCGGTTGCCGCAACTGGTGCGTCCGCACCCGAGGCGCAATCGTCGGCGCCGGAAAACTGGGAGTTCTTTGGCCGCAATGCGTCGGGAACACGGTTTGCGCCCTACACGCAAATCACCCCGGAAAACGTTAACGAGCTGCAAGTTGCCTGGACGTACAGAACGGGCCGCAGAACCACTGGCGCAGGCGCAGGCGTGGACGAAAACACCCCGCTGCAGATCGGCAGTGTTTTGTACTCGTGCACGCCGGAAAACCTGATCACCGCGCTCGATGGTGACACCGGCAAGCCCCTCTGGAAGTTCGATCCGCAGGCTAGAAGCGAAGAGCACGTTACGTGCCGCGGCGTCGGTTACTACGACATCGACAAGGACGACAGCCTCGGCGCCGAGGTCAAGGCCGCTTACGGCAATGAGCAGCAATGCCGCCAGCGCATTCTGGTGTCGTCGGTGGATGCCCGCCTGTTCGCGCTCGATGCGCATACCGGTAACCTTTGCCCGAGCTTTGGCGACAGCGGCTATGTCGATCTCAAGAAAGGCATGGGCCCGACAGAGAACAGCAAACGCTATCACCCAACCTCGCTGCCGGTGGTCATGGGCCACCTGACGGTCGTGGGTGGCTGGGTGCGCGATATCGTGGCAAACGAGCCCTCTGGCGCTGTGCGTGCCTTCGATGTGCTGACCGGTGCGTTGGTGTGGGCCTGGGATGTCGGTGCGCCCGAGCGCGCAGATGCTGCTGCCGCCGATCACCAGTTCACGCTCGAAACGCCGAACGTCTGGACCATTCCTACCTACGACAAAGCGCTTAACCTGGTGTACCTGCCAACCGGCAACGGTCCGCCGGACTATTGGGGCGGTGATCGTAACCAGGTCAAGGAAAAGTACGGCTCGGCAGTCGTCGCCGTCGACGCTTCGACAGGCAAGGCCAAATGGGTCTACCAGATGGTCCACCACGATGTGTGGGACTACGATCTGCCGTCGCAGCCGGTTCTTTATGACATGAAGAACGCCCAGGGCGAGAAAACCCCGGTCTTGATCCAGACCACCAAGACCGGTCATATCTTTGTGCTGGATCGCCGTACCGGCAAACCGGTTACCGAAGTTCAGGAGCGTCCGGTGCCGACCTCGCCAGCGGCAGAAGGCGAGCACCTGTCGCCGACGCAGCCGTACTCCGTGGGTATGCCGGTCATTGGTGCCGAACCACTGACTGAAGCGTCGATGTGGGGTGTGAGCACCTTCGACCAACTGTATTGCCGGATCATGTTCAAGGACTCGGTCTATGTGGGTCCATTCACGCCGCCTACTGAAAAGCCATACATCGAATGGCCCGGCTTGTTGGGTGGCATGAACTGGGGTGGCATCTCCATCGACGAGAACACCGGCATGATGTTCGTCAATGACATGCGTGTGCCGCTGCGAATGTCCTTGGTCACCCAGGAAAACACCAAGAAATTCAAAGTGTCGACTGATGAAGTGCCGGGTTTCATGGGGACTATTCGTCCGCAAGTCGCTGGCATCTATGGTGGTGTCAGAATCGACATTCTGCAGTCGCCACTGGGCGTGCCGTGCAACAACCCACCGTTCGGCAGCATGAGTGCGATTGACCTGAATACGCAGAAGCTGGTCTGGCAGGTTCCGTTGGGAACCGTCCAGGACACCGGACCGCTGGGTATCAAGACAAAAATGCCGATCCCGCTGGGTATGCCGACACTCGGCGGTCCAACCTCGACGGCGTCCGGCCTGGTGTTCTTTGCCGGTACCCAGGATTACTACCTGCGTGCACTCGACTCGGCAACAGGCAAGGAGGTGTGGAAAGCGCGCTTGCCAGTGGGCGCTGTGGCGGCCCCGCTGATCTACAAGTCGCCCACGACAGGGAAGCAGTATGTGGTGATCTCCGCCGGTGGCATGAGCCATTCGCCTGATGTAGGCGATTACATCATTGCTTATGCGCTGCCCGACAGTGTTAGCAAGTAACGCTTCGGCTGACGTTGTTTAAACAGTAATCCCCGTTTACGGGGGTTACTTTTGGTTCTTCACGGATTTACGGGTTTGATGTTCTTTGTGGATTTGTGGATTTGTGGATTTGTGGATTTGTGGATTTGTGGATTTGTGGATTTGTGGATTTTAGTGCTGCGGGCTTATCCATTTGCCAAGGCGGCGCTGAGTCACCTTTGCGCCCTTACGGCGCCTTACTTTTTTTCAGTCGAAAAAAAAAGTAAGCAAAAAATTCTCGCCCCACCAGGGGCCCTACGCTTCGCTACGGGTCCCCTCTCTCCGGTGTCGCTACGGGGTATCGCGGCCTACGACTTGCTTCGCCAAGTCTACGTCTCGCGACTTCGGCTAACGCCGAAGGTGCTTCGCACTCACCCCTTCGCAACACCTCCGCTCGGCCCTTCTGGTTAACGGGGCAGGTAGATCAAAAGCAAGATCAAAAGCAAAAGATCAAAAGCAAAAGATCAAAAGCAAAAAAGCGGTGCCTACTGATTCACCGGGGTCCAAAAGCAAGAGCGCAGCGAATTGTGCTCTTGATCTTGATCCACCGGCCCCGTTAACCAGAAGGGCCGAGCGTAGGTGTCGTGGAGGGGCTAGCGCGCAGCGCCTTCGGCGAATGCCGAAGTTGCGAAGCGTAGACTTGGCGAAGCAAGTCGTAGCTCGCAATGCCCCGTAGCGACACCGTAGCGAGGGGACCCGGAGCGAAGCGTAGGGCCCCTGGTGGGGCAAGAATTTTTTGCTTACTTTTTTTTTCGACTGAAAAAAAGTAAGCCGCCGTAAGGGCGGAAGGGGCCAGTGGCCCCACCACACAAAATGGATCAACTCGCCACCGCCACCG
Organism: Pseudomonas sp. JQ170C; assembly: GCF_035581345.1. NCBI lineage: Bacteria > Pseudomonadati > Pseudomonadota > Gammaproteobacteria > Pseudomonadales > Pseudomonadaceae > Pseudomonas > Pseudomonas sp. JQ170C. The sequence continues at coordinate 2,653,923 of NZ_CP141608.1, forward strand.
CCACCGCCACCGCCACCGCCACCGCCCAAGCCAGCCTAGCCAAACGTTCCCGACAATCCGTGATCAACCTTATTTTTGCGCCATCCACCTCTTTGCAATGGAGCACCTCCCGAATGTCTTTTTCTTTCCGCGCACTGCTGACCAGCAGCCTGTGCAGCGGTCTGTCGCTATTTCTCTTGCCCCCGTCCTCAGCACAGGCTGACACCTCCGATCTGATGAGCCGTTCGACACTCACCGGCGACTGGGGTGGCGAACGCCAGAAGCTGGCCGACGCGGGGATCAAGCTGAGCGGTGACTACAGTTCTGAAACGATTTCCAACCTGCACGGCGGGATCAAGCGCGGCACCCGCTATGCGCAACAAATACGCATTGGCGCACAGTTCGACCTGAGCAAATTACTCGACACCCCTGATGCCGGGCGGGTGCAGATCATCGTCAATGACCGTCGCGGGCACAGCGCTACTGAAGACTTGCTCGGCAACCGCCTGTCAGCGCAAGAAAACTACGGCGGCCAGTACACCCGACTGACCGAGTTCAGCTATCAGCGCACGCTGTTTTCACCCGACGTGTCGACCAAGGTCGGCTTCATGGTGATGGGCACCGAGTTTGGCGGCATGCCCATCCTGGCCAACTTTGTCAGCGCCGGCTTCTGTGCGCACCCGCTGACCATGGGTAGCGGCAGTGGCTGGGGCAATTACCCGACGGCCCATTGGGGAGGGGAGCTGCGTTACGACGTAAGCCCCGCACTGACACTGCAGACGGCTGTATTCCAGGTCAACCCGGAGTACAACATGCGCTCCTCCAAAGCCTTCGCCATGCCCAGCAACGGTACGACCGGCGCAATTTTGCCACTGGAAGCGATCTTCAATAACGACGCCTTCCTGGATGGCCAATACAAAGTCGGTTGGTACTACGACACCTCCAACGCCCCGAAAATTGGCAGCACAGAAAAAAGCAATAACCGCACCGGCGCATACGTGTTGATGGACCAGGCAATCTGGAGGGATGAGCAAGACCCGCAAAGCGTGCTGCGCCTCTTTGGCCAGGCGGCTACCAGCAACGCGCAGACCTCGCCGATGCGTCGCTGGTACTCGCTAGGGCTGGTCAAGCAGAAGCCGTTTGCCAGTCGCCCGAACGACACCATCTCCTTCGGCTATGGCCGTGCCGTACTCAACCCGCGCACGCGGGACGTGCAGGAAGCGGCGGCGAGCAACCCCGGCGAATACGACATGATCGCTGGCCTCGACAACGGCGAGCAGATGCTGGAGCTCAACTATGGCGCGCAAGTCACGCCTTGGCTGATGGTGCGTCCCGATCTGCAGTACTACATCGAGCCGGGTGCGTTCTTCGGCAAGAGCCGAGGCAATGCCCTGGCCGCAGGCTTGCAGATCAAAGCGACGTTCTAGAACGCAATTGCCAGCCCCAGGCCTGAGTTGAATCAGGCCTGGCGCCTCACCTCACTGCGTCAAGGTCGCAGGTAGCGCTCGACCGTATCGAGGTACCAGTCAACGAAGTCGATGACCTTCTTTTCGTCATTTTCTGAATAGGGCCCCGGCACATACCCGGCGCCCTGCACGCCGAGGAAGTTGTTTTCTGCCAGCCACTTGTCCTGCTCGTTGGTGGCGTTCCAGAGCGCGGTGAGGTGGGCCACATCGTAGTCGCGACCTTCCTGCGCGTCCTTGTGCACCAGCCATTTACCGCGCACGTGGGTGGTGCCGGCGTCGATCGGCCAGGCCTCGAAGGTGAAGGCGTGGTCCCGCAGCGCATGGCTGAACGCGCTCGGTTCGGTGGCCCAGCGCAGGGTGCCGATATTGCCTTCGCCGCCCGGAATCAACAGCTTCGTGCAGGCCAGACGGCCATCCAGGGTCAGGGAATGGACGCCGTCCTTGATCGGGAAGCGCAGGATGTCGAACCAGGCACCCTCGGCCGGGCCATTGATCAGCCCGTTGGCATGGCAGGTCGCCTCAAAGTCCAGCATCCATTGCGGCTGGCCGTCGAAGTAGTCGTCCTCGGTGGGGTCGCGGAAGGAGGACAGCAGCTCGGGATGCCGCGCGCTGCAGTGGTAGCACTCGCGGCCGTTTTCCATCACCAGTTTCCAGTTGGCGTGCTCGGGCAGCACCGCTGCATGGGCGACCTTGGCGTTCTCCAGGTCGTGGGGGGACAGCATCGGTTCGAGTGCCCGGCGAAACTCGCCGAAGTCGGGCACGTCGTCCGACAGGGCGATGAAGATCACCCCGGCCACCACTTCGCAATGGACCGGCATCAGGCTGTGCCGGCCCGGGTCGAAGTCGGCGGGCATGTTGCGGGCGAAGAGCAGGTTGCCTTTGAGGTCGTAGGTCCACTGGTGATAGGGGCAGACCAGGCGCCGCGCCGAGCCCTTGTCGGCGGTGCAGATCAGCGCGCCACGGTGACGGCAGGTGTTGAAGTAGGCACGGACCGAGCTTTCCGCTTCGCGGATGATCACCACCGAGGTCTTGCCCAGTTGCACGGTGATGTAGTCGCCGACCCGGGGCACTTCGGCCAGGTGCCCGGCCTGCAGCCAGGCGCGGGCGAAGACCGCTTTCATCTCGAAATCGAACACGGCCTGGGAGGTGTACAGCGCCTGCGGCAAGGTATGGCCGCGCTGGCACTGGCCGTAGAGATCGGCCAGCGCAGTGAAGGGAAAGTCGGTCGGGGTGGTGCCGTGGCTGCAGCCTGCCATGTGCGGTTCCTCATCGGGTGTCGCCCGTTCGGGCGTGTTGTTATGGGTGGCCGGGGTTCTTATAGGGCAGGGCCGGGGGGGCCGCCAAACGAAACTCCGGCATGACCGCCATTCCTTTTTTCATGGGTATCCGGGGCCATTCCACGGTGGCACCGGCCCATGCCGAAACATCCTTTGCGGCGCCCGGCGCAACCCCTCGATACTCGGGCTCGCAGCCTCTGCGGCAGAACAACAATAACCAGCGGGACCGATATGAATACTTTCGTGCAACCCACCCCTTCGCGGATCTGGAGCAATGGCCGGCATGCCGTCCGCTGCGTCGCCATCGTCGAGGAAACCCATGACGTTCGGACCTTCTGCTTCAAGGCCGAAGCCCCGACGCTGTTCTCCTTCAAGCCCGGGCAGTTCGTCACCCTGGCGCTGGAAATCGAGGGTGAACAGCTCATGCGTTCCTACACGCTCAGCAGTTCGCCGTCGCAGCCGTACAGCTTTTCCCTGACCATCAAGCGCGTGCCGGGCGGCAAGGTGTCGAACTGGCTGCACGATCACCTGAAGGCGGGCGACGCGCTGGTCGTCCACGGCCCGGCGGGGCAGTTCAATGTCATCGACTTCCCCGCCGACAAGGTGTTGCTGCTCTCCGGCGGCGTCGGCATCACCCCGGTGATGTCCATGGCCCGCTGGCTGTTCGACACCCATGAGCCGGTGGATGTGGTGTTCGTGCACAGTGCTCGTACGCCCAAGGACATCCCCTTCCACGACGAACTGCGGCGCATGGCCGCCCGCAGCCAGGCGTTCACGCTGCACCTGGTGTGCGAGCGCGACGCACAAGGCGAAGCCTGGTCCGGCTATCGCGGCTATTTCGCCCGGCCGATGCTCGAACTGATGGCGGCCGATTTTCTCCAGCGGGAGGTCTTCTGCTGCGGCCCGGCGCCCTACATGACGGCGGTCAGGCACATGTTGCAGGACGCAGGGTTCGACATGAGCCGCTACCACGAGGAAGCCTTCGTCGCGCCGGTGACGCCCGTGTCGTCGGGGAGCGGTGTCGGCCACCAGGTCACCTTCTCCCGCAGCGGGCACAGCGTTCGCGTCGCCGCGGGGGAAACCCTGCACGCGGCGGCAGGCCGGGTCGGGCTACACATTCCCAAGGCCTGTGGCATGGGTCTGTGCGGCACCTGCCGGGTGTTGAAACTGGACGGCGAGGTGGCGATGGCACACAACGGCGGTATCAGCGAGGAAGAGCTGGCCGAGGGCTACGTCCTGTCCTGCTGCGGTATCCCCCAGGGGGATGTGATCCTCGATTGCTGAGTGCCGCGGCAAATTGCCTGGCCGCAGGTTTGCCGCTACCCTCGGACGCTTCCGATACAGCGCCTGACCGGGGGAACACCGTCCATGAGCACAAAGAAGCTGCCGCCCCTGAGTGCCGTCGTGGCCTTCGACGCGGTGGTGCGGCTGGGCACCTTCACCCGGGCGGCCAGCGAACTGCATCTCACCCAGAGCGCGATCAGCAAACAGATCAAACGCCTTGAACAGAGCCTCGGCACGCCGCTGTTCGAGCGCAAGGGCAACGAGGTGATTCTCACCGCCAGCGGCGCCGTGCTGTACCGGGCGGTGACCCAGAGCCTGCAATGCATCAAGGAAGCGGTGCAGCAGATCGACAGCGCGCTGGCGCCGAGCCTGTCCATCAGCGCCAGTTCCGGCATCGCCAGCTACCTGGTCATCCCGCTGATGTCCCGCTTTCGCAAGCTGTACCCGCAGATCAACGTGCGGGTGGTGGGCATGGAGGATCGCCTGAAGCTGGATTTCACCGATACCGATTTCGCCATCCTCTACGGCGACGGCCAGTGGAAAGACCTGCGCGTCCAGCGCCTGGCCGAGGAAGCAATCTTCGCCGTCTGCACCCCGCAGTTCCGCGCCGCCAACCAGATCCAGGGGCTGGCCGACCTGGCGCGCTGCGACCTGATCGAGCTGGAGTCCAACGACCCCGCGACCCTTTCGACCCGCCAGTGGATGCGCCAGGTGGGGTGTCAGGAGCCGCACCGTGGCTCGATCATTCGCGTCTCCAGCTACGAGCTGGCGATCAAGGCGGCGCTGGCCGGCGAGGGCGTCGCATTGGCCTGGGCCGAGGCATTGCCCGACGAGTTCCACAGCCAGCGGCTGTGCCGGGCCTGCGAGGAAACCCTGAAGACCGGGCAGGGTGAATACATCGCCTGTCCCGCGTCCCGCGATCTGCAGCCGATGGCGCAAACCCTGTGGGACTGGATCGCCGCTTCCCCTCCTGGCGGCTGACAGGCGTTTCTTCAGGCAAACTTCGCAACTGCCGCCTTCCCTTTGAATCTGCATGCGCCAGACGCATGCAGCGCAGGCATATATTGCGCTTTTGCCGCCCCGGAGCCCCGCGTATGTTGGACCTGTCTGCGAAACCCGCAGCCATCCCTTCCAACAAGAACAACGCACGAGGGAACTCCATGAAGTCGCACCGCCTATGCGGCCACGCCGCTGCCGAGCACCACAGACGATCAGGCTGATTGCGCCGCTTGCACTGCTACCCATTCGCCCCGCAAACAATAAAAAAGCTCGCGGCGTCGCCCTGGCGCGCCGAGCGGCTGGAGGTCTACATGTCCGTGCAGTCGAACAGTATCAGCGGCGCTCTGTCGCCCAGTAGTTCGTCCGTGGTTGCCAGTTCCGGCGCCTGGACCACGCTTTTCATCCTGACCGCGGTGTACGCGATCAATATCGCCGACCGCTATGTTCTTTCCACCCTGATCGAACCGATCAAGCACGAGTTCCAGCTCAGCGATGCCTCGGTGGGCTTTCTCACCGGCGTGGCCCTGGCGATCTTTTATGTCGCTGCCGGCCTGCCGCTGGGCGCTCTGGCCGACCGCACCAACCGCAAACGCATGATCGGTACGGCGGTGGCGGTATGGTCGGCGATGACCGTGCTCTGCGGCCTTAGCAGCAATTTCTGGCAATTGCTGCTGGCCCGTGTCGGCGTCGGTGTCGGCGAGGCGGGCGGAACCCCGCCCAGTCACTCGATCATTGCCGACAAGTTCCGTCCCAAGTTGCGCGCCTTCGCCCTGTCGGTCTACGGCATCGGTGCCAGTGTCGGCGCCTGGTTCGGCGCGTCGGGCGCGGGTTACCTGAACGACGTCTACGGCTGGCGCACCACGCTGTTGGTGTTCGGCCTGTGCGGGCTGCCGTTCGCCCTGCTGGTGTGGCTGTGCATCCGCGAGCCAAAGCGGGTGCATGACGAGGGCGAGCCGCGCGACAGCGATGCCACCAGTTTTCGCCAGGCGCTGCGCTACACGCTCCGGCACCGCGCGCTGTTTCACCTGATCGCCGGGGCCACGGTCGTGACCTTCTGGGGCTGGGGCATTCTCTGGTGGGCCACCTCGTTCCTGGTGCGCACCTACTCGATGACCGTGGGCGAGGCGGGCGCCATGCTCGGCCCGATCCATGGCATCGCCGGCACCGCCATGATGGTCATCACCGTGCTGGTGATGCTGCTGCTGCGCAGCAAGGCCATGTACCAGCAATCCAGCTTCGTGGCCTGGACCACGCTGCTGGGCACGCTGTTCTCCATCGCCCTGTTCGCCACCACCCGGCTGGAGCTGGCCCATGTGCTGCTGTGGCTGTTCGTGCCCATCACCTACATCTACATCGGCCCCTCCATTGGCCTGCTGCAGAACCTCTATCCCGCCGGCATGCGCGCCAAGGGCTCGGCGATCCTGCTGTTCACCGCCAACATCGCCAATCTGGCAATCGCCCCGCAGCTGGTGGGCCTGCTGTCGGACGTGGTCGCGCCACGCCTGGGCAATCCCCAGGAGTCGCTGCGCTACGTGCTGCTGGGCTGCGCCTTCACCGGCTTCTGGGCGACCTATCACTACTGGGCCTGCGCCCGTCACATGAAAAGGGAAACACGATGAACCAGCCACTGCGCGTCAACGCGGCACAGGTGCTCTACAGCCAGCGCCCGCTCTCCGGCAATTCACGGGTCGAGATGGGCTGGTCCATCCCCGAGGATGACGAGGGGCCGCTACTGGCCGGCTTCGCCCGCTGGGACGGTGACGAGTCACCGTACAAGACCCTGAACTACGACGAGGTGCTGATCGTGCTCGAAGGCACTTTCGGCTTTGAGCTGGAATCCGGCGAACGTTTCGAGGGCGGCCCCGAGACCACCCTGCGAATTCCCAGGAACACGGCGGTGAAGTACTTCGGCTCACAGGCGAAGGTGTTCTTCGTCATCACCCCGCCGCAGGCGTGAGGCAACCATGGAAGCGACTCGGATGGACATCACCCTCAGACCCCACGACGACCACACCAATGGCTGGTCGGCGATCCTGCCGCCGCGGCGTCCCCACGCGCCGCTGCGTCAGCAGCTGGACGCCGACTGGCTGATCATCGGCGCCGGCTACGCCGGGCTCGCCGCGGCCCGGCGTCTGGCGCACAACCGCCCCAATGAGCGCATTGTGGTGCTGGAAGCGGGCGAGGCCGGCGACAACGCCTCCGGGCGCAACTCCGGCTTCGCCATCGACGTGCCGCACAACGTCGGCAGCTCCACCGCCGAGTTGGAAAAGGCGGCCAACTACAAGCGCCTGATGAAGGCGGGCATTGCCTGGCTCGACGGCATCGTCAGGGAGCGGGGCATCCAGTGCGACTGGAGCGAGAAGGGCAAATACCATTGCGCCGCCGCGCCGCACCTGGCCGAGACCCTGCTGCGCCAGCACGCCCACGAGCTGGAAACGCTCGGCGAACCCTACACATGGCTGGAACAGGCGGAACTGGCGCGGCGCCTGGGCACCTCGTTCTTTCACGCCGGAATCTACACACCGGGGTGCATCCTGCTCAATCCGGCGGCATTGACCCGCGGGCTGGCGGACTCACTGCCCGATAACGTCACCCTGTTCGAGAACAGCGCGGTGACCCGCCTGGAGCGCGGTCGGACGATTGTCGCCAGCACTGCGCAGGGCGCCGTCAGCGCCCGCCAGCTGATCCTCGCCAACAATGGCAGCGCCTCGCAGTTGCCCGGCTTCGAGCGGCAGATGTTCAACGTTGCCTCCTATGGCAGTCTGACCCGGCCGCTGACGGCGCAGCAGCGCGCGCGCATCGGCGACGTCGAGGAATGGGGCGTGACCCCGGCCAACGCGGTCAGCGGCGCGACCATGCGCTATACCCGCGATCACCGCCTGCTGATTCGCCAGCAATTCGATTTCACCCCGGGCATGCGGGTCGACGAGCGTGTGCGCGGGCGCATTCGCGAGCAGCACAAGGCGGTTTTCCTGGCGCGCTTTCCCGAGCTGGGTGACGTGGCGATGGAACATTTCTGGATGGGTTTTTTCAGCATCACTCGCAATGGTGCGCCGCGCTGGGGCAAGATCGAGCCCAACGTCTTCGCGGCGGTGGGCTGCAACGGTGTCGGGATCGCCAAGCAGACCATCGCCGGCATGACCCTGGCCGATCTGGCGTGCGGCGAGGAGAATGCGTTGATCGCCGATATGCTGGAACTGGGCGCGCCCAGCAAGTTGCCGCCCAGGCCTTTGCTGGATATCGGTGTGAAGGCGTATCTGGCCAAGGAGCGCTGGGTCGGGAGGCAGGAATATTAACGAGCGAGACCCACGGGTGCGGCCATGAGCATTTCACGAAAACGACTCCCTCCGCTGCAGAACCTGGAAGCCTTTGAAGCGGCCGCCAGGCACATGAGCTTCACCAAGGCGGCAGAGGAAGTGAATCTTTCGCAAAGTGCCGTGAGCCGGCAGATCAAGCACCTGGAAGAGAGCATGGGCGTGCGTCTGTTCACCCGCACCCACAAGACCCTCGACCTGACCAAGGCCGGCCGGACGCTGCTGGGCGGGATCGAACGCAGCCTGGCGGAGTTGCGCCGCACGGTGGAAACCATCGAGAACGACCGCAGCCCGACCGTCACCATCAGCGCCAGCATGGCGATCGCCAGCTTCTGGCTGCTGCCGGGGATCGCCGAGTTCAAGGACCGTCACCCGGACATCCGCGTCCGGGTGATCGCCGGCGACGGCGAGGACTACACCGCCATCCAGAACAATGAAACCGACTTCACCATCCTCTATGACCAGGGGCAGCGGGGCGGCTTCGTCTCCACAGGCCTGTTCGAGGAAGTGATCTTCCCGGCCTGCACGCCGGCCTACCTGAAGGGCCGTGGCATCGACAGCCTTGCAGACCTGTCGCGGGAAAAACTGATCGACTTCGAGGTCAAGCACCTGCGCACGGTCAAGGGCTGGCCGGACTGGTTCAGCCGCGCGGGCTGCGAGACCCGGGGCATCGACTACACCCTCTCGGTGTCCAATTACGACCTCGCCTGCCGGGCGGCCTTTGCCGGGCAGGGGGTGGTGCTGATGTGGGCCTACGTCGCGCCGCTGGCCGACTTCGCCAACGGCACGCTGCTGCGCCCGGTGCGGGACGTGGTGAACACCGGGCACGTCGAGCACCTGGTCTACGCCAAGGCGCTTGAAGACTCGCGTCCGCACATGGTGTTCAAGGACTGGATCCTCGACTACGCCCGGCGCACCAACGAGGCCACCCGCGGCTTTCTCGGGCTGGCCGCCCAGCCCTGAAAGACCCTGTTGTTGCATGCAAATCCGGCATGCACTGCACTGAAAATGATCGTTTGTCCGGCCTTGGCCGGCCCGGCAACACTGGCGCTTCCTCATACAAGAACAACAAGAGGTTCGCCGCCGTGTCCCAACCGATCCGTATGCCACGCGCGTTCTGCGCAAGTGCCCTGATGCTGTGCTGCCTGCCCCTGATGGCCGCCGACGAACAGGGTTTCGTCGAAGACAGCACGCTGAAACTGATAAACCGCAACTTTTACTTCAACCGGGATTTCCGCAGTCGTGGCGATGGTTTGTTCAACGCCCGCCAGCAGAGCTATCGCGAAGAGTGGGCGCAAGGTTTCCAGGCATTCTTCAGCTCCGGCTACAGCCAGGGGACGGTGGGCGTCGGTGTTGACGCCCACGGGCTGCTGGGGTTGAAGCTGGACAGCGGGGGCGGCACCTCGGGCACCAATCTGTTGCCGCTGGACAGCCGCAACCGTGCCGAGGACGACTACTCGGCCGCCGGTGGCGCGCTGAAGCTGCGCGCTTTCGACACCGAACTGAAGGCGGGGGACCTGTTTCCGGTCACGCCGGTGTACCGCTACGGCGACGGACGCTTGCTGCCGCAGAGCTTTCGCGGCGTCTCGCTGCGCAACACGGCCATCGACAACCTGACCCTGCAGGGCGGCCATCTGCACGCGGCGCGCAACAAGGCCAGCAGCAACCACGACGGCGACCTGAGCACCGAGTACGGCGGCACCCGCTACCGTTCCGCCAGTTACCTGGGCGGTGACTACAGCGTCGCCGACGGGGTGTCGCTGAGCCTTTACCAGGCGCGTTTCGAGGATGTCTGGAACCAGACCTACATCAGCGTGGACCAGGCCATCGCCCTCGGTGATCATCGCTCCCTGAGCGTGGGCGCCAACCTTTACCGCACCCGTGACGAAGGGGCTGCCCGGGCAGGCAAGGTCGACACCGACAGCTGGAGCGCCTACGCCCGCGTGCTGTTCGGCGGGCATTCGCTGATGCTCGCGCATCAACGTATCCACGGCGACGAACCGTTCGACTACCTGGGGGACGGAGACTCCATCTACCTGGCCAACTCAGTCCTGTACTCGGACTTCAACTCGCCCAATGAGCGCTCATGGCAACTGCGCTACGACTTCAACTTTGCCGCGCTCGGCGTGCCTGGGCTGGGCTTCATGACGCGCTACCTTCGCGGCTCCCATATCGATAACGCGAAGGTCGATCCGACGGGTGCCTACGCCTATTACGCAAAACTCGGCAGTGGCGGGCGGCATTGGGAAAGGGATTTCCAGCTGCAGTACGTGATTCAGAGCGGACCGGCGAAGAACCTCTCCCTGGTTGCGCAGCAGACGATCCACCGGGCAAACGCGGCGCAGTCCGACGGTGACGTTGATCAGGTGCGGATCATTATTCAGTACCCGCTGGACCTGTTCTGATCGGGTACGGCCCCTGCTGCCAGGGGCCGGGTTCGGCCTGTGGACGCAGGGGCACCGGGTTGCTGTCAGTGAACCTGCGTACGGCTCATTGCCCTTGTGTCCAATGGATCACGGCGTGATGAGCTCATCGTGTTCCCGTGCTGGAGGGCTGCGTTTTTGCAGCAGGGAAATTAGCGCGGGCATCAGGACCAGGGCGCCAATCATGTTCCACACGAACAGCAGTACCAGCAACACGCCCATGTCGGCCTGGAATTTCAACGACGAGAACGCCCAGGTGCTCACGCCCAAGGCCAGGGTAATGCCGGTAAAGGCCACGGACGTGCCGGTCGTCTTCAGTGCTTCGAAGTAGGCGCGGCGCAGGTCCATGCCCTGCAACAGGAAATTTTCCATGCGGCTGTACAGGTAGATGCCGTAGTCGACGCCAATGCCCACGCCCAGGGCGATCACCGGCAAGGTGGCGACTTTCACGCCCAGGCCCATCTTGGCCATCACCGCCTCGCACAACACTGTCGACAGGTACAGCGGCGCCATCAGGGCAAAGGTCACTTTCAGTGACTTGAACTCCCACAACACCACAAGCGAAATGATCACAAACACCAACACCAGCATGACTTTTTCCGAGTGCCGGATGACGTTGTTGGTGGCCGCTTCGATGCCGGCGTTACCCGCCGCCTGGAGCAGCCTGTAGTCGCCGCCGCCATGGTGCTGGTCGAACTGCTCGACGGCAGCGCTGACGCGGCTCAGGGTCTGGGCCTTGTGGTCACGCAGGTACAGGCTGATGGGCACCAGGCTGCAGTCGCTGTTGAGCTGTTCGGCGGGCACGCCGGAACGGGCATTGTTCATCACGTACTGGTCGCGGGATAGCTCCGCCCATTTGGGGTTGCCTTCGTTGCGGGCGAGGATGTTGAAACGCATGGTGTCGTACAGCGACTGCACCGACTCCACACCTTCGATATCGCGCATGTGGCGCTGGAACTGATGGGCAAGGTCGGCGGCGGCAAAGCGCGAGCATTGTTCTGCCGGGGTGGTGAACATCACCACATAGACATCGGTGCTGGTGGTGTAGTGACCGAGCAGGTAGGCGTTGTCCTGGTTGTAGCGCGCCTCGGGGCGGAACTCCGGTGCGCCGCCGTCCAGATCACCAATCTGCAGGTCTTTGCGTGCCTGGTAGCCGATCGTCAGGAGTACCAGGCTGGCAAGCACCAACGGTATGGCCAGACGCGGTTCGACCACTGCCGCCAGGCGCCGGAATACCGGCCAGGACGCGTTGGCGCGGGCGTGCTGGCGGGCGATGGCCGCCGGGCTGACGCCGACATAGGACATCAGTACCGGCAACAGGAACATCTTGGTGAAGATAGCGACGAACACCCCGATGCTGGCGGTGATCGCCAGTTGCTTGATCACGCCGATGTCGATGACCAGCAAGGTGATAAAGCCCACGGCGTCGGCCAGCAGCGCGGTCGTCCCGGGAATGAACAACGCCCGGAAGGTGCGCCGCGAGGCGTCAATGGGGCCATGGCCCTGCGCCGCTTCACTGACCATCAGGTTGATGTTCTGCACGGCGTGGCTGATACCGATGGCGAAGATCAGGAACGGGACCAGGATCGAGTAGGGGTCCAGGCCATAGCCGAGCAGGCTGAGGATACCCAACTGGCAAACGACGGTGAGCAGGCAGGTCGCCACGGTGACGGCAGTGCTGCGCCAGCAGCGGCAATAGAGCAGGAGCAGGGCGCTGATCAGCACCACGGTGAAGGCAAAAAACAGGGCAATGTTGCTGGCCGCCGCCAGCAGGTCGCCGATGATCTGCGCGAAACCGATGACGCGGATGGTCACGCCTTTGCCGGCGAAGTGTTCGCGGACCTGCTGTTCAAGGGCCTGGCTGAAGACCCCATAGTCCAGCGGTTGCCCGCTTTGCGGATCGCTATTGAGCAGTGGCACGCGGATGATGGTCGAGCGCAGGTCGTTGGCCACCAGGCTGCCGAGCAGGTTGGCGCGCAGGATGTTCTGCCGGACCTGTGCCAGGGCGCGCTCGCTGCCGTCATAGCCGTCGGGAATCACCCGACCGCTGCGCACACCGTCGGTTGTCACCTCGGACCATACGGCGTTCGGGGTCCACAACGACTTGAGTTTGCCGCGGTCGACGCCGGGTATGTAGAAGACCTTGTCGGTGACTTCGCGCAGCGTTTCCAGGAATGCCGGGGTGAAGATGTCGCCTTCGGGGTTTTCGACGATGATGCGCAGCACATTGCTTTGCGGCCGCAGAACCTCCTCGAAGCGCAAGTAGTTCTGGATGTAGGGGTGGCTGGTCGGGATCATCCGCGTGAAACTGGCGTCGGCCCTGAGGGACAAGGCTTTGTACCCCAGCAGCAGCGTAGCCAGCAGGAACAGCAGCAGCACAGGCACGCGGTTGTGGAACAAGGCCCGCTCCAGGCCATTGAGCAATCGCGTTTCACTTTTCTGCAGTTGTGGACGGTGTTTGGCCTGGGCATTCATTGCACGTACTCCTTGAACTCGTCGCGCGCGAGCAGGCGCAATCCGCGGTTGCCGACAAGGGCCAGCGAGCCGTCGGGCAACAGCGCCGCACTCAACCACACGGCCTTGTTGCGCGGCTGCAGGACCTGCAAGTGCTGCATGTCAGTGCTGTGCACCAGCCCGGCCTGGCCGGTGAACAGCACACTGTTGTCGGGCAGCTGCGCAGCGTTGTAGAGGCTGGTGGCGGTTGGCAGGGGGAGGGGCCGCCAGTGCTGGCCAGCGTCCAGGCTGCTAAACAGCGCGCCACCGAATCCCATCGCCAGGACCTGGCCGTCGCGCAACTGCACCAGGTTGTAGAGGGAGGCCGGGGTCAGCACCTGTGACTGCCACTGGCCCGCAGAGCGGCGATACAGCTTTCCGCCTTCTCCCGCGATCAGCAGGTCGCCGTTGGCGAGTCCCAGTACGGCGTTGAGGTGCAGGCGGTCGGGGTTGTCCAGGCCTGGGACATAGGCCCAGGTGTTACCGCCATCGGTGGTATGCAGGACAGTGCCGTAGGCGCCGACCACCCAGCCTTCGCGTGCACTGCGAAACCAGACGTCCAGCAATGGGCGCGAGGGGCCGGCGTCGGCACCGGCGCTGATGTCATCGAGGGCAAAGCGGGCGTTGTCCAGCGCCGTTTCATCGGCGCCTGGGGTCGCCTCCAGGTGATCCACTTCGTCCTGGGCCCATTTGAGCAGCAGGGCATTGAGGGTTCGGCCGTCCAATTGCTTGGTCCAGGTGGCGCCGCCATCCTCGCTGTGCAGCACCACCCCGTCGTGACCCACCGCCCATCCCTGCCGATCGTCGACGAAGTACAGGGCAGTCAGCAGCAGGTCCACCGGAACCTTGGCCTGATCGACCTGGCCGGTGGCCTGGCGCACCAGGATATGACCCTCGGCGCCGACCATGACCACGCGACCCGCCACCGCTTGGGCATCGGTCAGCGGCCCATGCTGGGCCTTGGCTGTCAGGCGGGCAGGGCGTTCCAGTCGGTCCGGTAACGTCGCCGCGAAGGTGGGCGACAGCAGGCAAGTGAGGCTCAAGGCTAGGCCGTAGCGAACAACGGTAGGCATCTTCATCGGACACATCTCAAAAGCGGAGAAGGATGGCCACAAGGCCATCCTGATGGTGCGCAGGTGGCATCAGCGTCCCGAACGACGCAGGGCCGATGGGCTGAAGTCAGCCAGTTTGGCGGTCAGGCCAAACCGCGTGCTGCGCTCTTCGTTTTCCAGGCCGTAGGCCACGTAGCGACGCGCTTGCAGGTCGTAGACCACTTCGCTGACATGGATGGCCGAGAGCACGTCGTAGCGCTGCAGGCTATGCGCCTCCTGAACCCGCCACAGCTCGCCACGGCCGTCGTACAGGTCGGCGCCCAGGATGCCCCAGCTGTCTTCATCGACGTAGAACACCCGCTTGGCATAGATATGCCGTTCGCCCGGTTTCAGGCTGGCTTCAACGACCCAGACACGGTGCATCTCGTAGCGCAGCAGGTCCTGGTTGAGGTGGTTGGGCTGGAGGATGTCCTTGTACTTGAGGGCGCGGCTGGCCAGCTTGTAGGTGTTGTAAGGCACCAGCATTTCTTTCTTGCCCACCAGCTTCCAGTCGTACTTGTCCGTGGCGCCGTTGTACAGATCAATGGTGTCGTAGGTGCGCAAGCCGTCGGAGGTGCCCAGCGGTGAGTCATAGGCGGCTTCTGGCGCCCGCAGCACGCGGCGCTGGCCGGGGTTGTAGGTCCAGGCCAGGCGGGCTTCGCCGGTCTGGTCGATGGGTTCGTGGATCAGGGTCTGGCTACCGGCGACGCTTTCCGGCGAGGTCACCTTGCCCAGGTAGTAGTAGAGACGGTTGGGCTCGGGGTTACCCATGGCCGAGGCCATCACCGCTTTTACTTCACGACGGATCGGGGTGAAGCTGCCATTGCTTTGCACCACCATCTCGGTGGGGTAGTACAGATAGCCCCCGGTGCGGTAGCGCACGAAGTGGTTGAACAGCACTTCCACGCCGGACGTGGGAAGGGGGAAGGGCACACTGCTCTTCTCGTAGCCCGTCAGGCCATTGCCGCCGTTGGCCAGGCTGACGCTGGCCGCCTCTTGACGGATTTGCGCGTATTCGCTCTGCGGCAGCGCCGCGGTGCGATGGCTGGGATACACCGGCATGCTGAAGTCCGGGTACTTCTGCAGCATCGCCCGGTAGCCCGGGGTAAGGTGCGCCGCGTACTGCTTGAGGTTGGCAGCGGTGACGGTGTACAGCGGTTTCTCGCTGGCAAACGGATCGACATAGCCCTGGCCGGGGGCGAAACCGGCAGGCGCCTGGGTCAGGCCACCGGTCCAGGCGGGGATGCTGCCGTCGGCGCTGGCGGCTTTTTCGCCGCCGGTGGGGGTGAGGTCCTGGCCCAGGCGGTCCAGGTCGGCGCTGCTCACCTGGGCGAGGGCGGCGTGGCTGGCCAGGCTGAGGAAGCTGCCCAGGGCAGCAGCGCGAAGCAGAGTGGTATTCATGGTAGACCTCACGTTTAGAAACCCATGCGCAGGCTGAGGGAAACAAAATCCTTGTCGGTGGCGGCGAAGGGGGTGTTGCCGCTACCGGACCAGGACAGCTCTGCAGAATATTTCTGCAGGTAATCGAACTTGGCCCCCACCGACCCCAACAGGCGGTCCTCGGAGAACACGCCGTCGTACGACCAGCCCTTGATGTCCTGGCCAAAGGCGATGAAGGGGGAGACGTTGGCGCCGGCAACCAGCCCCGGGTAGTTCAACTGCGCACGCAGCCGGTACCCCCAGGAGAACGTGCTGGTGTAGCCGTCGCTGGAACAGCCGAGCTTGCGGTACTTGGCCTCGCTGACACCCAGCGCACAGCCCCGGGCGTTGCCGGCGGACAGGTCCGAGCCATAGGTGTCGGGACGGGCATAGCGGCGCTCGTCGAGCCCCGGCAGATCGTGCATGTACTTCATGCCCACTTCGCCGATCAGGTTGAGGCTGTCGGCACCCAGTACCTGGGGAATGGATTTGATCGCACCCAGCGACAGCTGCGAAATCTTGCGGCGGTCATAGCCGTTGTAGGCCGAGCCCGGCGTGGCGTTGATCGCATCCTGGCCAAGGGTGATGTCTTCACCGATCAGTTGACCGAGCTGGCCGGGGTTGCCGGCAAAGGCCGGAATCAGGTCACCGGTGGCCAGTTGCACGGGTTGGTTGGGGCGAAAGCTGTATTCGCCGAACACCGAGGTGCCCCACAGGTTCGTGGAAAAGCTCAGGCCGAAGATGCGGATGTCTTCCGGAAAATCGGCAAAGTAACGACCGTTGGTGGCTTGCTGGCCCGGCAGCCAACCCGCGCCAGGCCCCGGACGCAGGTCGGTGAGCAGGCTGGAGTAGGGGGTGCGCGAATGAATGTTCATCGCATAGGCCCCGAACTCGGTATCGATACGGTCGGCAAAGTAGCGCAGGGCCAGGCCGAACTGGCCGGCGTTGGAGGGCTCGTTGTCGCCGGCGCGCTGGATGATCAGGTCGTTGGCAAAGCTGACCGGGTCATTGGCGCCACCCCGTGGCACGCCAAAACACCCTTCGGGGATGAAGTCATTGGTCGAGAAGTAGGTGCCGCAGCCTTCGAGCACCGTGCGGCGCCATTGCAGTTGGTAGAACGCCTCCAGGTTGAGGTTGTCGGTGAGGCCGAGGTTCCCGTACAGCATGGGCACCGGCAGCAACGCTTCCTTGACCTGCGAACCCGGCCGGCGCAGGGCGGCGACGTCGATCGGGTTGATGGCGTTGATGCCGTTCTGAAAGTACAGGCCTTCGCCCCAGTTGATCACCTGGTTGCCGACCCGTGCGTTGAGCGGGTGATCGGCGATGTTGAAGTCGCCGAACACATAGGCGTCGAGCAAGGCCAGGCCCTGGAACTTGGCCAGTTCGTCGAAGTGGCTGTCGTCCAGTTTGCTGTTGGCCTTGTAGCCGTTGGAGGAATGGCCGAAGTCCACCTCGCGATTGCTCAAGGTGTAGTCGTACCAGGCCTTGCCGCGAATGAAGGCGCCGTAGTTGCGCCAGTTCAGCTCCATCTCGCCAAGCAAGGTAATGGGTGAGGACACCAGGTTGCGCTTGCGAAAGTTCAGGCGGCCATCGTCGCCGGTGCGTCCGCCGCTGGCGTTGAACTCCCCTGGGTGGCCATAACCGATGGCATCGGCGTTGCCCTGGAAGATGTTGTCGGCGCTGGGCTTTTCGGCACTCCACAGGCCGCCGACGCTCAGGCTGCCGTTGTAGCGACCGCTGACTTCGCCCCAGTGGAATTCACCCGCACTGGCATAGCTGCACAGGGCGCAGGCCAAGGGTGTCAGCAGGAACGTGGCCAACGGACGTTTGTGTGTTGTGTGACGGGCTCGGGGGGAGCTCATGGTGGCTGCCTCTTGATTATTGTTATGGATGTACCGGCAGCACGAGGCCCAGCAATGGCCGAGTGCTGTTGAATCGAAACGCAGGGTGGTGACCGGTCGCCGGACCGGTCAGGCAGACGGCTACATCAGCGCAGGGAGCAGCGCGGCGACCATGCTGTTGAACGCGGCCGTGGTGTCCGCCGCCTGGCGCGAGGTGGCCGGGGCGGCGCTGGCGCTGGTGGCGCGTGGCGCCATGTCAGGTGCCGAAGACATCTTGACGATCACCAGCTCGCGCTTGGGGTTGATATAGATGCGTTGGCCAAAGCGTCCACTGGCTTCGATCGAGCCATCGCCATCGTTCTTCTGGTACCAGTAATCGCGGTAGGCGTAGCCGGCGCGGTCCTTGGCCTTGGGGCTGCGGGCAATCAAGGCCTGGTTGTCGTTGGGTTGCAGTGCCAGGTGTACGGCGTGCGCAAAGGGGGAACTGGCGGCGGGCTTGTGCAAGGCCAGGCGAATGGCTTCGGCAAAGCGCGCGGCATCGCGCAGGGTGCTGCTCATGCCGCCGCTGGCCATTTCGGTGCCCAGGGCATCGACCTGGCTGTAGGCGTCGTCTTCGGCGAACTGCGACCAGATGCGCTCCGACACCAGGGTCGACCAGCTCTTGCCGGTGACCCGGCGAATGGCCCAGGCCACTGCTTCGGGGGAGCCGTTCTGGTAGTACCAGACCGGGGTGGCACTGGCCTGTGCGGGCAGCGTTGCGGCCTGCAGAAAGCTGTAGATGTTGTCGGGCATGTCCGGCTGACGCGGGACGATGCCGGCGGCGGCGAACAGGCCGATGTCGGGCGGCACCTTGGCCGGGTATACCGCTTCGACCTGCATGTCCAGGTTCTGCTGCAGCGTGGCTTCGCCGAACGGTGTACCGGCCAGCTCCGGCACATAGCTGGACAGCTTGGCGTCGGGGGACAGCTTGCCTTCGGCAATCAGGCCGGCGGCGAGCAGGCCGGTCACCGACTTGGTCATCGAGGCCCAGATATGGGCTTGTTCAGGCGCGAACGAGTCGAGGTAGCGCTCGTACACCACCTTGCCGCGGTGCAGGACGATAAAGCCATCGGTGAAGGTCGCACGCAGGTAGTCGGGCAGCGGCAGCGATTGTTCGCCGACGGTGAAGTGCAAGCGATCGAGTTCGACGCTGTCGCCCTGCGGCAGGGCCAATGGGCTGGGGGCGCGGCGGATACCGGTGGTGGGCGTGATCGCCCGGGCGTTGCGCAGGGCCCAGCGCAGGTTGGGCATCTCGAACGCGTTCTGTTTGGTGACGCGCTTGTCGGCGGCCGGGGGGAAGCCTTGCATCACACCCAGGCGGATCGGGTCACTGGTGTCGCTGGCGGCCAGGGCCTGGCTGCTGACAAGCCCCAGCAGCAGCGCGGGCAGCAGTCGCTTGCAAACAGTAATGACGGGTGCACGTTCAGCGGGGATGCGACTCATTGTTGTTATCTCCTGGCGGTACTGCTTTGAGGGATGCGCCGTTCCCTTGGGGTGCAGCTCAATGGCGAGCTGACATTGAATTCAGTCTGGGATGTCGATATACCTGTTCGCAATGCGTTATCAGCTATAGATCCATAGCCAGGAGGAATGCCATGGACTTGCGTGATCTGGAATACATCATTGCGGTTCAGCAATGTGGAACGGTGGGAAAGGGGGCGGAGCGACTGGGGATCACCCAGCCTTCATTGACCAAAGCAGTCCGTCGGGTCGAACGGCAACTGGGGGTGATGCTGTTCGAGCGGACGTCCACGGGCATGCGCCTGACCCAGGCCGGGGAGCAGTTTTTGATCCGTGCCCGGCGTTTGAGCCGGGATTTCGACGATGCCATGGCCGAGATGCGCAGCATCCGCAGCGGCGAGCAGGGCGGGGTGCGCCTGGGCTATACGCCGTCGCTGCCCGATGCGCTGGTGGTCGCCAGTTGCCGTCGCTTGCTGCGCGAGCGTCCGGCAGCGCGCTTGCGCATGCGCCGGCGCCTGGCCAGTGAACTGCTGGAGCTGCTGCGCAACGGTGAGATCGACGTGGCCGTGATGCCGATTTCGGCCGATACCGAAGACTTCGATACCCAGCTGCTGTACGAAGATTGCCTGGCGGTGGTGGCCGATGCCGAGCACCCATTGGCGGCCCGGAAACACGTGCAGTTGAGCGACCTGCACGATCAACAGTGGTTGCTCCCCGAGGGCCATATCCGTATTCGCCAGGCGCTGGACAACGCCTTCATCAAGCAAGGCCTGGCGCCCCCGGCCCTGCGCATCGAGGCCGACTTCAGCAGCGAAGCGTTGTTTGGGCTGATTGTCGGCACGCCGACGCTCACCCTGTCGCGCTGTGGCCGCATGACCCAAAGCGCGGGGCTTGTGCCCCTGAACCTGGAGCTGGGCGGCGTCGACTTGCGCCGACGCATCGGCCTGGTTACCCGCCCGGGTGGCTACCTGTCACCCGTGTGCAAACGCCTGGTCGAGCTGTTCCAGGACGAAGCCTGCGAGAGCAACCTTCAGGAGTGGCTGTAGGCGTGAGCCATCCCATTTTGTTATAGGGGGGCGTGCAAGAGTTGTATTGGCGGGCTTTTTTTCTCCACTTGTAAGATCGGCGCACCCCGTTCTACTTCGGAGAATAAAAGTGAACCTCGGAAAGATACTGAGCCGAAGTGCGCGTTACTGGCCGCATAACGAGGCGGTTGTCGACAGCCGCCAGCGCCTGACGTACGCGCAGCTCGAAGCCCGCACCAACCGCCTGGCCTCGGGCTTGCTGAAACTGGGCCTGGCGCCCGGCGCCCATGTGGCGATCCTGGCGATGAACCGCGTCGAGCTGGTCGAGGCGGAGGTGGCGTTCTACAAGGCGGCGATGGTCAAGGTGCCGATCAATGCACGCCTGTCGCCAGAAGAAATCGTTCGCGTGCTCAACGATTCGCGCAGTGAGGCGGTGATCACCGGCAGTGCGCCGGCCCAGGCCCTGGCGGCCAACCGCAAGGCGCTGCCGCACCTGAAATGGATCATCGTGCTGGCTGATGAAGGCGGTGACATTCCTTACCGCGAAGTGCTCGACCTTGGCGATGAGCGCACCTTCAACAGCGATCCCGACGACGATGACCTGGCGGTGCTGCACTACACCTCGGGCAGCTCCGGGGTGCTCAAGGCGGCGATGCTGAGCTTCGGCAACCGCAAGGCCCTGGTGCGCAAGAGTCTCGCCAGCCCGGTGCGTGGCGCCGGCCCCGACGATGTCATGGCCCACGTCGGCCCCATTACCCATGCCAGCGGCATGCAGATCATGCCGCTGCTGGCGGTGGGAGCCTGCAATCTGTTGATCGAACGCTACGACGATGAATTGCTGCTGCGCACCATCGAGCAGGAGCGGGTGACGCGCTTGTTCCTGGTGCCGGCGATGGTCAATCGCCTGGTCAATGTCGAGGGCGTGGAACGCTTCGACCTGAGCAGCCTGCGCCTGGTCATGTACGGCGCCGCCCCCATGGCTCCGGCGCTGGTGGAGCGTGCCATCGACGTCTTCGGGCCGATCCTGGCCCAGGGCTATGGTGCCGGCGAAACCTGTTCACTGGTGACCGTGCTGACCGAGCAGGATCACCTGGTCAGCGGCGGCGATACGCGTTTGTTGTCGTCTTGCGGGCGCTGCTATTTCGAGACGGACCTGCGGGTGGTCAACGAGGCGTTCGAGGACATCCAGCCCGGCGAAATCGGCGAGATCGTGGTCAAGGGCGACGACATCATGAAGGGCTACTGGCAAGCGCCGGAGCTGACCGCCGAAGTGATGAAGGACGGCTACTACCTCACCGGCGACCTGGCCACGGTCGATGCGCTGGGCTACGTGTTCATCGTCGATCGCAAGAAGGAAATGATCATTTCCGGCGGCTTCAACATCTATCCCACCGAAGTCGAACAAGTGCTCTATCAGATGCAGGAGGTGTTCGAGGCCGCCGTGGTTGGCGTGCCGGACGAGCAGTGGGGCGAGGCGGTGAAAGCGGTGGTGGTACTCAAGCCGGGCGCCCGTCTTGATGAGGCCCAGGTCATGGCCTATTGCGCCGAGCACCTGGCCGGTTTCAAGAAGCCGCGCAGCGTCGACTTCATCGATGAACTGCCAAAAAACCCCAATGGTAAGGTCGTGCGCCGCATGGTTCGCGATGGTTACTGGAAAAACAGTCAGCGCAAGATCTGACGCGCAGGAGCAGAACCGAAATGATTGAGCCAAGCGAAAAAGCCAAACGCGTCATCGCCCAACTGCAAGCCTTTATCCGCGATGAAATCATCCCGCTGGAAAAGAAAGAGCAGCTGCAATGGGGGGAAGCGCACCCCAGGGCGATTCTTGCCGATGTCTGGAAGCGCTCCTGTGAGTTGGGCTTCTACAACGTCATGCTGCCGGAGAGTCTCGGGGGTGCGGGCCTGAGCGTGGTTGACCTGTGTGCGGTCAAGGAGGCGGCGATTCTGACCGGCTCGATGCTGGCG
The DNA here is from genome assembly GCF_035581345.1 of Pseudomonas sp. JQ170C. Taxonomy (NCBI): domain Bacteria; kingdom Pseudomonadati; phylum Pseudomonadota; class Gammaproteobacteria; order Pseudomonadales; family Pseudomonadaceae; genus Pseudomonas; species Pseudomonas sp. JQ170C. The sequence goes on from NZ_CP141608.1 coordinate 2,675,999, forward strand.
CCCCATGTGCTGGGCGAACTGAGCGGCCCGCCACGCATCGGCCACCTGTTCAAGGTGGCAAGCCCGGTGCAGGTGGAGAAGTTCCTGCAGCCGGTGTGCCGGGCCGAGAAGGCGGTGTGTTTTGCCTTGACCGAAGCCGAAGCCGGCTCCGATGCCAGCGCGATCAAAACCAGCGCACGGCTGGATGGCGACCACTATGTGCTCAATGGCGCCAAGCGCTACATCTCCGGTGCGCCTTATGCCGACTTTGCCGTGTTGCTGGCAGTGACCGGGCCGGGGCAGGGCGCCGCCGGTATCTCGGCGTTCTTCGTCGACCTCAAGGGCCCGGGTGTGCAGGTCGACTCGGACTACCAGGTGATGTCCGGCGGTGGCAGCCACGGCAATATCGAGCTCAAGGAGGTGCGTGTGCCGGTGGAGAACCGCATCGGTGACGAAGGTGCCGGCTTCAAGCTGGCCATGGGGCGCATCACCCTCAACCGGCTGCTGCATTGCCCGACCATGCTGGGCATGGCCGGCCTGGCCCTGAACCTGTCGATCGACTATGCCCGCACTCGCACCCAGTTCGGCAAGCCGATCGCGATGTTCCAGGCGGTCAACCACATGATTGCCGACATGGCCACCGAACTGCTGGCGGCGCGCAGCATGATGTACGCCACCGCCGCGCTCAACGATGCCGGTGGCGACATCCGCACCCAGGCGCCGATGTGCAAGCTGTACGCCTCGGAGGCGGCCTTCCGGATCGTCGACCGTGCCGTGCAGGTGCACGGAGGCGCCGGTCTGATTCGCGGTAATCCGGTGGAGTGGATGTTCCGTGCCACGCGGATGATGCGTATCCTGACCGGCACCAGCGAGATCCAGCGCAATACCATCGCCAAGGGCATTCTCATGCCTGGCTGAGCCCCGGCTCCCGCGCCCGCCTTCATGGCGGGCGACTTCTTTCTATAACAATAATCAGAGGTATCCCATGCTCGGCATCGAAACTGGCTACCGCCCGAAAGCCGCCTGGACCATCGCGGTACTGTTGGCGGTGATGATGTTGGTGAACTTCCTCGACAAGGTGGTCATCGGCCTGGTCGCTGTGCCGATGATGGCGGAGCTGCAGCTCAGTCCTGCAGAGTTCGGCCTGATCGGCGGCGCGCTGCACTGGTTGTTCTCCCTCTCGGCGGTGCTGGGCGGCTTTCTCGCCAATCACAAGCCGACCCGCACCCTGTTGCTCGGCATGGGCCTGTTCTGGGCCCTGGTGCAACTGCCGATGCTGTTTGCCACCTCGTTGTGGACCATCGTCGCCTGCCGGGTGCTGCTGGGGATCGGCGAAGGTCCGGCCTCACCGGTGGCCACCCACGCCCTGTACAAGTGGTTCCCCGACAACAAGCGCAGCCTGCCGGTGGCCTTGCTGCATTCGGGCAGCGCCATGGGCTTGCTGGTGGCCGGCCTGCTGATCCCGTGGATGAGCGTGCATTACGGTTGGCGCAGCAACTTCGCCGTGCTCGCGGCCATCGGCCTGGTCTGGTGCGTCGCCTGGTACCGGCTGGGCAGGGAAGGGCAGTTGGACAATGTTGCCGCGGCCACGCCCGAAGCTGCCGTGGCGCAGGCGCGCATCCCGTACCGGCGCCTGCTCAGCGACCCGACCGTGATCGGCAACTACCTTGGCCACTTCGCCGCCAACTGGTCGCTGGCGTTGACCCTGACCTGGGTGCCGGCCTATCTGGAGAAGGGCCTGGGCATGGCCTCGCTGAATGCCGGGCGGATGTTCGTGGTGTTCGTGCTGGTGACCACGCCGTTGAGCCTGATCATGGCCTGGTGGTCGCAGCGCCTGTTGCGCCGGGGCCTGCCGTCGCGGCTGGCGCGTGGGGTGTTCGTCTCGGTGTGCCTGATCCTCAGTGGCATTCTCGCCGCCGCCCTGGTACTGCCGGGGTTGTCGCTGGCCGAACGCATCGCCTGTCTGACCTTGAGCGGCGGCCTGGCGCTGGTGATGTACTCGATTGGTCCGGCGATGCTTGCCGAAGTGGTGCCCAGCGGCCAGCGTGGCAGCATGCTTGCCATCGGTAATGCCTGCGGGTCATTGGCGGGGCTGGCGGCACCGGTGATCACCGGCTTTCTGGTGCAGAACGCCGAAGGAATCAACGCTGACGGCTATGCCCACGGCTTCATGGTCTGTGGCGCGGTGCTGGTCAGCGCCGGGCTGATCGGCCTGCTGACCATGAACCCGCAGCGCTCGCGCAATCAGCTCAACACCCCGACGGCGGCGCCGCTCCCTCACTCCTCTTGCGGCTCCTGCTGACGCTCGATCAGTTCACCTTTCCAGCGCCCTGACTGCACCACTTCAATTAACAGGGCGCGTACCAGGTCGCGGATGCACGAGGCAGGAAAGCTCAGGGGCCTGTGGGTCGAGTAAGCGATCGACAGGGTACGTCGTATGCTGGGTTCGACAATGCGCCGGGCCAGCTGGAGCGGGTTGTCCTCTACCGCTGGCCAGTTGCCGATGGTTGCCGCCAGCCCACTGCGTACCAGGCTGCTGACCCCTTGGGCGGTCTGTTGCTCGTACTGCACCTTGAGCTCCAGTCCGGCTTCAACGGCGGCTTGTTCCACGCGTCGGCGCAGGTGCGAACTGCTCCGTGGCGCCATCACCAGGGTCTGGCCCAAGGCCCGGGCCAGGGTGATGCTATCGTCGCTGCAGGCCGCGGCCTGCACACTCAGCCAGTACAGTTCTTCGCTGAAGATCGGCTCGACATGCACATGCTCGAGCTCTTCGGCGTTGGGCACCAGGCCAAAATCCACCTTGCCCAGTTCGATGGCTTCGCCGCCTTCCTGGCTCAGTCCGTCGCGAACGGTCAGCTCGATGCCGGGAAATTTCTCGTTGGCGCGGGTGATGATCAGCGGCAGCAGCAAGGCCGACGCGGTGACCGGAATGGCAATGGCGACCCGGCCTTTGGGGTTGCCCTTGGTCGACTCCAGCTCATCCTTGACCGAGTCGATGGTCTGCATCACCGAGCGGGCGATTTCGTACAGGCGCCGGCCGGCATCGGTGAGGTTGACGCCATCGTGAACGCGCTCAAGCAACTGAAGTTCGAGCTCGCTTTCCAGCAAGTTGATCTGCCGGCTGAGGGCCGGCTGGGCGATATAGGCACGACGCGCTGCCGACGAGAAACTCCCGGCTTCGGCAATGGCGATCAGATAACGCAGTTGTTTGAGTGTCATGGTGGAGTTCCGCGGCCATGCCGGCGTGATATAGCCCGTATTGAAAGACAATATTGGTGCATTGCCTGATGGCTCAATAGGATGGCGCCATCGCTTTCATATGACCTGTTTATTGTCTTGGTTGCAACGCTAGCGTGTTGATTTTCAACGCCTTGCGCTGAAGTTTCGGGAGTTCTCCATATGCTGCCAAATACCGCTTCGGGTGCCTTCGGCCGGTTAATGCTGGGGCATGGGCAGGAGCCCGATCCACGCTTCACCCTGGCCAACGAGCGCACCTTTCTGGCGTGGATCCGCACGGCACTGGCCTTGCTCGCCAGCGGTATCGCGGTGGAGGCCTTCACCGTGGCGCTGTTCAGCGCGGACGTGAAACGGGTGCTGGTGCTCGGCCTGCTGGGGCTCAGCCTGATGGTGAGCCTGGGGGCCTTCTGGCGCTGGCTGAGTGTCGAGCGTGCGCTCAGGCAGCAGGCACCGCTCCCTGTTTCGCCGCTCATTCCGCTGCTTTCGGGGGGCTGCGCGGTGCTCGTCGGCGGGGTGATCGCCACGCTGTGGGGGCCGTGGTGACGGATGCCGGCCTGCAGCCGGAGCGCACCACGCTGGCATGGAAGCGCACGCACATTTTGCTGGTGCTGGTGGCCTGCCTGGCCTTGCGTTGCCTGCAGCACCACCCGGTACTGAGCGTCGGCGTCATCATCCTGGCCGGGTTGCAGGCGCTGCTGATCGTGCTCGAGCAGGGTCGCTGCTATCGGCGGTCGCGCCTGGGCATGGCCGGGCAGGGCCCGACCTGCAACCCGGGGCCGCTGTTGATGCTGTGCTTGAGCACTGCGCTGCTGGCGGTGCTGACGCTGATTGCCGTTTTGATGCACGCCTGAACGTTCTTGGGCGGGCCTTTTCTCGGTTCTTCGTGGATTGTCGGGGAAGTTTGGCTTGGATGGTGACGGTGACGGTGACGGTGACGGTGATGGTGACGGTGAACTTATCCATTTTGGAGGGTGACGCCACTGGCCCCTTCCGCCCTTACGGCGGGTTCCTTTGGCAAACGCCCCAAAGGAACACAAAGGTCTCGCCCCACCAGGGGCCCTACGCTCCGCTCCGGGTCCCCTCTCTCCGGTGTCGCTACGGGGTATCGCGGCCTACGAGTTGCAAGCAACTCTACGTCTCGCGACTTCGGCTATCGCCGAAGGTGCTCCGCACTCACCCCTCCACGACACCTCCGTTCGGCCCTTCTGGTTAACGGGGCAGGTAGATCAAAAGCAAAAGAGCAAAAGCAAAAGAGCAAAAGCAAAAGAGCAAAAGCAAAAGAGCGGTGCTTACTGACTCACCATGGTCCAAAAGCAAGAGCGCAGCGAATTGTGCTCTTGATCTTGATCCACCGGCCCCGTTAACCAGAAGGGCCGAACGGAGGTGTCGTGGAGGGGCTAGCGCGAAGCGCCTTCGGCCGTGGCCGAAGTTGCGAAGCGTAGAGTTGCTTGCAAATCGTAGCTCGCAATGCCCCGTAGCGACGCCGTAGTGAGGGGACCCGGAGCGAAGCGTAGGGCCCCTGGTGGGGCGAGAATTTTTTGCTTACTTTTTTTTCGACTGAAAAAAAGTAAGGCGCCGTAAGGGCGCAAAGGTGACTCGGCGCCGCCTTGGCAAATGGATAAACCCACAGCACTCAAAGCCACAAAGCCACAAACAACATCAAACGCATAAAACCGTGAAGATCCCTTTTGTCAGGAGCAACAACATGAAACCCGCATGGTCCTGCCTCAACGATGTAAAGATCATCGATGTCAGCCAACTGCTGCCTGGCCCCCATGCCACCTCACTGCTGTTGCAGTTGGGGGCGGACGTGATCAAGGTCGAGCAACCGGGTACGGGCGACAGCTCGCGCATGCTCGGTAATGCAGTGTTTGCCCAGTTCAACCGTGGCAAGCGGTCGATTGCCCTGAACCTCAAGGACCCGGACGATAAAGCCGCGTTCCTCGCGCTGGTCCGCGATTGCGACGCCGTGGTCGAGGGCTTTCGCCCTGGCGTGATGCAGCGCCTGGGGCTGGGGTACGAGGAATTGGCCAGGGTTAACCCGGCCATTGTCCTCTGTTCGATTTCCGGCTTTGGCCAGACCGGCCCCTATGCGACCCATGCCGGGCATGACCTCAATTACCTGGCGATGGCCGGCTACTGGTCAATCCCGGTGCAGGTCGAAGACAAGGTCGCCCGGCCCAAAGTGCGGCTGTCGGACTATGCCGCCTCGGCCTACGCCGCCTTGTCGCTGTCGGTGGCGATCATGAGTGCGCGCCAGCAAGGGGTCGGCCAGCACCTGGACGTCTCGGTGCACGACTCGATTCTGTCCTGGACCGCGCACATGGCCTGGCTGTCCCGTGGCTTTGAAGACAATCCCGTCGCCTCACCGACGGTGATGCCTGAAAACGATATCTTCCAGACGCGGGACGGTCGCTACCTGGCGATGGGCATTCTCGAGAACAAATTCTGGGAGACCCTGTGTGATGCGCTGGGTGACGAGTTTGCGCCGCTCAGGGACAAGCGCTTTGCCAACCGCATGGGTCGCCTTGGCTGCAAGCAGGAGGTCAATGGGCTGCTCAAAGGCATCTTCCTCAGCCGCACACTGGCGCAATGGGCCGAGGCTTTCGCGGGGCTCGACCTGCCGTTCTCACCGCTGCTCAGCGCCAGTGAGCTGTTCGACGATCCCCATGTACAGGCGCGGGGCACGGTGCGGCCATTGCCGAACGAACGGACGATCAGCGTCGGGTTTCCGGTGAAGTTCTCCCGGGGGCTGCCGGAAAGCGACAGCACGGTCCCAGCCTTGGGTGAGTATGACGTGGCTGCTTTCAAGGCGGGCCTGTAAGGGCCCGGGCACCCAGGACGGAGGGGAGAGCGAGCGGTGCCAGGAACAACCCATTCTCACCTCACCATTCCCAATCGCGCCCTCACTGATTAGACTTGCGAAAAATTCTTATTTGCAACTGATCATCTTTCAGGGGGGCGGGATGTCCACGGTAGTTCCCGACACGGCTGCGTGCATGGGCCTGGAAACGTTGTACCGCGAGCACAGCGGCTGGCTGCGTGTCTGGTTGCGCCAGCGCCTGAACAATTCCGCGGATGCGGCGGACCTGGCCCAGGACACCTTCATCCGCGTGCTGCTGGCGCGCACTGCGGGCACGCTCAAGGAGCCGCGTCACTACCTGGCAACCATCGCTCGTGGTCTGGTCATCGACCTGTATCGACGCCGCAGCCTGGAAAGCGCTTACCTCGAAGCCCTGGCGCTGCAGCCGGAACACTATGCGCCCTCTGCCGAAACCCGTGCTGCGATCCTCGATACGCTGCTGACCATCGACCGCATGCTCGACGGCCTCGGCCCCCGCACGCGGGCTATCTTCCTCGCTGTGCAGCTCGATGGCCTGAGCTACGAGAAAGCTGCCGAGCGGGTTGGCGTTTCGGTGACCACCGTGCGCAAGCACCTGGCGCGTGCGCTGATGCATTGCTTGCTGCTCGAGGACGTATGAAGGTCATTCTTGCCGAGGCGGTGGACTGGTACGTGCGCCTGCACGACAGCCGCGTCGATGATGCCACCCGCGCGGCCTGGCAGGCCTGGTGCGCGGCCGACGTTCGCCATGCCGAAGCCTGGGTGCGCCTGGAACAGCTGCAGCGGCGTCTGGGCAACGCCCCCAGCGGGGCGGCGCTGACGCTGGAAAACGCGCGGCGGGATCGGCGCAATGCGGTGAAGACGTTGGCGCTGTTGCTCGGCGTCGGCGTGGTCGGTTGGCAGGGCTATCGCGTCTCGCCGTGGAGCGCCGAATACGCCACAGGGGTCGGCGAGCGGCGACAATTGACCCTGGCCGACGGCACGCGGCTGGACCTCAACACCGACACCCGCGTCGATATCCGCTTCGACGCCGGCCAGCGCCTGATCCACCTGCGCCAGGGCGAGATCCTGGTGGAAACCGCCAAAGACCCGCGACCCCTCAGCGTGCGCAGTCCTGAAGGCGACATCCTTGCCCTCGGCACCCTGTTCAGCGTGCGTCAGGACGCCGGCGTGAGTCATGTGGCGGTGGTCGCCCATGCGGTGGAGGTGCGACCGAACCGATCGGCCCAGGGGGTGCGCATCGACGCCGGTCAGCGCCTGAGCTTCAGCGCCGACAACCTGGGGCCGCTGCGGCCGCTGGCCGTCGATGCCCAGGCCTGGACCCGCGGCATGCTGGTCAGCGTCGACTGGCGCCTGGGCGATGTGGTCAACGAGCTGGCGCGCTATCGCCCCGGTTATCTCGGTTGCGCCGAGCAGGTCACCGGGCTGCGCCTGTCCGGCGCCTTCAACCTCGACGACACCGACGCCGCCCTGGCCAGCCTGGAGGACTCCCTGCCGATCCGCGCACGGCGTATGACGCGCTATTGGGTGCGTTTGGAACCCCGCAGCCTGGGGTAAGGTGCCCAATCGCGATTTTTTCGCATTTGGGGGTGACAGATTTCTTTCGCTGTTTCGGCTCTTGAGAACGCGCGCATCGGACGCGCTCAAGACAACCCGAACAGGAGCCCCGTTTCATGTCTGCACGCCGTTCTCCACTCGCCCGCAGCATTCGCCAGGCGACCCTGGCGTTGAGCCTTTGCAGCGCTGCACTGGCGACTTCAACCGCCTGGGCCGCACCGCAGCACTACGATATCCCGGCCGGCAGCCTGGCCGCCGCGATCAGCCAGTTCGCCGCCGCCAGCGGCGTGACCATCAGCTTCAGCAGCGAAGAAACCGCCGGGCTGCAGTCATCCGGGCTGCGGGGCAGCTTCGAGCTGGAGCAGGGCTTTGCCGCGTTGCTGCAGGGCAGTGGGCTGCGGGTGCAGCAGGCGGGAGAAAAGCGCTATGTGCTGAGCCCGGCGCACACCGGCGATGCCGTTGAACTGGGGGCGACCAGCATCGACTCCACAGGCCTGGGGGGGACCACCGAAGGCACCGGCAGCTACACCACCGGCGTGACCAGCACGGCGACCAAGATGAACCTGTCGATCCGTGAGACGCCGCAAACCATCACAGTGGTGACCCGTCAGCGCATGGACGATCAGCACTTGGCGAGCATGACCGATGTGCTGAAAAGCACACCGGGCATCACCATGACCCAGGATGGCGGCGAGCGCTTCAACATCTATGCCCGTGGCAACGCCATCAACACCTATCAGTTCGACGGCGTCACCACGGTCCAGGAAAACGTCACCCGCAACATGCCCAGCACCTTGCTGGACATGGCGCTGTATGACCACGTCGAGATCGTGCGTGGCGCAACCGGCCTGATGACCGGAGCAGGCGAGCCCAGTGGCGTGGTCAACCTCGTTCGCAAAAAGCCGACGCGTGAATTCAAATCCTACGTGCAGGGCAGTGCGGGCTCCTGGGACAACTACCGCGCAGAGGTCGACCTCTCTGGCCCGCTGAATGAGCAGAAGACGATCCGCGGCCGCTGGGTAGCCGCCAAGCAGGACAATGACTCGTTCATGGACTGGTACACCCAGGACCGTGAAATTCTCTATGGCGTCGTGGAAGGTGACCTGAGCGATACCACGCTGCTGCGTTTTGGTATCGACAATCAGAAATACAAAGCCACGGGCTCGCCCGGTGTACCGCTGCTCTACACCAATGGGCAGCCGACGGATTTCTCCCGTTCGACAAGCTCGGGCGCGCGCTGGGGCCATGAAAAGTTCGACACCACCAACTACACCGCGACGCTGGAGCAGATGCTCGCCCATGACTGGGAACTGCGCGTGGTGGGCAACTACATGAAGATCAAGCGCGACCTGGACAACACCACCTACGGTAGCCAGACCGGCCGGTCCTTCATTGACCAGGCGACTGGCGAGGCGCAAGGCTCCCACGACAAAGCCAAGGTCGATCAGGTCCAGAAAGGCGTGGATATCAACCTCAGAGGGCCTTTCGCGTTGTTCGGCCGTTCCCACGATCTGGTCGTCGGCTACAACTATGGCGATTACCACAACGATCACGTGGCGTATTCGGGCGACGTCGATTTCAATTACACCACCTGGGACAACGAGATCATCAACGCGCCGTTCACGGGCGGGCTGGATTTCGACACCAAGGTCCGCCAACAAGGCTACTTCACCGCCAGCCGCTTCAACTTCACCGACCAGCTTCACCTGATCCTGGGCGCGCGGGTATCGGACTACCGCTATGACTACTACTTGAGGGGGTATGACTTCGGTGACCCTGACGAGTTGATCATTCCGTACGACATGAAGGAAACCGGCGTGGTCACGCCCTACGCCGGCCTGATCTACGACCTCACCCCTGCGCAGTCGGTGTATGTCAGTTACACCGATATCTTCAGGCCGCAGAATGCCCGCGACAGGACCGGCAAGGTACTGGACCCGGAGGTGGGTACCAACTATGAACTGGGCTGGAAAGGCGAGTTCTTCGAGGGCCGCCTGAATGCCAATGCCGCGCTGTACTGGATCAAACGTGACAACCTGGCCGTGGATGATCCGGACGCCAATGTGCCGGGCACCAACGACCCTGCCTCCCGTGCCGAAGATGGCGCCGAAACCAAAGGCATCGACCTGGAACTGGCCGGCGAGGTTGCACCCGGCTGGAACATCCAGACCGGCTACAGCCACACCCGCACCGAAAACGCTGACGGTGTTCGCCTGACCACTCAACTGCCCATGGACACCTTCCGCTTCTGGACCACCTACCGCTTGCCTGGCGAGTGGGAGAAGCTGACCGCGGGCGCCGGTGTGAACTGGAACTCCAAGTCGTCGGTGTACTTCAGCCGCTATAGCACGCGCATTACCCAGGATGACTACGCCGTCGCCAGCCTGATGGCGCGTTACCAGATCAACGACCACCTCGCGGCTACCCTGAACCTCGACAATATCTTCGACGAGAAGTACTACTCCGGCATGGCCGGCAGTTACGGCCACTACGGGGCGCCGCGTAATGCCAACCTGACGATGCGCTATGACTTCTAACGTGAACGCGGTGCGGCATCGCCGCACCGCGTTCAACCCTAGAAACTGATCTCCATATTGAAGGTGGGCGTAGATGTCCGACTGCCACGACCGCCGTCGACACCAAACTTGTTGTGCCAATACTCATAACCCACCCCCAGCCAGAGATTGGGTTTGGTCTTCTCTCCAGGACGCAGGGCGAACAGCAACGAGCTTCGCAACAGGGTTTCGGCTGCGGTGTCCCGGTCGTTGTAGTCCTTGCCCTTTTCGCCGATGTGATTGAGCGTGCCCTGGAACTTGGCATTGTGCGTGCCGACCTGGAACGGCCTGAGCCAGGTCAGGTTCAGGGCATAGGTGCCGTCGAACGTCAGTTCCTTGTCGCGCACGCCCGGAATGCCACTCTGGTTATGCTCGCGGTAATACATCAGGCTGAGGTCCAGAACCCCGACGCTGTTGAATTTCAGCGTCGGCCCGACAACCACGGCGCGTTTGTTGGACGAGCCGAGGTTGTTGTTACGGTTGGCGTCGAAGCCCAGGGTCAAGGCGTAGTCCTTGATCAGGCCGTCACCCTTGGGAATATCCAGCACGCGCGAAGCAAACAACTGATTGCGGTAAACGGCATACACTTCACTGCTGCCATGGTCGGTGCCCTTGCGTGGATCATTGCTGTCCGATAGCAATACGTCGATATTGAGAAAGTTGCTGCCGTACCGGTAGCCGTCGGCGTGGGTGAAGGTAAAGACCCTTTTGCTGATGTAGTGGGGATTGTTGGGGTTGGTGAACTGTTTGCCATAACGAAAGCCCACGCTGTTGTTGACCCACTCGAACGCCTGAGCGGGTTGCTGGTAGAGCAGGGCTGCGGAAACGGCGGCGCTGAGTAGAATGTATTTCACGGTCAGTCCTGATCAGGGTTCGAGGCTGTCGAGCATCATGTGCCTGACGCCCTCTTGGGCGTTCTTGCGCAGTCGGGCCAGGTCCAGCCCGGGGATTTCACCCCGGTCGACGGCCACGCAGCCGTTGATGATGCTGTAGTGCACGGCTACCGGCTCGCCGGCCGCCACCGGCGCCACGGCGATGTCGTGGAAGCCGAAGAAGCGCGGGTGGTCGAGCCTGTACACCACCAGGTCGGCCGCCTGGCCAACCTCCAGGGTACCCACGGCATCCAGCCCCAGTACGCGGGCCCCTCCGGCACTGCCCCAATGAATGACATCTTCAATGGTGGTTGCCTGCACGCCTTGGGCGGCGCGGTGAATCAGCCAGGCCATGTTCGCTTCGCTGATCATGCTGCCGGACTCGTTCGAGGCGACCCCGTCCACGCCCAGCGAGATGGTGACCCCGGCGTTGGCCAGTTGCGGGACCGGGGCGATGCCACTGCCAAGGCGGCTGTTGCTGAGCGGGCAATGGGAAATGCCGGTGTTGGTTTGCGCGAGCAGGCGAATCTCGCCCGGCTCCAGGTGGACCATGTGCGCAAACCAGACATCCGGCCCCAGCCATTCGTGCTCAGCCACAAACTCGACCGGCAGGCAGTTGAACTTCTCCCGGCAGAAGTTCACATAGTTGCGGGTTTCCGAGAGGTGGCTGTGCATGCGCAGCCCCATGTCCCGGGCGCTGTGGGCCAGCTCGCGCAGCAGGGCAGGCGGCAGGGAGAAGGTCGGTGTGGTCGGTGCAACCACCACCCGGCGCATCGCCGTCGGCGTGTCCTGGTGATAGCGCGCTTTCAGCCGTTCGATATCCCCGAGCATCTGTTCCAGGGTTTCCGGGAGCAGCGCCGTTTTCGAGAAGCCAGGGTGCGCATTGGCCGACTCCAGCGCGCCGCCACGGCACAAGACAAAGCGCATGCCGAACGCTTGCGCGACATTGAACAGCAGGTCGCCGCTCTCGGTGCTGCCGTGGGCATGGTAGAGATAGTGGTGGTCGGCACAGGTCGTGACCCCCGACAGCAGCAGTTCGGCCATGCCCAGTTGCGCAGCGACATGGATGAGCGTCGGGGTAAAGCGGTCAAGGCGCGGGTAGGGCACGCTGGCCAGCCAGTCCTGCAAGTCCTGGTTCATCCCGGACGGAACCGCCTTCAGCAGGTTCTGCGCCAGGTGATGGTGGGTATTGACCCAGCCGGGGTAGACCACGCAATCGGTGGCGTCGATGACCCGTTCGCCCGGTTGAGCGCTGAGGTTGCTTGCAATCTCGGTGATCACGCCGTTGCCAATACGTATGTCCACCCGGCCTGCGCGGGCACGCGGGCCGCGCAGGCCGGTCATTACCGCGGACGATCCTTTCACCAGAATATTTTGCTGTTTCATCGCCAGATCCTTTGCGTAAGCAGTGATGGGTCAGTGACCATGGGAGGAGCGTTCCAGCACCGGCTTGGCCGAGGTGTCGACGCCATTGAGCAGGACGTTGAGCAGTACGGCGACGATGCAGGCGATCACCACGCTGCTGTGCAGGAACGGTTGGCTCCAGGCCGGCAACTGGCTGAACAGGGTTGGCGCAAGCACCGGGACCAGGCCCACGGAGATGCTGAACGCGACGATCATCACGTTGTGCCGGCTGTTCTCGTAATCCACTTTGGCCAGGGTCTGGATGCCCGCAGCCGCCACCACGCCGAACATGGCAATCGCGGCGCCGCCCAGGGCGGCCGCAGGTGTGGAGGCAATCACCGCGCCGGCTTTGGGCACCAGGGCCACCAGGCACATGATCACCCCGCTGGTGGCGACGACCCAGCGGCTGCGCACGCCGGAGAGAATCACCAGGCCGACGTTTTCCATGTGGGCAATGAACGGAAACGCAGCGAAGCAGCCGGCGATGGCACTGGACAGGCCATTGGCGCGCAGGCCATTGACCACTTCGTTCTGCTTGATCGGTTTATCGACAATGTCGCCGATGGCAACGAACAGCCCCATCGACTCGACCATCTGCACGATCATCACCACCAGCATGGTGGCAATCGGCAGGATCGCGAACGTCGGCACGCCGAAGTAGAACGGATAGGGCGCGGTGAGCCACGGCGCATCGCCCACCCGGCTGAAGTCCCCCATGCCCAGGGCGCAACCGAGCACGGTGCCGATGACCATGCCGATCAGCACCGAGAGGTTGCGCATCATCGGGTTGCCGAAGCGGTTGACCGCCAGGATGGTGACCAGCACCACGGCGGACACCAGCAGGAAAGCCGGCGCGCCGTAGTTGGCGTTGTTCTTGCCGCCGCCCGCCCAGGAATAGGCGACCGGCAGCAGTTGCAGGCCGATGACCGTGACGATGCAACCGATCACCACCGGCGGAAAATAGGGGCGCATGCGGCCCACCATCGGTGCGGCCAGCATGGTGATGACCCCGGCGCCAATCACCGCTCCGCAGATGCCGGCAATGCCGATGTCCGGGTTGGAGCCGATCGCGATGACCGGGCCGACACTGCTGAAGGCCGCGCCCTGGAGCACCGGCAAACGCACGCCGAATTTCCAGAAGCCAACGGTTTGCAGCAGGGTGGCAATGCCGGTACAGAACAGGGTGGTGCTGATGAGGATAACGGTCTCGGCGTGGGAGAGTTTCAGCGACGAGGCGACCAGCAGGGGTACGGCGACCGACCCGAGGTAACAGATCGCCATGTGCTGTATGCCGAGCGTCACCATCTGCCGCACCGGCAGTAGCTGGTCAACGGGGTGCTTGTGTGAAGTCATGATGTTGCTCCTCTGAATCTTGTTGTTGTGCTGTTAAGAGGCCTATCCATTCAGACTGTACAAATTCGACACGAGAACGCTGCACCCCGTAGGCTCGTTGCCCAGGTCGCCTTCAAGGTGGTGGGGCTGGCTGCGCCGGCGCATCGGCGCGGCGGCGCAGTTGACCGGCGGATGCCTCAACTGGCCAGGCAGGCCTGGAAACGCTCGTTCAGTGCTGCGCGGTCAAGGTTGCGACCGATGAACACGACCTTGCTCGAGCGCGGTTCGCTGCCCCAGGGCTGGGCTGCACGGAACTCCACCAGGCTGTGAACGCCCTGCAACACATAGCGTTGGTCCTGATCCTGGACCGCCAGCACGCCTTTCATGCGGAACAGGGTGTCCGCCTGTTCGGTGCGCAGTTCGCTGATCCAGCGGTGGAAGGCCACCAGGTTGATGTCCGACGACACGGAGAAACCGACCGAGGTGACACTGGCGTCATGCTCGTGCGGGTAGTCGTCGTGTTCGTTTTCGTGGTCATGTTTATGGGCGTGATCGTGGCGGTCTGCCTGCTCGGGCGTGGCGCCGATCTCCATGAGCTTCTGGGTGGCCTCGAAGGCACCGATACCGAGGATTTTCTGCAAGTCGATCTGCGCAAAACTTGAGGTCACCAGTTCAGCGGTGGCGTTCAAGCTGCGGATTTTCTGGCTCAGGTCGGCGACTTCCAGATCGTTCACCAGGTCGACCTTGTTGATCACGATGCGGTCGGCGCAGACGATCTGGTCGACCGCCTGGTTGTCGACGCCATCGAGCTCCAGGTCTTCCAGGTGCTGGGCGATGTGCTTGGCATCGACCATGGTGACGATGGCATCGAGCTCCACTTCGGCGGCAATCGGGTCGTTGATGAAGAAGCTCTGCGCCACCGGGTAAGGGTCGGCCAGGCCGCTGGTCTCCACCAGGATGTGGTCCAGGCGTTCCGGCCGCGCCACCAGTTCGCGGACGATGCGCACCAGGTCTTCGCGCACTTCGGCAGTGCAGCACACGCAGCCGTTGACCATTTCGTAGATTTCTTCGGTTTCCGAGGCCAACACCAGGTCGCCATCAATCCCCACTTCACCGAACTCGTTTTCAATGACGGCGATCTTGCGGCCATGGTTCTCGCGCAGGATGTAGTTCAACAGGGTGGTTTTTCCCGCGCCCAGGAAGCCGGTAAGAATGGTGACCGGGATCTTGGTATTGCGGGTCGGTGCCTTGAAAGTGCTGTTCATACAAGCTCCTTGGTGTTGCCAGTAAGGTCAGTTGCGGCGGGTTCGCCCCAACGCACGGCAGTGCCGGCGTCAAGCCCGAACAGGTCGAGCACCCGGCCGAGGCTGTGGTCGATCATGTCTGCAAGGTTTGCCGGTCGGGCATAGAACGCGGGGACGGGGGGCGCGATGATGCCGCCCATTTCGGTGACGGCCGTCATGTTGCGCAGGTGGGCCAGGGTCAACGGCGTTTCGCGGGTCATCAGCACCAGCGGCCGTCGCTCCTTGAGGGTGACGTCCGCCGCCCGGGAAATCAGCCCCGAGGACGTCCCGGTGGCTATTTCGCCGAGGGTGCGCATCGAGCACGGCGCGACGATCATGCCCAGGGCATGGAACGAGCCGCTGGCCACCGACGCGGCGATGTCGTCGGCGCGGTGGTAGTGGCTGGCCAGGGCCACCACGTCGGCCAGCTTGTAGTCGGTTTCATGGGCCATGGTCAGCAGGGCGGCGCGGCTGACGATCAGGTGCGTCTCGATCTTCAGTTCGGCCAGGATCTGCAGGAGCCGCACGCCATAGACAAAGCCCGAGGCGCCGCTGATACCGACCACCACGCGCCGAGGCTTGGCGCCGCGCGGGCTATTCATGATGCAGCCCGCCCAGGTAGGGTTTGATCAGCTCGCGGGCGCGGCTGCACACCTCGTCGCAGAGTTGTGCGCGTACACCCTCGAAGCCCGAGCCTCGGGTGGCGTCCAGGCCCATGCGCGATGTCGTGCCGTTGGCCGAGGACGAGGGGTCCAGCGGGCTGCCCGGCAGGCCGTCGACCATGAACTGGTCCTGGTGCGGCTGGAAGTGCGTTGCCAGCGCCCAGAGCACCTGGCTGTCGTCGGTGATGTCGATGTCGCTGTCGACGGCAATCACGGTCTTCAGGTACGGGTCCCAGCCGAGCAGCGCGAGCATGATCTGCCGGGCCTCGCCGTCGCGGCTCTGGTCGAGGGCGACATAGCAATGAAAATGCGTGCCGGAGTTGGGGTAATGCACGGCGGTCACCGCCGGGAAGCGCGCCTTGAGCTTCTCGCTCATCTCCGCTTCGCGGGGCAGGCGGGCCAGGGTCAGGTGCTCGGCATAGCGGCCGCCGACCACATCCACCAGCCAGGCATCGCGTCGGCGCATCAGGGTGTCGATGCGAAGCACGTTGTTCGTCGAGCGGTCGGAGGAATAGCCGCTGAACTCGCCGAACGGGCCTTCGTCGGCGTAGGCCATGGGGTCGATGGCGCCTTCGAGGACGAACTCGGCAAAGGCCGGTACACCAATGCCGTAGCGCGGCGTGCGCACCAGTTGCAGCGGCGCACCGAACAGGCCGCCGGCCACCGCGCGTTCATCGCTGCCAAAGGGCAGGCGTGCGGCGGCGGCGAGCATGAACAGCGGGTGAGCGCCGACCACCATGGCCACGTGCAACTCTTCGCCGCGTTCGCGGGCGGTCTGCAGCATGCGCCAGAGGTGGCCGCGCGAGTGCAGGCTGGTCGCCAGCGCCTGGCGCGCATGGCGCATCGAGCGGTGGTAGCTCATGTTGGCGACGCCGGTGACCGGGTCCTCGGCGACAATGATGGCGTTGGTAATGTAGGGCCCGCGGTCGCTGTCGAAATGCTTGAGCATCGGCAGCAAGGCCAGGTCCACGTCTTCGCCTTCGAAGATCTCATCAAGGATCGGGCCTTCCTGGACGTAGACCGGATCGATGGGCCGGTTGGCCCGGGCCTGGAAGACTTCGTGCAGTTGTTCGGGGGCCGCGCCAAAGATGCGCGCGATTCGGGTGCGTGAGGCAAACACATTGGTGACGACCGGCCCTTGCTGACCGCCGACGTTTTCACAGACCAGCAACGGGTGCAGGCCCTGCGCAGCCAGCGCATCGATGATGGCGGTGACGTCCTGGTCGGCGGACAGCGGCTCCTTGATGGTGAGCACATCGTCCGGGTACAGCGCGCGATACTGGGTGGCGAACGCATGAAAGTCCTGACATTCGCCGAGCGGTGATTTCAACATGTTGCACCTCGCAAAAAGCAGGCGCACAGCTACCTGAAGATGAAGGGGCAATCGACCGACTGGCAAAAGCCGGCCGACAGGTTCCCACCCCGTCAGCCGCGTTGACGGGTTGCACTACCAGGGCGTGCATGCGCCTGAAAGGGAGTACCGCTACAGGTAAGTCGTTGTCAGGCGAATGTCCGCTTCGACCAGATCCTTGGGTGGCTTGGTCGGCTCGATGCCCACCAGGCGGGCAATGTTGTTGCCCAGGTAGTCTTCCAGGTGATCTTCGTCGATGCCCAGGCCCTGCGGGGCCGGCGAGCAGAGCACTTCCAGTTCGCGCAGCCACATGCCCGGTTCGTTCGGTGGCGAGTCCGTGCCGAAGACGATCTTGTCGCGGGGCAGTTCCTTGGCGAACTCGACGATCCGCGACTGGAAGCACCAGCCCGATTCGCAATAGACGTTCGGCGTGTCCATCGCCATCCAGAACGCCTCGAACGAGTAGTTGCCGCCGGTCTGGATGCCGAAGTGACCAATGATGAAGTTCACCATCGGGAACTCGCGGATGATCGGGTAGAACATGGTCGGAATGGTGTACGGGCCATCACCGGTGTGGATCAGCACGACGATGTTGTACTTGGCACAGACTTTCATGGCCGGGCGCAGCCAGTCGAGGGCGCGATCCGGGCGGTAGCCGTGCATGTTGGCGTGCAGCTTGAGCATCTTGAAGCCGTATTCCTTGACATGGAATTCCAGCTCGGCGGCGCCGTTTTCCGGCCCCCAGCGCGGGTTGAAGTTGAAGTTGCCGATGAAGCGGTCCGGGTACTTGACGCACAGCTCGGCGACGTAGGACATGTAGTCGCGGATGCCTTCACGGCCGCGGCGATTGCCATCGCGGTAGCCGGTGTTGCCAGGGGGTGGCTGGATGAAGCCCATGTCGATGCGGCGCGGCTTGCCGTTGATCATGTACGGGCCATCCATCAACTTGAGCATGCGCTCGCCGGTGAAGGGCTCGCCGGTGTGGCGCCAGGCTTCATCGACCAGATTGGTAGGGTGCAGATGGGTGTCGATAATCATCGGTTCAGCTCCTGGCCAGTTGCGTGGTGACGGGGCGCTTGAGTTGCGCCTCTGCTTCGGAAACGGAACGCGGCGGGGCGCTCGGCTCCAGGCCGATCATGCGTGCGGTGTTGTTGCCCAGGTAGTCCTCGAGGGTGTCCTCGTCGAGGTTCAGGCCCTGCGGCGGCTCATGGCACAGCACTTCCAGCAGGCGCAGCCACATGCCCGGCTCGTTCGGCGGGGTGTCGGTGCCGAAGAGGATCTTGTGGGTCGGCAGGACCTTGGCGAACTCGACGATCCGCGATTGCAGGCACCAGCCGGATTCGCAATAGACGTTGGGCAGCTCCATGGCCCATTGCATCGGCTCGAACACGTAGACGCCGCCGGTCTGCACGCCGAAGTGCGCCATGATGAAGTCGACGTTGGGGAACTCCTTGATCATCGGTACCCATTCGGACGGGATGCTGTACGGCCCGTCGCCGGTGTGCAGTTTCACCGGAATACCCAGTTCGGCGCATTTCTCGAACGCAGGGCGTACCCAGTCCAGCGCCCGGTCGGGGCGGTAGGCGTGCATGTTGGCCTGCATCTGGACCATCTTGAAGCCGTGTTCCTTGACGTAGCGCTCGATGGCCTCGACGCCGTTTTCCACCCCGCAGCGCGGGTTGTAGACGAAGCAGCCGATGAAGCGGTCAGGGTAGGTCTGGACCATCTTCAGGGTGTAGGCCATGTAGGCGTCGATGGACTCGCGACCACTGAGCTCACCATCCGTCCAGGTGTAGATGGTGTTGCCTTGGGGGGGCTGGATGAAGGCCTTGTCAATTCGGCGTGGCTTGCCGTTGATCATGTAGGGGCCGTCCATCATCTCCAGCAGGCGTTCGCCGGTGAAGGGGTCACCGTCATGCCTCCAGGCGAGGTCCACCAGGTCGGTGGGGTAGCAACTGATATCGATGATCATTGTTTCGATCTCCTGATATTGCGGGGAAGGAGCGCCTTCCAGTTCGCAGTCCGTCGCTTTGTGCGTTAGGTCGTTGCTACGTGCATGGCGCACGTTCCCTCACCTGGTCGCATCGAGCACAAAGCGTTCGCTGCTTGGGCCGCAGTATCAGAAGCCCGGAGGCCGGCCGTACAATACTTGTTGCTGTCAGTCTTGATAGGTTGGCGATATGGAGGTGGCATCGCCGACCGCGACGTCAGTGATGTGCAACGATTCCTCGGCCAGTGCCTTGATCGCCGCGACGATGGGCGCGACCTGTTCGCCCTTGCCGGAGGCCCACACGGCATAGAGGTTGTATTGGGCGAGCACGCTGACGTCGGTCAGTTTGACCAGCCTTCCTGCGCGCAAGCCATCAATCGACAGCAGCCCGCGCGCCAGGCCGGCACCGACGCCCGCTTCGATCGCGGCAATCAGGTTGGCCACATTGTCGAACGTCATCGCCGCATTCGGCTCCACCGGGGGCAGGCCGGCCGCGTCCATCCAGGGAATCCACGACCTTCGGGTATAGCCGAGCAGCGGCAACTCCAGTACCCGCGGCGCCGGCAGCGGGGCCTGCAGGCCATGACGCTGCAGTAGCGCAGGCGCCGCCAGCACGGTGACCTGGTCGTCGCAGATCGACGTCATCTCGCAGTCTTCCCAGTCGCCATAACCGTAGCGCAAGGCCAGGTCGACCCGTTCAAAAGACGCGCGCTCGGCATGGGTCAGGATCACCAGTTCGGTGCCCGGCAACAGCTCGATCAGGTTCGGCAGTCGCGCATTCAGCCAGTTCTGCGCCAGCTCGTTGTCGACCCCGAGTGTCAACCGCTGCGGCACATTGCGATTTTTCACCGACCACAACGCCCGATCAATCTGCGCCAGGCCATCGGCCAGCAGCCGCGCCAACAGCTGCCCGGCATCGGTGAGCTGGCTGCCCCCGGCATCGCGCATGAACAGCGGCTGACCGATGAATTCTTCCAGCGAGCGCACTTGCTGGCTGATGGCGCTGTGGGTCAGGTGCAGCTCCCGCGCCGCACGGGAAAAACTGCCGGTGCGGGCGGCCTGGAGAAAGGCGTTCATCGACTGGATCGACGGATAGCGTTTGTTCATGGCTGTTAGCCTTACTTACAGAAGATGGCAGAAATTGTCGCTGGCTGGATGAGGCACGTCTTGCGACTATCGCCATTGTGCGGCGCAGCCCAGCAATTGCGCCACCTGTTCGCCGGGGCAGGGGGAGGGTGGCACGCCGTTGGCCCTGCCGAGGCAGGGTGACTGAAAGCGAAGCTAATAGGTTCTGTGCGCTGAAAACAAACGCCTTGGTTCCGTATAGGGGTGGAAATGGACCTGCGACTACTGCGCTACTTCTCGGTGCTGGCCGAAGAATTACACTTCGGCCGCGCCGCCAATCGCCTGAATATTTCCCAGCCACCGTTGAGCCAGCAGATCCGCTTGCTGGAAGAGGAGCTTGGCGCGCCGCTGTTCAAGCGCAGCCATCACCTGGTCGAACTGACCGCCGCAGGCCGCGTGCTGAAACAGCAGGCGCCGCTGGTATTCGACCAACTGGCGCATGCCATCGACATCACCCGGCAAGCGGCGCGCGGCCAGGTCGGCGACCTGGAGATCGGCATGATCAGCTCGGTGATGGTCGGTGTACTTCCGCGCGCCTTGCACAAGTTTCGCGAGACCCATCGTGATGTCGGCTGGCGGCTGCGTGAGATGACCCCGGTGGCGCAGGTGGCGGCGCTCAAGGCAAAGCGCATCGATGTCTGTGTGTTCCGGGTCGGCCACGACGACCCCGCCGTGCGCAATGAGCTGCTGATGTACGAGCCCATCCGGGTGGTGCTGCCCGAGCAGCACCCGCTGGCCTGCCAGCAGCAGATCATGCCGGCGGAGCTGGCCGGCGAGGCGTTCGTTGCCCTTGAGCTCGACCAGTCTCGGTTTGCCAATTTCCTGTTCCAGTGCTGTATCCAGGCGGGTTTCACGCCGCAGATCCGCCAGCAGGCCATCGAAGTGCAAACCCTCTTGAGCCTGGTGAAAGCCGGCTTCGGCGTGACGCTGCTGCCAGCGTCGCTGGAGCAGGTGGCGCCGCCGGGGGTGGTGTTTCGCCATTTGAGCCCGGCGCTGCCCGAGGTGCCGCTGTATGCGCTGTACCGCGCCGACGACGATTCCCCGGTGCTGAGAATGTTCCTTGATACCTTGCGTGAGCTGGTGCTGGCCGAGCAGCGTGTCGCTGTCGATACGGGCGCTGCGAAACGGCGCCCGTCCACCTGCCTGGAGAGGGAGTGACAGCGCATGCAGCATCTCGATCTGCAGGTGATTCGCCAGGCCCTCAAATGGTCCTGCGAGGGCCAGCGTGTGTGGCTCTGCAGCGTGCTCGCCACCTACGGATCGGCGCCCCGGGTACCGGGCTCGTTGCTGGCGGTGAATGCCGCCGGGCAGTGGTGCGGTTCGCTTTCCGGGGGCTGTGTCGAGGATGACTTTCTCGAGCGGGTGGCGGCGGGCGGGTTTGCCGAGCCGGTGAGCGTCGTGCGCTACGGTGACGGCAGCGACTCGGGCTCGAACATCCGCCTGCCTTGCGGGGGCATTCTAGAGGTGCTGGTGGAAAACCTGCCGGCCGACTGCGCGGTGCAGACCCACCTGCGCGCGCTGGAATCGGCGCTGCGCGGGCACCGTCGCTTGCTGCGTGACGTCAACCTGGACGATGGCACGCGCCGGCTCAGCGACGACCCGGCGCAAGGACCGCGCGTGGAACGCAATGGCGCCCGCGTGCTGTTGCGAATCGGCGCGGCACAGCGATTGCTGCTGGCAGGTTACTCCAGCGTTGCGCACTTCTGCGCGCTGTTCGGCACCGGCATGGGCTTTGAAGTGATTCTGTGCGATCCGCGTGACGAAGTGCTGAGCGGGGTCGTGCTGGAGGGCATCGAGATCCGCCGCGATTTGCCTTCGGTGTTCATCGCCAACGGCGGCTGTCACAGCGACACCGCCGTGGTCGCGCTGACCCATGACCCGAAAATCGATGACCTGGCGATGCTCGAAGCGGTGCGTACCGAGGCGTTCTACATCGGGGTGATGGGCTCGCGGGCAACCTCGGACAAGCGGCGTGAGCGCCTGCAGCGTATCGGCGGGCTGGATGCCGCTGCGCTGGCCCGTGTGCATGCGCCCATTGGCCTCAACCTGGGCAGCAAGTCCCCTGCGGAAATCGCCTTGGCGGTGCTGGCGGACATCCTGCGAATCCGCAATGGCATTGCCCGGGAGGCGCTGTGAGCGTGGTCGCCGTGGTGCTGGCCGCCGGGCAAGGCTCACGCTTCGGCGCCGACAAACGCTGCGCGCCCCTGGCAGATGGCCGCAGCCTGCTGGCGCACAGTGTCGCCAATGCCTGGGCCGTGTTCGAGGAGGTGCGCGTGGTGCTGCGCGAAGGCGAGCGACCGGAGGCGTTCGGCTTGCCCGGCGATTGCCGGGTGGTTTACAGCCCGGACGCTGCGCTGGGCATGGGCAGCAGCCTGGCCAGCGGCGTTGCCTCGCTGGCTGACAGTACCGCGCAGGCCGTGGCGATCCTGCTGGGGGACATGCCCTGGATCGCGCCGACCACCCTTGAGCAGCTCGCCGACGCGGCGACGCGCTCGACCATCCTGTTTCCGCGCCACCAGGGCAGGCAGGGCCACCCCGTGTTATTCGGCCGCGCGTTCTGGCCCGAGCTGGGCCGATTGACCGGTGACCAGGGCGCCCGCGCTGTGGTTCAGGCCCGCCGGCACCAGTGCGTAGGCCTGGCGGTGGACGACCCCGGGGTGCTGCGGGATGTCGATACAGCGCAGCAGCTCATCAGCGCTGCACCTCAGCCATGGCCTCACTGGAACAGACCTGGATAATCTCGAGAAACCGCTCCAGCGCCGGTAGCGTGTCGTCACGTCGACGCGTAGCAAAGAGGTTTGCATTGAAGGTGCTGTCGGCCAGCGGCACAAACTTTACCCCGGTGCGAAACACGCTGGCGAGGGATTCAGGCAACAGGCTGATGCCGACGCCCGCGTCGACCAGGCTCAGGACAATCGCCGGATCGGTGGACTCGTGCAGTATGCGCAGCGCCGGTGCCATCTTCGCGCAGGCTGTCAGCACATCGCGGATCATCGGGCTTTGGGTGTTCAGCATGACAAAGTCTTCGCCGACGATGTCGGCAAGATCAATGGATGGCCGTTGAGCCAGTGCATGGTTTACCGGCACCGCCACCCGCAGCGACTGCGGATACACCAATTGCGAAATCAGTTCGCTGCGTTCGCTTGCACTGCAGGCAAAGCCGACATCGATGCTGCCGTTGATCAGTGCATCCTCCTGCTGCGCGGGCAATAGCTCGTGCAAGGTCCAATCGACATTCGGGTTGCTTGTCTGGAACAGGTGCAGCGTTCTGGGCAGGGGACCGTACATGACCGAGTTGACGATACCCACCCGCAAGTAGCCCTCCAGCCCGTCCGCGACGCGCCGCACCAGTTTTTCTGCCGAATCGCAATCCTTGACGATACTGCGCGCCAGCACCAGCAGGGCTTCACCGGCCCTGGTCAGCCGTGCGCCTTGCCGCCCGCGAATGAACAGCTGGGCTTGCAGCAAGTCCTCGAGGATTTTTATCTGCTGGCTCAGCGGTGGCTGCGACATATGCAGGCGTTCCGCCGCGCGGCTGAAGTTACGTTCTTCCGCCACCGCAATAAAGTAACGCAGGTGTCTGATATCCATATGCATCTCGAATGGTCGGGTATCCAAACAGTATTGTACGTCCTGCTGTTCTCTCCTTAGTTTGAAGCCACAGATGCGCTTCGCTGTGGCGATGCCTTGCTTCGGGCATCCGCGTCCCTACAGAACAACAAGAACAGCCACTCTTTATGGCGTGGCGCTGGAGAAGACATGAGAACGCTAAAGGTTAACGGCACTGACCGCACAACCACGGCTCAGGACGATACACCGCTGCTCTGGGTATTGCGCGACGACTTGAACCTCACGGGTACCAAATTCGGCTGCGGCATGGGGGTGTGCGGCGCCTGCACAGTGCATCTGGACAACACGCCGGTACGTTCCTGTCAGTTGCCGCTCGCCGCCATTGGTAATGAGCACATCACGACCATCGAAGGCCTGGGTTCGCCGGATGCATTGAGCTACCTGCAACAGGCCTGGCAAGCCGAGAACGTGCCGCAGTGTGGCTACTGCCAGTCCGGGCAACTGATGTCGGCGGCGGCATTGCTGGGCAGCAATCACAGCCCGACGGACCGCGATATTGATGTGGCCATGGCCGGGAACCTATGCCGGTGTGGTACGTACGACCGTATTCGCAAGGCCATTCACCGTGCCGCTCATTCACTCAAAGAACAGGGGGCACGTCATGGGTGAGTCAGAGCGCGAGCAGTACCAGGGCGCCACCCCGAGTCGTCGGCGCTTCCTGCAAGGCAGCATGATCATTGCGGGTGGTTTGCTGCTGGAAATTCACGGCAACGGTATCGCCGTGTCGTCCGCGCAGGCTGCACCGGCCACCGACGGTACCGCCAGCCAGTTCGCACCCAATGCCTGGGTCAGGATCACCCCGGAAAACCAGATTCTCCTGGTGGTTCACAAATACGACAGCGGCACCGGGGTCAAGAATGCGTTGGGCCTGATGCTCGCCGAAGAGCTGGATGCCGATTGGGCGCACGTCAAGGTCATCCAGCCGGACGATCCGCTGGCCAAGGTGTATGTTCACCCGTTGTGGGGGATGCATGCGACGGGCGGCAGCACCAGCGTTTCGCTGGAGTGGAACACGCTGCGCCAGGCCGGCGCGACGGCTCGGGCCATGCTGATTGCAGAAGCGGCGCAGCGCTGGTCGGTGGATGTGGGCGAATGCAGAACGTCACAGAGCAAAGTGCTGCATCCCGCTACAGGCCGGGAGATCTCTTACGGCGCGCTGGCACAGGACGCCGGCCGGCAGCCGCTGCCCGGCACGGTCACGCTCAAACGCCCCGAGGAATTTGTGCTGATCGGCAAGGAGCGCCCGAGTTACCGGGTTGCCGACAAGCTGACCGGGCACGCGCAATACGCCATCGACGTCAAATTGCCAGGCATGCTGACGGCCATCGTCGTACATGCGCCGGTGGTGCATGCCGGCATCAAGTCGATCAATATCGACCAGGTCAAGGCATTGCCGGGCATCCATGATGTGTTTGCCACACAGATCCCCAAGCAGATCGCGCATTTTCGTCCTGGAATGCCGGCGATGCCGGTACTCAACGGCGCCAACCAGGCCGGGGTGGCGATTGTCGCGGACACGTTCTGGGCCGCCCAGCGCGCTCGCCAGGCGCTGGTCGTGGAGTGGACGCAAAGCGACTTTGCCGGCTTCAATTCCGCGGATGCGCTGCGTGACATGGCCAAGCGCGTCGACGAGCCTGGCCAAAAGTCGAACGTGACCGGTAATGCCGACGACGCCTTCAACGACGCGGCGCGGGTGGTCGAAGCGGTCTACAGCATGCCTTACAAGGCTCACGCGCAAATGGAGCCACTCAGCGTGGTGGTCTGGGTCAAGGCGGATTCGGTCGAATACTGGGGGGGCATCCAGGTGCCTTCACGCTGTGCGCAGGCAGCGGAAACGATTACCGGGATGTCCCGCGACCAGGTACGCATCCACTTGACCGAGGCCGGCGGCAGTTTCGGTGCGCGCGAGGGGCTGCATCCCATTCTCGAAGCGACCTATATCGCCCACCGTGTCGGCAAACCGGTCAAGTTGCTGTACAGCCGTGAAGACGATATTCGAGGGCTGTACTACCAGACCGCCAGCGTACACAAAGCCCGGCTTGCCCTCGATGCCGGCGGCCAGGTGCAAGGCTTCAGCCTGCGCGCGGTGGTGCCCTCGATCAAGGAACCGGACGATCCGGGCTTCCTCGAAAAAGTCCCTGTCGACCCTAGCTGCACGGAGGGCATGCGCAGTGACTTCTACTACGACGTGCCCGCGCTGGACCTGGCGTGGGTGCGGCATGAAACCGGCTTCCCTACCTGGTGGTGGCGCGCGGTCAGCTATGTGCCGAACATCTTTGCGATCGAAAGCCTGGTCGACGAGGCCGCCCACGCGGCGGGCCAGGACCCGTTGGCGTTCCGCCGCCGGCTGCTCACGCGTCGGCCCGAGTTGAGGGCAGTGATGGACCGCGCGACCGAACTTGCCGGGTGGAAGCCAGAGGCACGGCGAGAGGGCAAAGCACCAGGGCGGGGGCTGGGTGTGGCGGTTTACGAAGGCTACAAGAGCTTCATCGCCATCGTCGCGCAAGTGCGGGTGAGCGGTGCGGCCATCGCGGTCGAGAAAATCACCTGCGTGGTGGATTGTGGTGTCGCGGTCGACCCGAGCGCAGTGCGCCAGCAGTTGGCCGGAGGCATCTACTGGGGCGTTTCGACCGCGCTGTACAACAAGGTGAATATCGAGAACGGCGTGGTGCGGGAGAGCAACTTCCACGATTACCCGGTGTTGCGAATGAACGAGGCGCCGGAGGTGGTTATCGAACTGATGCCGCCATCCGGACGGCAACCGGGCGGGATAGGCGAGCTGTCCAACCCATTGGTGGTGCCGGCGATTGGTAATGCGATCTTTGCGGCAACGGGGGAGCGGTTGAGGGAGACGCCGTTTAAGTTGGTGTGATCACAGGGGGGGCTCCACGTCGTTGACTGGAGTCCGCCCTCGTGTTTGTGGGGCTCTGCAGTGCCTGGGTGTCGCTTGACTTTGATTGAGGCATTCAACATCTTCACAGTCAAATTCGACTCGGCTTTGCAGCATGAACGACTCAGAGTTCCATAGTGCCTGGATGTGGATGGGAAAGCTTGCGCCGCCCCAAGCCCAACTGGAGGCGGTGAATCGCAAGGGTTTACTGGCAGCGTTAGAACGTAACCAGCACAAGCCCTTGACGCTTATCGTCTCTGCACCGGGCTTTGGCAAGACGACCTTGTTGGCGCAGTGGCGGGCTTACCTCTTGCAACAGCACTCGACCTCGCCGACGGCCTGGTTGTCGCTGGACGAAGCCGATGCCGAGGCAAACCGTTTTCTTGCTTATTTGATCTGGGCGCTGCAGGCGGCAGGCTTTGACGTCGGTGGCCTGGCGGCACTGGCGCAGTCGCAGGCTCTCGATGTTCGCCCTCAGCGCACAGTAGCTGCGTTGTTGCAGATACTTGCTCGCGATGGACGCCGGGTGACGCTGATGATGGATGACTATCATCGGGCGGCCAACAGTGCAGTCGATGAGGTGGTGTTGACGTTGCTGGAGCGGGGCAGTCAATGGCTGCGTCTTGTCGTCGCCAGCCGCACGCGTCCCGCGTGGCCGCTGGCACGGCTGAAGTCGCAAGGTTTGGTCCATGAACTGGGTGCCGGCGACCTGACGTTGTCTCAAACTGAAGCGGCGCACATATTCGGTGCAGAACTGGGTGAAGCGGCACTGGCCAGCCTGCACCAGAAGACAGAAGGCTGGGCTGTGGCTGTGCAACTGGCACACCACTGGCTCGCTGGGGCCAATGGTTCATTGTATGGCCTGCAGTCGTTCTCTGGTCGTGTGGCTGACGTCGCAGAATATTTGACCGAGCAAATCTTTGAAAACCTGCCTGAGGAATGTCGCGCCTTTCTCCTGGACACGTCATTGCTGGAGCGCTTCAACGCTGAATTGGCCGATGTTGTCCGGGGGCGGGAGGACAGTGCCGAGCTTCTGGCACAACTGTCCGCATTCGATGCCTTGGTAGTGCCCCTGGACTCCAGTCGCAGCTGGTTTCGATACCACATGCTGTTGGCCGACTTCCTGCGGCCGCGGCTGGACGGCGCGCGAGCACGGCGCATTCACCAGGCCGCGGCGCAGTGGCTGGCTGTGCAAACTGACTGGGTGTTAGCTGTCTCCCACGCATTGCGTGCCAGAGATACCGTGCTGGCGGTCAATCTGGTAGTGCGCGCCGGCGGCTGGGAGTTGGTGTTGCGCAAGGGCATAAGTTACGCGCAAAGCCTGTTGCAACAGTTCGATGAGCAAGCGCGTAGCAGTGAACCGGATCTGTTGTTGATGCAGGCGTATCTCCACGCCAAGCTGGGTAACCGGGAACTGTCGACTGAACTGTTGCGTCTGGCCCAGGTTGCCGTGGGGGGGGACGAGCGTCTTGAGCGTGATTTCGCGGTTATCCAGGCGTTGGCCCATACCTATTTCGACCAGTTCGTGGATGAGCAGGGAGGGCTGGACGCCGCAGGCTGGTCTGGAAGTGCGCTGTCTTTGGCGACGTTGCAATGCGTGGGGGCGATGAGTTGTCTGGCACATGGCAATCTCCCCCAGGCCCTGCGCAGGGCCCGTGCGGCGCGGTTACAGATGCAGATGGTGGCAAGCCCGCTGGGCGAGAATTATTGCCTGATTCATGAAGCGCAAGCCTTGGCGCTGACCGGAGAGGTGACCGACGCGGGGCAACTGATTGACGAGGCCCTGGCCATGGCACAGGAAAACTTCGGCAGTGAAAGTTCGCTCAAGGCGGTGGTTGGCTGCTTCAAGGCCCAACACCTGTATTGGCAAGGTGCGTGGGCCGAGGCGCAACCGTGGATACGCGAAGGCTGGGACTCGCTTGAACATACCGATGGCTGGCTCGACGTGTTCGCCGCTACCGCCGAAGTTTCCTGGCGTACAGCCCTGCGCGCGCTGGGTGTGCAGCCGGCACTGGCCGAACTGGAAAAGCTGGCACGAATTGCCAATGAAAGACAGCTGGATCGGCTGGTGCGCCTGGTTCACGCCTGGCGGATCGACTTGCTGGTGCAATCGGGCCTGGTTTCCCAGGCCCGCCAGGAACTGCAATTGCATGGATTCGACACCCAGTCAGCCGACGAACTGGATTGGCGTAATCGCGAGGCAGTCGGTTTGGCTCTCGCGCGCTTGATGTTGGCCAGTGGTGCTTCGGCTGCCGCGCTTGCACGTTTGCAGCGTGACATAGAGGCGTTGCAGGAAAAGGGCCTGCTGCTGCCAGTGTGGCGCCTGCGCATCATGGCGATGCTGGCCCGCTACAAGCTCCGTGGCGACGTGGACAGTGAAGAAGTGCGTACCACGCTAATGCCCGTTGTACGCCAGGGCTTGATGGGGCTGCTGCTGGAGGTGGGGCCGGCAATACTGCCGATGCTGGACGGGTTGCCTGAAGCAGTCGCTGGCATGTCGACGGTGATCACCCGCTTGCGCGGTTGGCGGGCCCACCCGGTACGTCCGCGGGCTCACCTCAGTGCCAAGGAGATGCAGTTGCTGGCGTTGTTGGCGGACGGTCAGTCCAACAAGGCCATCGCGCTGGCATTGGATATTTCTGAAAATACCGTCAAGTTCCACCTCAAGCAGATTTTCCGCAAACTTGAGGTCGAAAACCGTTCAGCGGCAATCAGTACCGCCCTGCGCGAAGGCCTGCTCGACGCCCGCAGGTGACCCGCCTACCCATACGGGTAGGTAACCTCGTGGCGGGTCCAATACCTACCCTCCGGCAACATTGAAGCCGGCCTTCAGGGTTCTTAGCATCGATTGGAACAGCGATTCATTGCCCAAGCGGCAAGGATTTGAAGCTCCTGTTGCCAACAAAAACAATCATGCTAGGAGATGCACTGTGGGTATGAACGGCAAAACCGTGCGCGTAGCGACCGACGTCGGGGGAACTTTTACCGATCTGGTCTATTTCGAGACAGATCCGGTCAGTGGCCGGCAGACGATCCGCACGGCAAAATCAGACACTACGCCACCCAACTTTGAGCAGGGCATTCTCAATGTGCTGAACAAGGCGGATGTGCGCCTGGACGAGGTGGATTTCCTTGCCCATGGCACCACCGTCGTCATCAATGCCTTGACCGAGCGTCGCGGTGTACGCACCGGCTTGATCACCACCCAAGGCTTTCGCGACATCCTGGAAATAGCCCGCGCCAACCGGCCGGATTTCTTCAATCTGAAGTGGGTAAAACCTCAGCCTTTTGTCCCGCGTCACCTGCGTCGCGAAATTGCTGGTCGCATGCATTGTGACGGGCAGGAACGCGAGCCGCTGGATTTGAGCGGGCTTGTCCAACTGCTTGAAGATTTTCGCCGCGAGGAAGTCGAGGCGGTCGCGGTGTGCCTTCTGCATGCGTATGCGAACCCCGATCACGAACTGGCAGTGCTGGCTGAAGTGCGGCGTCTTTGGCCTGAAGTCTCGGTCGTGGCTTCGCACCAGATCACCCGCGAATGGCGAGAGTATGAGCGGACCAGCACTACCGTACTGTCGGCGTACGTGCAGCCTATCGCCGCGCGTTACCTGAGTGACCTTGAGCGTGGCTTGCGGGTCGCAGGTTACACGGCACCGCTGTACGTCATGCAATCGAATTGTGGTGTCGACACGGTGGCGCACGCCCGTGAAACACCTATCACCATGGTTGAATCCGGCCCGGCCAGTGGCTTTTGGGCTGCAGCCGAACTGGGTCGACTGATTAATGAACCCAACTTGCTTGCCTTGGACATTGGCGGCACAACGGCCAAGTGCTCCCTGATCCGCGATGGCCAGGTAACGATCAAAACCGACTACTGGATCGAGCGCGATCGCGTCAGCGCCGGTTATCCCATCATGGTTCCCGTGGTGGACCTGGTCGAAATCGGCAACGGCGGTGGTTCGATCGCCTGGGTAGACGAATTCGACAAACTGCACGTCGGCCCGCAATCGGCAGGCGCGCAGCCCGGCCCGGCCGCTTATGGCAATGGCGGCACACGCGCCACCACTACCGACGCCAACCTGGTGTTGGGACGGATCAACAAGGACTACTTCTGCGGTGGTGAGCTGCAAGCTGACATGCCAGCGGTGGAGCGTGCGCTCGGCTTGTTGGGCGAAGAACTGGGTTTATCGAGCGTCGAAATCGCCCGTGGCATCGTGCGCATCGCCAACGACAACATGGTCAATGCCTTGAAACTGGTGTCCCTCAACCGCGGCTATGACCCACGCGAGTTCACCCTGATCGCCTTTGGTGGCGGTGGTGCCATGCACGCTGTGGCGCTCGGTCAGGAACTGGGCGTGAAGAAAGTGATCATCCCGCGTGGTGCCCCGGTTTTCTCTGCGTGGGGCATGACCATGTCGGATTTGCGTCGGGACATGTTCGTCAACCGCTTCTTTGAATGCAATCGTGAAGGTGCTTTGGCGCACGCTCAAGGATTCCTTGACCAGTTGCTACTGACGGCGCGTGAACAATTTGAAGAGCAAGCGGTTGAGGCGGACCAGGTCGAACTCTCGGTTCACTGCAAATTGCGCTACCAGAATCAGGAGCACTCAGTCGAAGTGCCATTGCTGGCCCATGAACGGGTCGCGCTGCACTGGGAGGAAATTGCCCAACGCTTCCATGAGCTGTACGAACAGCACTACAGCTACCGCCTGGATGCGCCGTTGGAAATTGTCGGGTTCCATATCGTCGCTGTAGCCCAGATTGGCAAGCTTGATCTGGATGAGCTGCCGGTAACCGGAGCGACGCTCACGGCAGCCCTCAAAGGTCGACGCCTGGTGGACTATGCATTGGAAGGCCGCCATGAAGCGTGCATCTATGACAACGCCAAACTGGAACCGGGCATGACCTTTGACGGCCCGGCAGTGATCGAGGACGCGGGGACGACGATTGTGGTGCATCCACACAACAGCGTGCGCGTAGACAACCTCGGCAACATCCACATCTTGATCGGCAACTAACGGGAGCAGGGCGATGAGCAGCGTTGATATTTTTACCCTTGAAATCATCCAGAACTCGCTCCAGGCAATTGCCGATGAGATGTTTGCGGCAATGCGTAAGGCGGCCATGAGTCCGGTGATCTACGAAGTGCTCGACATGGGCACCGGCATCACCGATGCACAGGGCAACATCGCCAGTTCCGGCGCCGGCATTCCGGCCTTTGTCGGGGTGCTCGACAAAGCGGTGCGGCAGATCCTCAACGAGCACGCCGAGCCAGGTGATATCGAGGACGGTGATGTCTTTATCACCAACGATCCCCACAGCGGTGGGGTCACCCACCTGAACGATGTCGTGCTGGCAATGCCGGTATTCGCCGACGGCCGGATCATTGCCTGGACTGCGAACATCGCGCATTGGAACGATGTCGGCGGCATGGTGCCGGGTTCTTTGTCCACCGAGGCAACGGAGATTTTCCAGGAGGGCTTGCGCCTGGCCTCGGTAAAACTGATTGGCAAAGGACAACCGATCCGATCAGTCCTGCAGATTCTGCGGGCCAACACGCGCATGCCCGACTTTATGGAAGGCGATCTGTGGGCGGCCATCGCGGCAGCGCGTGGTGGTGCTGCACGGATTGTCGAGTTGAGCAAAAAGTACGGCACACAGTTGTTCCTCAGCGCGGTCGAGGACTTCATGACACTGGGTGAGAAGGTCTCGCTCAGGGCATTGCAGGACGCGCCGCGTGGCCGGTTCAGTATGGAAGAGGTCCAGGATGACGGCCAGGTGTTCAAGGTTGTGGTGGAAATCACTGAGACGCAGATGATCGTCGATCTGCGGGACAACCCTGCGCAGGCGGTTGGCCCTACTAACCTGAGCCGCGATGGCACTGTAGTTGCGGCGCAAATGGCCTTCAAGGCGGTCACGGCACCGCAGGGCGTGACCAACGGTGGCACGTTCCGCCCTCTGCAGGTGTTGACCCGGCCAGGTTCGCTGTTCGATGCCCAGGCCCCTGCCGCCGAAGGCTTTTACTTCGAGAACCTGATCCGCGTACATGACCTGATTCTGCGCTGCCTGGCCCGGCAGATGCCTGAACGCTTGCCGGCGGGTAACTTCGCATCGGTTTGCGCGACCATTATTGGCGGCGTGCACCCCGACACTGGACGCCTGTTCACCCTGGTTGAACCGGAGATTGGCGGGTGGGGGGCGGAGCAGGGGCGTGATGGTAACAATGCCGTCTATTCGGGCCTGCACGGTGAAACCTATAACTGCCCGGTAGAAGTCTGCGAAGCGCGCTACGGCCTGTATGTCGAGTGCATGGCCCTCAACGATGAGCCGGGAGGGCATGGCCAGTACCGAGGCGGCCAGGGTATCCGCATTGATTACCGGGTGCGCTCGGAGGGGACTTTCCTCACCTGTGGTTACACCCGCTCCGTTGTCGCCCCGTGGGGGCTGGAAGGGGGCGCGGACGGTTCGCCGAACTACATCGAAGTGATCCGCAAAGACGGCCTCAGCGAACGTCACGCGATGGCCAGTGGGGTGGTGTTGAGTGCAGGCGACATTGTTCGTGTCCGCACTGGGGCAGGCGGGGGCTATGGCGATCCAGCGCTGCGCAGCCGCGAAGCGGTTATGGACGATCTGAAGAACGGCTACCTCACCGCCCAGACAGCCAGTGCCGTTTATGGCGTGCGGGTTTGAACAGGCTTGTGTCGGGAGACCTATGGCATGTTTTCAAAAAACACCTACATACAGCGTCGGCAAGCGTTGCGCGAGCGATTGACGAATGGCCTCGTGTTGCTCCCAGGCAACCTCGATTCGCCAATCAACTTCGCTCATAACGTCTATCCCTTTCGCCAGGACAGCAGCTTTGCCTACTTTTTCGGCGTCAGCAGGCCAGGGCTCAATGCGGTCATCGACCTTGATGACGGAAGCGAAAGCGTTTTTGCTGATGAAGTCAGTCTTGACGACAGCATCTGGGTGGGCAATGGAGTCTCCCTGGCCCAGCACTGTGCGGCGGCTGGTTGTAACACGCTGCAACCGTCGGCCCACTTGCAGGCGGTTGTCGTCAAGGCACTCAAACAAGGGCGCAACGTTCATTACCTGCCGCCTTATCGTGCTGAAACCACTGTATTGCTGGCTCGGTTGCTTGGGCTTTCGCCGGACAAGGTTGCCGAGTACGCATCCCCAAGGTTGATCGCTGCGGTGGTTGGGCTGCGTGAAATCAAGGACGCCGGTGAAATCGAGCAGATTGATCGTGCCCTGGTGGTGGCCAATGAAATGCATCTGGCCGCAATGAGAGCGACCCGCCCAGGGGTTTTGGAACGTGATGTCGTTGCGGCAATGCGTGAAGTGCTGGGACATCACGGCTTGCAGGAAGCCTATCAACCCGTGTTCACCCGCCGTGGCGAGATTCTGCATAACCTTGAGTACGGCAACCGCCTGCAGGCGGGCGACCTGGTGGTGAACGATGCGGGGGCATCCAGCGTGCTGGGTTATGCCAGCGATGTAACCCGCACGCTGCCGGTGAGTGGGCGGTTCCTCCCGCACCAGCGCGAGCTGTATGGACTGCTGGTGCGGGTCCAGGAAGATGCCATCGCGACGATGCGCCCGGGGGTTGCATTTGCAGAGGTGCACCGGTTGGCAGCGCTGCGCATGGTCGAGGGCATGACCGAGCTGGGGTTCTTCAAGGGTGATGCTGCGCAGGTGGTGGAGTCGGGCGCTTACGCCCTGTGCTTCCCCCATGGCCTGGGGCATCAACTGGGATTGGATGTCCATGACATGGAAGCCTTGGGCGAAGACTGCGTGGGCTACGACAAGGAGGTTTCGCGCAGCAGTCTCTTCGGCCTGTGCAACCTGCGTATGGGCAAGCGCTTGCAGGCGGGCATGGTGCTGACGGTGGAACCCGGGATCTACTTCATCCCGGGCTTGATTGAGCAGTGGCAGGCAGAAAAGCGTCATTCAGGACTGATCTGTTTTGAACAGTTCAAGGCCTATTGCGGTTTTGGTGGCATGCGCGTCGAGGACGTGGTCACGGTCGGTGCAAGCTCGGCCAAGGTGCTGGGGCCGCAAACACC
Source organism: Pseudomonas sp. JQ170C (assembly GCF_035581345.1). Taxonomy (NCBI): domain Bacteria; kingdom Pseudomonadati; phylum Pseudomonadota; class Gammaproteobacteria; order Pseudomonadales; family Pseudomonadaceae; genus Pseudomonas; species Pseudomonas sp. JQ170C. Next base: position 2,710,771 of record NZ_CP141608.1, read on the forward strand.
CAAACAGGCGGACGATATCGAAGCTGCCATGTCGTAAGTGAAGGCGGCCGGGCACGGCCGCCCATTACAAGAACAACAACAAGAGAAGAAGTGATGAGACTTTGCAATTTGTCGTGCTTAGGCGCGCTGGCTCCGCTCGGCCTGACGTTTAGCCTGATTACTCCGGTGTACGCCGATCAATTCATCGGTTTCGCCCAGCCAGGTGTTCCCGGCTCGTGGGCGCTCGAGTCATTTCCGGTGATAAATCGCACAGCCGAAGGCGATCTGCGCGCGTCCTCCAACACCGTGCTGGCTTACTTCACCGAAACCGGGTTGACCGGCACGCAACGGGACCAGTGGGAATTCTGGGTAGGCGCCATACCCGGCTACACCGATACCGACGCCGGTGGTGGCAAGAGTGGTTGGGACATTGCCGCCCCCAATATCGGCATCGAGTACTACTACAACGTCGTAGAGCCGTCTGCACCTTGGGGGTCGCCGGATTATGTGACGTTCTGGACCAGTCCGACCCTGATGATCGAGTTCCCTAACGGTAACCATGACACCGAGGGCTACGGTGCCGGCTACAACCGTTACGCCTACAGCTTGAGCATTGCCAACTATTTGCAGGTCGGAAAGTTCGGCGTCACCTTCACGCCGGTCGGCATCTACTACGCAGAGAAAAACCGTAACGCCATGGACTTCGGTGAGGGCGACCCTAAACACCTGCGCGGTGGGGTGAGCCTATGGGTGGCCGATATCGCTGCGGGCTACCTGGTCACCGACAATCTGTGGCTTGGCGTGCACCATGTCTACAACATCAACAACCGCTCGGCCTCGGATTTTGAAGAGTCGCGAGAAGGCAAGGTTGGCCCTTCCATGACTTACACCGGCTGGGCCAAACAGGGGGTTTTTGTCTCGGCCAACCTGAACTTCGATTACTACCACACCGACAACTTGCCGTACTCCAACTCACTGACCATGGCATTGGTCAAGAGCTTCTAGCCTCTGAAGGAATCTATCAAATGAGCAAATTCTTGACCTCCGCCGAGCCGCAGGATGTCCCGGTTTCCGTGCGCTGGCTGAACCCCATCGGTAATGCCACGTTCGATGAACCCATTGCGCAGTTGCTGCGCTCGATCAAACAGCCGTCCACCCAGGTCGAGGTGATCTCCTTGGAGATGCACCCCAGCCCGACACACTTGGAGTATCGCAGTTACGAAGCGTTGATCTATGAGCGCAGCGTGCGTATTGCCAGAGACTGTGCCGAGCACAACGTCGACGCCCTGGTGCTGGGCTGTTTCTACGATCCGGTCCTCGATGACGCTCGCGAGATCTCAGGCCAAACCGTTGTTGTCGGCCCGTGCCAGGCGAGCCTGCAGGTGGCGGCCAATCTGGCTAATCGCTACTCGATCATCGTCGGGCGCAACAAGTGGATCGAGCAGATGAGTGCACGCGTTCGGGCCTGTGGCGCTGGTGACCGGCTGGCTTCGATGCGCCCGCTGGGGATGGGCGTCGATGAGTTCCAGCGTGACCACGCGCTGACTCGTCGGCGCATTATCGAGCAGGCCAGGCGCGCGGTCGAAGAGGACGGTGCCGAAGCCATCATCCTGGGGTGCACCATCGAGTTTGGCTTCTTCGAGCAGGTGCAAGCAGAGATTGGCGTTCCGGTCATCGATCCGGTGGTGGCAGCGTTCAAGGTCGCTGAGTCGCTGGCTGGGATGAAACGCCGATTTGGTTGGGCGCCGAGCCGGGTGGGTAGCTGTGAGCCGCCGCCGGAAGCCGAGATTGAAGCGTTCGGTTTGTTCCAAAGCCCCGTGCCCATCGGCAACCGCGTCAAGGCCTGACCCACTACCGTGTGCAGAGCCTGGCCAGTTGTCGGCTCTGCCACTTTTTAGGATGACCGTTCATGAGCCAACTATTGTCAGCCATTGCTAAAGAAGCCACCGCCACACCCGACCGCGACCCGCAACGGGGGATGTCCGTTGGCCAGGTGTTCGAGAATTTCCCGTTGACCCGGGAACACCTGAAAAGCTGTCTGGGATTGTTCTTTGTGTTCGCCATCGAAGCCTGGGAGATGATGATCATCGTCTATACAGCCCCTTTGATTGGCAAGGATTTTCAACTTCACTCACTGGCGATCGGCAACCTGATCGGGGCTATTTTTGTCGGCATGCTTATTGGCTCGCTGGTATGGGGCAAGCTGTCCGAGCGGCTCGGGCGCAAGCGCTCGATTATCTTGAGTATGGTGGTGTATGGCGCCATTTCGCTGCTGAGTGCCTTCGCACCCAATTACCCGGTGTTCTATCTGCTGCGCCTGCTCAGTGGGGTCGCGGCCGTCGGTATGCTGGTGGTGACCTTTGCACATTTTGAAGAGCTGTTGCCCGTGAAAGTGCGCGGTGCCTGTACGGTGTATCTGGCCTCGGGCTGGCCGATTGGAGTGCTGCTGGCACTGGGCGCGACCGTGTGGCTGATGCCGTTGGGCTGGCGCACCATTATTGCCGTCAGTTCGTTGGGCAGCCTTTGGGCCATTGCTGTCGCCTATTGGGTACCGGAGTCGCCCTACTGGCTGGCATCGGTTGGCCGTCAGTCCGAGGCGCGCGCGGTCATCGCCCGGCTGAGTCGGGGGGCGGTCCAGCTACCCAAGGGGTATGAGCTGCTGGTTGAAAAAACATTGCGGGGCACCCATCGCGAAATATTTTCTGCGGGAATGGGCAAAATCAGCCTGCTGCAGATCGCGGTCAACTTCACTTTTTCCTGGGGTTATTGGGGGCTGCAGACGTGGTTGCCGACATTGCTTCAGCAGCGCGGTTTGAGTTTGCCGCAAAGCTATGGGTTCATCGCCTTCTCGGCGTTGTGCATGATCCCTGGCTACATGGTGGCGTCGTACCTCACCAGCCGTCTGGGGCGCAAACAGGTCGTGGTGTCTTTCATCGGCGCGGCGGTACTGGCGGGGTACGGCTTCGCCAACGCGCAAACGCTGGAAATGCTCTATCTCAGTAATTTTGCCCTGGCGTTTTTCAGCATGGGTGCCTGGGGGGTGTGGGACACCTGGGTCGGTGAACTGTATCCCACGCGCTTGCGCCTGCTGGGCTACAGCTGGGCAGTGTTCTCTCAGCGGGTGGCTAACATTCTGGCGCCGAGTCTGATCGGGGTGCTGGTGGCCCTCGGTACCTCATTCAACATGACCACCACTCTGATCAACGGTTTCATGCTGGCGAGTGTATTGCTGGCGCTGTTGATACCCGAGACCGAGGGTGAGCGGTTGCATTGATGTCGCAGTGAGCACGTCCACGGGTCGCTGCCCACGGCAGCGACACTTCAGACTCAAGGAGAAATGCATGTCTGCAGTAGGTACCTGGGTAAACGAATACGGCTCGATCATGACCCTAGTGATTGAAGACAATAGATTAAGGGGCGTGTACCAATCGTCGACTGGCTCAGTCGGTACTTATGAAGTGTTCGGTGTGCAGGCCATAGAGGCCGCGACATCATTACAGGGGCAGCCATTGGCATTGGCTATTTCCTGGCATGCATTCGATGAGGCACTCGCTGACCCAAGCTGGCATTGGAGTTCTGGCTTGTGCGGCCAGATCAGTTATCAAGATGGCCAGGAAGTTATGGTATTGGCGCACGCTCTGGTGGCTTCAAGCGATCTTCCGAGGGTGGCAGGCGCGGGGACCTACCTCGATAAACTGACGTACAAACGAGTGCCGGCCCAAGTCGTCGATCTGGAACTCAATCGCTACCGCGAAGTTGCGGAAAATCCCCTGGCGGGTAGGTGGTTGGCTGCTGACGGCAGTCTCACGTTGCGAGTGGACGCGGTTCGCGACAGTAGGCTTGGCTTTGTTTCGGGCAGCATTGTTTCGCAATCCGGCACTCATGAAATCAGCGGTTTCACCGATTTGCATGCGTCAGCTGTCGACCTCCCACTGCAGTCCGTTACCTTGGTCGCCGCTACCGCAGCATCGCAAGTGATCGCTCTGTCGGGCACGCTCGATACGTTGACAGGCCGCCTCAGTGTGTTGGAAATGACCAGCGCACCCACTGCACCCAGTACTACGTATTGCCAGACTCAGGTGGCATCGACGGTTTATAACCGGCATACCGCTGACTGACGCATCCAACGTTCGCGCGATGCCAATCAGTGAATCTAAAGCCCGCTTCACTGAAGCCCAGGCTGCTGAAAATCGAAAGCGTTACGCAGGGTCGCAATAACGTGATCAACGGAGGGGCCTTGTACCAGGGGCGGTACAGGGCGCTCACAAAACTCCCGCCACACAAACAGCGTCAGTTCCGCGCCATCTGTTTGCGGCCGTGCACTGTCGATCGAGCCGAAGTTTTGCAGCAGCCGGTACCTTTCGTCTGCCCAGAACAAGGCTTCTACCCAGGCATACACCGGAATGAAATGGAAGTGAATGGAGTAACCGGCATCATGCCCATAGCGGCCGATGTACAAGCGTTTGGGTTGTAGGTGATCTTCGATGGCTTTCTGGACTCGCGCCTGCAACACACCCAACTCCGCTTGCGCTTCGGTCGGTAGCGCGGCCAGGGAGTTGGTCATCTGCTTGGCACTGAGCATTAAGTAGCCCGGCAATGCACTGTTTATGCGGTGATTGAGAACCCAATACCTGGATTCATGGATGATGAAGCGAGAGGGTATGTCCATGGGGCGGCCTTGAGTGGTTCCGGCGCAGGGTAGCATTGCGATGGCTCGATATCCGCTTTTGGTCGATTTCTGTCCCTCAAAAGGAGCCGGAAAAATTAACGGACAGGGCCGCATCGGCGGCCCAGGCCTATTGCTGCGGCACGACCTAAAAGATCAACGGCCACAGCTGACATGTACTGTCGACGCACGGACGGCAAACACTCTTTGCATCACTGCTCTGACGCGTGTGAAGCCACATGCACAACCAACCTGGCCAATAGCTCATCGCAACGCTGCAACTGCTCGATCGTGACAAACTCGTCCGGCTTGTGTCCTTGATCCATACTGCCTGGCCCACAGACAACGGTCGGGATGCCCACCTGATCGAAGAGCCCTCCCTCAGTACCGAAGGCCACCGTTGAAAACTCACTGGATCCACTGAGCTCAGCGATCAATCGCGCCGCTGAACTGTCCGCCGAGGTGACTAGCCCCGGATAGCTGGACAGTGGCTCGAATTCGACGCCTGTGTCTGCAACGACGCTGCGCATTCTCGGCACCAGTTCGCACGCTGCAAACTGTTTCAGTTCGTCGGCCACCGTTTGTGCATCAAAACCGGGTAGTGCACGGATCTCGAAATCGAAGCGACACTCTGCCGGCACAATATTCAATGCTCTACCACCTGTAATGACGCCGGTCTGCACCGTCGAATAAGGCGGGTCAAAACGCTCGTCGCGTACCTGGGTCAGACGCGTGCCAATATCACCCAGGCGTCCGATCAGTTTTGCAGCGTACTCGATCGCGTTTACTCCGTACGGCGCATAAGCCGAATGACAGGCGGCCCCTCGAACCTGGCAGCGCATCGCCAGCTTACCCTTGTGGCCAAGCACTGGCCGAAGCTCCGTGGGCTCACCGATCAGACACAGACGCGGCTTTACAGGGCGGCTGGCCAATCGCGATAACAAAGAGTGAACACCGAGGCAACCGACCTCTTCATCATAAGAAAACGCCAGATGCACGGGCGTTTGTAACGGCTGGGCCAACAGCGTTGGAACTGCTGCCAATACACAGGCAATGAAGCCCTTCATATCGGCCGTTCCGCGACCATAGAGCCGGCCTTCGCGCTCTGTGAGTCGAAACGGGTCAACCGACCATGCCTGTCCATCGACCGGCACCACATCGGTATGGCCCGACAGCACGATGCCGCTGCGTTCAAGTGGCCCGATACTCGCGAGCAGATTCGCTTTGCTACCTTCCTGGTTATGCAGCAGCTCACTGTCGACGCCCAGTGCGCTCAGGTAGTCGCGAATGAAGTGAATCAACTCAAGGTTCGAGTCTCGGCTGACCGTGGGGAACGCTACCAGTTTCTCCAGCAGTGCGCGGCTGGACATTTGACTCATCGCTCGTACTCCCTAGCCAATCGACTCGTGTTCATTGTTGGTTTGCCAGAGACGGTAGAGCGCCGCGAAGGGATCTTCGGCCCAATCTACCCGCAGGTCGATCAGGGGCGCGCACTGAGCACTGACGATTTTCAACGCGGCGGACCGCTCTGCGTCCACCTCGCCACCCGCTTTTCTGGCGGCATCCAGGGCCGCCAACAGGCGATCGCCCAACACGCCCGGCGCATTCTCGAAGGCCTGGATCATTGTTGACAGTACACCCGCCTGTACCAGGCGATTTCCAGCGACGACACACTGAACGCCACGCCGTACACCCTGTTCTCCTTGAACCTGGTCGCCGCTGAACATGGCCGTGGCACCCTTGGCATCGATGACGATGATCTGTCGGTACTGGCTCCAGCCGTTCGCCTCAAGCACGTCATCCATCGCCTTGGACGGCAGGGTGCTGGCTGAAAGCAGATTCAGGATCTGAGCGCCCAGGGCCGGCAGGCTCGCATGCTGAGTCACCACCGCGCCCACATCTGCCCGTAACCACAGGCAGCGGGCACCGACTGCAATGGTCGAGGCGCTGATTGCGATACCCAACTGGCCAGTGTCCGGACAACGCCCGGCAATCGAGAACGCCATGATGGTTACAGAGGCCGTGCTACCAGCGAGCAGAAGCTGCGCTGGGAATACGCAACGGCGCTGCCGTCTGTGCTCGAGGCACGCTGTACACGTCCTACAAACACGGTATGCGTTCCCAGTTCGTGCTGTTGTTCCACAACACAATCGAAGCTTGCCAGGGCGTCTTCGAGCACTGGCGCGCCCGTGGCTTCATTGACCCAGCTTGCGCAACTGAAGCGATCACCGTTTTCAACCTTCACCTGGCCCGCAAAGACCTGAGCGACCTGCTGTTGATGCTCACCAATGATGTTGACTGAAAAGCAGCGATTCTGATGGATGGCAACGTTCGCCAGGTTGTTGCGATTGACACACACCAGCAGCAATGGAGGTTCGGCAGACACAGAGCACATGGCACTGACTGTCACGCCGAAACGGCCAGCCGTGCCGTCGGTGGCAATCACGGTCACGCCCGTGGCGCATCTGCCCATGGCAGCAATGAAGTCTTGAGTGGACAGCGTCGGTTCAGTGATAGGGGCCTTGCTCGCAGTCATGCTCATCGGGGCGATCCTCTTGTTTTGGTGAAGGTGAGCCCATTCTGAGAGTGCGGATCGTGCAGGCGAAAGCAGTTAATTTTTGGGCCAAGGCAAGAAAATAACGTGCGCCGGGCAGGCCTGTTTTTCTCTTGGTCAGGCCAAGAAATAAGCGAATTTCGCAGAGACCAAGCCTGTGAGCAGAATGCGGCCGTTCCTCAACAACAAACACTAGGAGCGAGCATGATCAGAACAGGTGACCAATATCGCGAGTCGATCCGAGACGATCGCGAGGTCTATATCAACGGCGAACGTGTCAAGGACGTACCTTCTCACCCGGCATTCAAGCCGCTGGTGGACGTCCGGGCACGGATCTATGACATGCAGCACGATGCGGCGACCCGCAATGTCATGAGCTATCAGGACGACCAGGGGGAAACCCACTCGGTTGGCCTGAAGTTGCCTCATACCCAACAAGACTGGTGGGACAAGCGCAACGCCACCGATGCTGTGCTCAACGATATCGGTGGCGTGGTTACCCGCGTTGGAGACGAAACCGTCGGTGAGATGTGGTCGCTGTATGACGGCCAGGATGTGATGAACGAGGTCAACCCACAGTTCGCCTCGAACATCGTCCGGCACATCGACAAAGTGCTCTACGCTGACCCCTTCCACGTTTCAGCGAACACCGACCCGAAAGGCGACCGCTCCAAGCGCCCGCAGGATCAGGACCCGGACATGCTCTTGCATGTGGTCAAGGAAACCGATGCCGGCATTATCGTTCGCGGTGCGAAGTATGAAACGGCTGCGGCCTATGCCAACCAGGCGTTCACCAAGCCGACGATTGCCAACTGGGGCAATGCCGAGATGTCGAACTATGCGGTCGGCTTCATCTGCGACCTCGGCTCGCCGAACCTGAAGTTCATCTGCCGTAGCGGCTTCACTGGGCGTGGCAGCAGCGACGACTATCCGCTGGCCAACCGCTTCGATGAAGTGGATGCCCTGGTGATCTTCGACAACGTGCTGATCCCGTGGGAAAACGTGCTGTTCTACCAGAACACCAAGGCCGCTTCCTTCATTCGCTCGACCCTTCACCGCTACAGTGCGTTCGCGTTCGTTCAGCGCAACCTGAAAGTGGCGGACATGCTGATCGGCGCCGCACTGTTCAACGCTCGCCAGACCGGTCTGGAACACCAGCAAGCCGTTCAGGAAAAACTGGCGCAGTTGGCCTGTTACCGCGAGGGGATCAACGCTCACCTCACCGCATCCATCGCCCTGGCTGAAAAGAGCCCGGGTGGCCTGCTGATGCCTAACCAGTCGCTGTTGTACACCGGTCGTGTGTTGGCAACATCGCAGTTGCACAACATGACTCATATCGCCCGTGAACTGTGCGGCGGACAGATCTGCGTCACCCCGGATGCTGCAACCTTCGCTCACCCGGAAGCCGGCAAGTGGCTGGACAAGTACTACACCATCAACGAGGACTGGGTGGCGGAGGATCGGCGCAAATTGCTGGCATTTGCCCGTGATCTGATGAACTCCGACTACGCCGGCCACCGACTGACCTTCCAGCTGTTCGCTCAATCGCCACCTTTCGCTCACCTGGCGGCGGTGTACCGCAACTTCGACTGGGATGGTCCGCTGGACTTTGTGCGCAAATCGGCCGGTTTGTCCGATCGTGTCATGGGTAGCAAGCCGGTTGCACCAAAGCCGCAGGCTGCACCGGCACGTCCGGCCGTGGTGTCGTGATCGACAGCTGCAAAGGCTAACCACTGCGCCTCCGGCGTCAGGCAACTTCGCAAGACAGGTGAAGCGGCATGGAAATCTTCTTCGATAAAGCGGCCACCCGACGGTACCAGTCATGGGGCGACAAGGCGGGCCTGGCCTGCGATCTGCTGGTATTGCCGCAAGGCTCGCCACCGGGGCACTACGACTTGCGCGTCGGCGCCGCGAGCATCGACAGGATTGCCAGCGACTTCACCCGTTACCCCGGTTACCTGCGCCGGCATGCGGTGGTGCGTGGCCACAGCGCATTCGCCTGTGCTGCACCCTTCAGGCGGACAGCGCTTGGCCATCGAGGCTCGGTGTTTGAGTTCGATGGCACAGCGGCGTTGCAGTGCACGCTGCAAACGCCGTCGGCCTTTGCCCTGAACATCATTCATCGACCTGGAACCCGAGTGACGGATGAACTTCTCGACCTGCCGTCCTCAGGCTTCTCTTGCGCCGCACCGCTTGCCGGTGGGCTACGGATCGAGCTGTTTTTCCTGTTGGCTTGCAGCGCACAAGTGCGCATCGAAGGCCAGGAGCAGCCATCAGAACTGCTCGAGCATGACGCGATGTTCCTGCTGTTGCCAGCCAGTGAGCCAACCCCCGCAGTCCGTTTTGCCAACTCGGTAGCCGGCCAGGTTTATCACGCCACTATCAGCCTTTCGTCGTCAGCCGAGTACAACAACCATTCATATTCTGGAGCACCTCATGATTCACAAACGCCTGCGTCCGTTCAACACCCGCGAAACCTACCCGGAGCAGAAGCTCGACAACGACCTTTCCCAAGGTGTCGTTGCCAAAGGCACCATGGTCTTCCTGCGTGGCCAGGTCTCCCAGGACCTGGAAACCCGTGAATGTCTGCACATCGGTGACCCGATCGCCCAGACCGAGAAGACCATGCAGAACATCAAGATGCTGCTGGAGGAAGCGGGCAGTCATCTCGACCACATCTGCCGGATCGTTGTCTACGTCACCGATATCCGCTATCGCGAAGCGGTGTACCAGACGATGGGTAAATGGCTGAAAGGTGTTCACCCTTGCTCCACCGGGCTGGTGGTTGACGCCTTCGCCCGCCCTGAGTGGTTGGTGGAGATAGAAGTCACCGCCGTCATTCCGGCTTGAACCATCCACTACGAGGGACATAAAAAATGACCTTTTCAATAGCGGGGCGGTGCGAGCGAACTGGCATGGTCGGTGTGGCGGTCACGACGTCCTCCATCTGCGTAGGCGCACGTTGCCCATGGGCCAGTGCCGGCGTTGGGGCGGTATCCACCCAGAACGTCACCTTGCCATCCCTGGGCCCCCTGATCCTTGCGCGTCTTGAAGCAGGCGACAGTGCCAGTCAGGCCCTGGACAAGGTGCTCGCCGAGCATGGTCACACCCAGTATCGGCAAGTCACCGTCATTGATGCCAACGGCAATACCGCGAACTTCTCGGGTAGCAAAACCTTGGGCACCCATGCGGTAGCACAAGGGCTGGACTGCGTTGCGGCGGGCAACTTGCTCAAGGCCCGTTCTTTGCCGCAGACCATGGTGCAGACCTTTGAAGAAAATGCACACCTGCACTTGGCAGAACGCTTGCTTCTTGCGTTGGAATCAGGCTTTTACCAAGCCGGTGGCGAGGAGGGCCCGGTGCATTCGGCTTCGTTGATGGTCGCGGACGAACATCCTTGGCCGCTGGTCGATCTACGGGTGGACTGGAATGAAGACGACCCTTTGCGTGAGTTACGCCAGCTTTGGCAACGCTATGAGGGAGAGATGCAAGCCTACGTCACGCGTGCCATCAACCCGGCCTCTGCGCCAAGTTATGGCGTGCCGGGTGACGAGTGACAGGCTGGAGCACCATCAAAAGAGTTGATGTAGGGAAACGTCAAAATCGCCAGCGCGTCCGATCTTGAGCTGCAACGCGCTGGCCGCCTAACTGCCTCAGAAGACAAGAGTGGCTGGGTATTCCCAGGCCACCCTCAGACCCGATAACAACGATATAAGAGGTTGTCGCATGAGTTTCAATCGCGTGGATCGATCAATATTTGGCGTCTCACTTGGCCTCATTGTGCTGGTGAGTTTTCCCTTGGCACTCTATCCGAAGGAAGGAGAATCCTTCGTCAAAGCAGTCTTTGCCTTTGTCAGCAATACCTTTGGCAGCCTTTATCTTATCGGCGGCCTGGCGACTGTCCTGTTCCTCATGTGGATCTCGTTCAGCCGTTTTGGCAACATCCGCCTCGGCAAGGGAGCCCCCGAGTTCTCAGCCTTCAGTTGGACTTCCATGGTGTTCTCTGCCGGTATCGGGACTGGCGTGCTGTACTGGGGCGCAGTGGAGTGGGCTTACCATATCCAGTCGCCGCCGATGGGGCTGACACCTCGCTCCAATTCGGCCATCGAGATGGCCGGTGCCTATGGCATTTTCCACTGGGGCATCACCGGTTGGGCGTTCTTTGCACTGGCCACCTTGCCGATTGCTTACTGCTACTACCTGCGCAAACGCTATGTATACCGAATCAGCGAGGCATGCCGGGGACTGCTGGGTGACTGGGTCGACGGGCCGGTGGGTAAAGCCATCGACATCTTCTTCGTACTCGGGCTTCTGGCCGCAGCCGGCACTTCGCTGGGGCTTGGCACACCGCTGATCGCCGCCTGCATGCACCACCTGTTCGGCTTTGAGCGGGGTATCGGCCTGAACATCGCGATCATTTCCGTCGTGACCGCGCTGTTCGCATGGAGTGTCTGCTATCGACTGGACCGCGGAATCAAGAAATCTTCGGATTGGAGCGTGATCCTGGCGCTGTTGCTCCTGGCCTACGTCTTTGTCGTCGGGCCTACCCAATTCATCATGGACATGTCGGTGACGAGCGCTGGGCTGATGATGCAGGAATTCCTGCGCATGAGTACCTGGGCCGACCCCGTTGGGCATAGCGGCTTCCCACAGTCCTGGACAGTGTTCTACTGGGCCTGGTGGCTTGTGTTGGCGCCCGCGCTTGGGCTGTTTGTCACGCGCATTTCCCGCGGACGCACGCTGCGCCAGGTGATTCTGGGCATGCTGTTCTATGGAAGCTCGGGTTGTGCGTTGTTCTACATGATTCTGGGTAACTACGCGCTGAACCTGGAATTGACCGGTGCCCTCAATGTGACTGGCCTGATCAAGGAAGTCGGTGCCGAGCAAGCCATCGTCCAGGTCATCGCCACACTGCCAGGCGGCAAATGGGTCGTCGCGGCGTTTGCGATCGTTGCGGTGATCTTCCTGGCCACACTGTTCAACTCCAAGTCCTACATCCTGGCCTCGGCCACCATCGACAGGCTGGTCGAGGGCGAAGAGCCACCTCGGTCGCAACGCCTGATCTGGGCGGTGGCGCTGTCGTTGCTGCCGATAGCCTTGATGGTGGTTGGAGGGTTGGAGTCACTGCAGATCGCCGCGACGGTGGGGGCGTTGCCGATCCTGTTCATCCTGCTGATCATGACACTGTCCTTCGTGCGCCAGTTACGCATGGACGAGGAGCAACTGAAGCAGTTCGACTATGCCTCCATCGGCCTTGAGGACGAGCAGTACACGCCACCTCCTGAAGTCGCCTCCATCGCTCGCACCGAGGCCGTTTGAACATCAAGGCGCAGTGACCGAAGTCACTGCGCCTTGAGACTTTCCTGAAGGCCGCCGTTCAGACACTCATGACAGTAATCGACGAACAGTTGCGCCGGTTTGGTCAGTTGAGAGCGTTTTGGCCAGGCGGCGGCGAGCGTTGGGCAATCCACCGTCTCGGCAATTGCCACGGCAGTGACGGGTTTGCCGTCATAGGTAGTGTCGGAAAAGGGTCTTGTAACCAGCAGGGTAAAGCCGAACCCGTGCCCCACCATACCTCGCACCATCTCAATGGAGGGTGAGCTGAAGGCAATGTTTGGAAGCAGCCCAAGCCTATCGAACAGACTGACGAAATAGGTCGAGCTGGGCTGGATGTCCAGCAGGATCATGGGCTCATGAACGAGGTCGCGCAACGAGACACGGGGCTGACAGGCAAAGCGGTGATTGGCGGGCAGCAGAGCATAGGGGAGTTGGCCCGTCAGCAGTGGCGTGGACTCGATGGTCGTGTCCAGGTCCCAGTCATACAGTATCGCCAGGTCATAGCTGCCTGCGGTGAGGCCGCGCATCAACTCCTGCTGTTCTCCATCGCGTAGGCGAATCGTGACGCCTGGATAGCGTTCGCGGAAACCGGCAATGAGTCGCGGCATGAACAGCGGCGCGATGCTCTCGAAGCAACCAACATCCACGGTGCCGGCCACCACATCGTTTTCCGCCAGAGCGTTCTGCTCGAACTCATATGCCATGCGCAGCAACTGTTCGGCCTTGCGATGGAAACGCGCGCCTGAAGGGGTAAGCGCCAGGCCTTGGGCGTGGTGGCGAATGAACAACTGGACATTGAACGCTTCCTCCAGTCCCTTGATGGCGCTTGAGATGGAGGGCTGGGTTATGTACAGCTTGCGGGAGGCTTCGGCAACGCTTCCACAGTCGACTGTGCTCACGAAATACTTAAGTTGTCGCAAGGTATAGGAGGCCACTGCTGTCACTCTTGTTATGGTGATGGGGACGTCGAGCTGTTATGTGCCCACGTCGCCATGCCACCTTAACCCGGAAACTGCATCGCCCCCATTGTGCAAGGCCTGTATTTTCAAAAGTGCTAGCCAACTTTTTTCGATAAGCAGAGTCACTTCGCCGAACGGTAACTTATTTGTTTTTGTGATTTTCCGCGGCGCTCACTCAAAGGCTATCGGGATCCCCGAAAAACATCTGAATCCTGGACCGCAACCACCTCTCCCCAGGGTCGTTGTCCTGCGACCCCCGCCAGGCCATGTGCAGCTCGAAGCTCTGCACCTCAAGCGGCGGATCTTCAGCGCGCAAGCCGCCCGCTGCAGTCAGCGCCTCGGCGGTGTAGTCGGGCACCGTGGCGAGGATGTCGGTGCCCGACAGCAAGCTGCCCAGGCCGTTGAACTGGGGGACCGCCAGCACCACATGACGCTTGCGCCCGAGCTTTTCCAGGATCTCGTCCATGAAACCGCCCAGGTCGCCGGCAAACGACACCAGGGCGTGAGGCCGGGCGCAGAAGTCATCCAGGCTCAGGCTCCCCGGCATGCTATCGGCACGCAGGACCTTGGGCTTGCTGCGTCGCAGTACCTTGCGCTTGGCGTTGGCAGGCAGGTCGCTGGTCCAGCTGACGCCGACCGAAATCTCGCCACTGGCCAGCAGCGCCGGCATCAGCAGGTAGTTGACCCGACGCACCACCAGGACGATGCCCGGGGCTTCGGCGCGCACGCGCTTGAGCAACTGCGGCAGCAGGGCGAACTCGGCATCGTCCGATAGGCCGATGCGGAACACGGCGGTACTCGTGGCAGGATCGAAGTCGGCGGCGCGGCTGACGGCGGTGGAGATCGAGTCCAGCGCCGGTGACAGCAGGGCGAAGATTTCCACCGCCCGCGCCGAAGGCTCCATGCTGCGGCCGGTGCGTACGAACAGGGGGTCGTCGAAGAGGTTGCGCAAGCGCGACAGCGCGGCGCTGATGGCGGGCTGGCCGAGGAACAGTTTTTCCGCGGCGCGGGTCACGCTGCGCTCGTGCATCAGGGTCTCGAAGACGATCAGCAGGTTCAGGTCGACGCGACGCAAGTCATTACGGTTCATCGGCTCGGCTTCACTGGACGGTTGGGGCAGGGGTGAATCTTACGGGGAAAGGCTGCTACCCTGCACCGCATAATTTGATGCGAGCGGCATTACCCTCAATCAATGACAGGCATGTTGACTATTAATGGCCACTGATGGTCTAACCGTAAAAGCCCGGATAGAGTTCAGGGTAATAGAGTTTCACTAGGCGAGGTTTGCGATGTCCCGCATGATCCGTTTCCACAAGTTCGGCCCGGCCGAGGTGCTCAAGATCGAAGAGCAGGCCGAGCCGCAGCCGGCTGCCGGCGAGGTCCAGATCCGCGTCCAGGCCATTGGTATCAGCTGGTATGACGTGCTCTGGCGCCAGAACCTGGCACCGTCCCAGGCGCGTTTGCCGGCCGGCATGGGTCATGAGATGGCAGGTGTGGTCACGGCAGTGGGCGAGGGCGTCGAGGACCTGGTGGTGGGCGACAAGGTCGCCAGTTTTCCGGCCTGCAGTGCCAATGACCACCCGGTATACGGTGAAGTCATCGTCTTGCCGCGCAATGCCGTGACCTGCTACCCCGAGGTACTCACCCCAATCGAAGCCAGCGTGCATTACACGCCGTTGCTGATTGCCTATTTTGCCTTTGTCGACCTGGCCCGGGCCAAGGCCGGGCAGACCGCCCTGGTGACCGACGCCAGCCATTGTGCCGGGCCGGCCTTCGTGCAGATGGGCAAGGCGCTGGGCCTGAAGGTGTTCGCCGCGACCAAGGAGGCCGACGAGCGCGAGTACCTGCTGTCGCTGGGTGCCGACAAAGTCATCGTCACCGAGGAGCAGGATCTGCTCATGCAGGTCAACAAGTACACCGACAACCGGGGTGTCGACATGGTCCTCGATGGCCTGGGCGGCCCGCAGATGTCGCTGCTCGGCGATGTCCTGGCGCCGCGCGGCAGCCTGGTGCTGTATGGCCTGCAGGGCGGCAATCAGACGCCATTCCCGGCCTGCGCCGCGTTCCAGAAGAATATCCAGTTTTTCGTGCACTGCATCGGCAACTTTACCGGCAAGCCGGAACTGGGCATCAGTCAGGACCAGGTCGCCTTGCACCGGGCGCTGCGCGATATCAACCAGTTCACCGCTGACAAACTGCTGACGCCTCAGATCATCAAGGTGTATCCGTTCGAGCGTGTGGTCGAGGCGCATCGGTATATGGATGAGTGTCCTTGTGGTGGCCGTCTGGTACTTGATCTGGCCAGCAGTTGAACCTGACGCCAGGCACCTGCCAAAAAAGGATCTTCACGGTTTCACGGTTTCACGGGTTTGATGTTGTTTGTGGCTTTGTGGCTTTGTGGCTTTGTGGCTTTGTGGCTTTGTGGCTTTGTGGCTTTGTGGCTTGTGGCTTGTGGCTTTTGTGAGCTTATCCATTGGCCAAGGCGGCGCCGAGTCACCTTTGCGCCCTTACGGCGCCTTACTTTTTTTCAGTCGAAAAAAAAAGTAAGCAAAAAATTCTCGCCCCACCAGGGGCCCTACGCTTCGCTCCGGGTCCCCTCTCTCCGGTGTCGCTTCGGGGCATTGCGAGCTACGAGTTGCAAGCAACTCTACGCTTCGCAACTTCGGCCACGGCCGAAGGCGCTTCGCGCTAGCCCCTACACGACACCTCCACTCGGCCCTTCTGGTTAACGGGGCAGGTAGATCAAAAGCAAGATCAAAAGCAAAAGAGCAAAAGCAAAAGAGCAAAAGCAAAAGCAAAAGAGCGGTGCCTACTGACTCACCTTGGTCCAAAAGCAAGAGCGCAGCGAATTGTGCTCTTGATCTTGATCCACCCGCCCCGTTAACCAGAAGGGCCGAGCGGAGGTGTCGTGGAGGGGTGAGTGCGAAGCACCTTCGGCGATAGCCGAAGTCGCGAGACGTAGAGTTGCTTGCAACTCGTAGGCCGCGATACCCCGTAGCGACGCCGGAGTGAGGGGACCCGGAGCGAAGCGTAGGGCCCCTGGTGGGGCGAGCCCTTTGTGTTCCTTTGGGGCGTTTGCCAAAGGAACCCGCCGTAAGGGCGGAAGGGGCCAGTGGCGTCACCCTCCAAAACGAATAAGCTCACCATCACCATCACCATCACCATCACCATCACCATCACCATCACCATCACCATCACCATCACCATCACCATCCAAGCCAAACGTCCCCGACAATCCACGAAGAACCAAAAAAAGCCCGAGCATCGTAGCTCGGGCTTTTTTGTGGGCGTTTTCCTGCAGGCTTTAGGAAGTTTCAATCACGACTTTAATCTTTGTGTAATACGTACTTCTTTTATGTTTAAGGGGCGCAAAACTGCAGCGGTGTATGGCGAATAAATGGGCTGTTGACTGAACGAAACTGAACGGGTTTTTTCACCTGTTCTGTATCTTTTAATCGTCTGCCAACGCTCGATAATAACGGGTCATATGTGTACTCAGGGAGTGAGTCATGGTCATGTGGCGTATGGGTGGAACGGTGGGTAACGGCGAGGCTGGGCGATTGTGGCGGGGCAGGTGGCTAAACACTTTGTCTCGATGCCTTAAGCAGGCGTGGGAAGTTTCCTAGGACTTCAAGTTGATGTTCTGAGTGGTCTCTAGTTGAAAAGGTTCGCGGCTGCGATAACTTTCGGTCGGCTGTTACTGATATTCAGGTGGTGTTATGGGCAGCAGCATTCACGAGCAAGCCATGCAATATATCTATCAACAAGTGTTGCAGCGCTTGCTTGAACACTTGTCACAGGCGCAGCGCGCTTCATTGCAGTTGTTGGTTCAGCGATTGATCGTGTCGGCCGGTGGTATTGAGCGGGTAAGAGGCATGCGCCTCATGTTCGTGTTCGATGCCAGCCGATCATCGACCCACGCCCTGGCTTGCCTCAGGGCGGCGCAATTGAGTATCGCCGCCCGTTCCCCCGGCACCTTCCAGCTGCGTATCGTCACCGCCTGGCAGGCCGGCATGAGTGCCACCACGCGGGCGAACCTTGACCGCAGTTTCTCGGCCTTGTTCCTGTACGACGACCCGCGTATCGAACTGCTGGTGTTCGATGATCAACAGCTACGGCCCTTTGACAGTCGCCGCCTGCCTTCGCTCGACCAGCAACTGGCCGAGCGCCAGGAGTGGCTGCTGTGTGGGCACGTCCTGGATGACCCGAGGGCAACGGTCAACTTTGCCAGCCATGGCTACCTGCACCTGGCCGAGATCGCTTACCTGGCGTCGTACTGGGAGGGTGGGGTCGATGCGGTGATCAGTGCCGACACGCTATCGGATCGCAAGCGTTTTCTGGCCTGGAACCGGCGGGCGCTGCGCCAGGCCAGGCTGTTGGGCGCGCGGCCGCTTCATGCCTGTGCCCGCACTTTGTTGCAAGGGCTTAGCGCGTTGCGCAGGCGCTACCTCGATCAACTGCACGGGCGTGTGCAGGTGCAGGCGCATGAGATGGACTCCGGCCGCCCGGCATTACGCTTTGTCACCATCGATGACCTGGTGTCGGATCGCGCATCGCCGGGCGAGCGCCTCGATGGTTTTCTCGGCTACCGCATGGACGACCAGGTGCTTTCCTCGCCGCGTACCGGCATGGCCAACCCCATGCTGTTGGCCCATCTGCAAGGCCTGCGAGCCGAGTTTCTGGGCAACGGCAGTTACGCCGAGGGCATGGAGGAGTACCGGCGCCAGGTGCGTGCCCAGGTGCCGCGTAATGGGTTGCCCACGGCCTTGCTGGCCACTGCACAGGTGCGTTGGCACCGGGACGCCGGCAAGCAGTGGCGCGCCGAGGCCAGTGGGTTTGCGCTCAAGCATTACGGCTTGAGCGACACACAGCTGGTGTGCCTGGTGTTCAGCCCCTTTGTGGCCCAGGGGCGGCGCCTTGAGTCGTTTCTGCAGCGTTGTCATCCCGGCATGCTGGTGGCGTTGCCCTATTTGCACAAAACCCTGCGCGGTGAGCCGGCGCCTGAGCCCGTGGTGCAGTGGTTGGTGGACATCAGCGGCCTGGCGCTGACACACCTGCGCATGCTCTACCGCCGGGAGGCGGTAGCCGAGGGGTTGTTGCTCGGGTTGCAGTGCCGCGGCGCCGACCTGCGACATCGGCAGGCACCGGCGTCGCAGCCGGGCCTGGCCAGGGTCGAGCAGCCTGGCGTGTATGGATGAAGCACGAGAAGCTCAGCCGCTTTGCCTACCAGGCGGTCTATCGGTACCTGCTCGAGCTGATTGCGCAGATGGCGCCGGGCAGCTATTGCAAGTTGCCTTCGCTGCGAGACGTGGCCCAGCGCCTGAACGTGTCTATCTCCACCGTCCAGTACGCCTACTCGCTGCTCGAACATGAGGGGCGGGTGCAACCGGTGCCCAAGTCCGGTTACTTTGCCTGCGGCCCGGACACCGGGCTGCGCACAGGGACGGCAGGGGACTTGCTGCATGACCTGCAGCATTACGCCAACCGGCCACGGATGCTGGTCCTCAGCAGCGGCCGAGGGCAGACGTTGCCCTCGCTGGAGGCAACCTTGCTGGGTACGGAGCGGCGATTGCTGCGCCAGTATCCACGCCCCGTGGCAAACGCCCATCCTTGCGGGGAACTGGAGCTGCGCGCGGCATTGGCGGCCCGTTATACCCGCTCGGCGCAGTTGTACTGGAGCGCCGAGGACGTCTACCTGGCGGGCGACTTGCGGGCATTGGTCGACATGCTGGTGGCGGCGCTGGAGCTGCGTGGCTGCAAGGTCGTGGTCACCACCCCGTGTTCCTGGCGGCTGCTGCGGATACTGCAGTCGGCAGGGCTGCAGGTCATCGAGCTGCCCCTTGGGGATCGGGGCGAAGTGGACCTCGAGCAACTGGCCGCTGTCCTCACGACAGAGCCGGTACGCCTGGTGATGCTGGCCTCCCATCTGAATTGCCCTCAAGGCAGCGTGATGTCCGACGAGCAGCGTCACGGCATCGCCCGACTATTGGATCGCCATGGTGTGTGGCTGCTGGAAAACGACCTGGATGCCGAATGGTGTTTCGACCGCCCAACGCAATGCCTGCGCGATCTGGTTAATCCCCAGCGGCTGCTGATCATGTCTTCGCTCGAGCGCACCATCGGCGCCGAGGCCCCTTATGCCTACCTGCTGTCGCGCAACTGCCAGGCGCAGTTGCAGCGCGCGTTCATGACGCGTGGCTTTCGCTTACCGCCGTTGCGCCAGCAAGCGGTCGCGCGCCTGTATGCCAAAGGACGTATCGATGTGCACCTTGAGCAACTGCGCCAGTACCTGCGCGAGTCGGTGGCGCACCTGCACCGGCAGATGCAGGTGCAGCTCGGTGGCCAGTTGCGGTTCCAGATGCCGGCGGGGGGCGCAACCGTGTGGGCACAGGCGCGAGCACCGCTGGATACCCGGGCGCTGTTTCACCGCTTGCTCGACCAGGGCCTGGTGATTGCGCCGGGCGAGTTGTTCAGCCTGCAGGGCCATTATCGCCAGCACATGCGCCTGGGATGGCCGTCACGCCAGCAAGGTGACCTGCAGCAGGGGTTGAGTGTGTTGCACGAGGAGCTGCAACGGGCTCAGAAGACCAGCAGGTAACGCAACGTCAATTGCTCGCCCTCGGCACGGTTGCGTGCGCCCGACTCGCTGTAATAGTTGACGAACAGGCTGTGAGCACCGGTGCTGTAGCGCACGCCGGGGCCGATGCCCAGCACCTGCTCCTTGGAGTCGTGTTGGCGGTGGCCGTCGATCCGGTCGGCACTGATCTGCTTGAGGTGGTAGCCCGCCAGCCCCACACGCCAGTGCTCGTCCACGGCATAGGAGGCGGCAAAGTTGCTGTGTACGGCTTGACCCGGCTGAATGTCATCGGCCTGCAGGTGTTCGGCCGGGCTGTCGTTGCGGCTGTTCCAGGCGTAATGAAGGCGCCCGCTGAACTCCAGGCGCTCGCTGGCGAGCCAGGTGAAGGCGTAGTGGGGGCTGAAGGTCCAGACATTGCTGCCGGTGTTGATCTGCGCGCTCTTGTCGTAATCGCCGGTGGGCAGCGTGAAGACGAAGTTCAAGCGTTGCCAGAAGGGCCTGCCGAACAACGTGACCGGGTCCCATTGCAGCAGCAACGGGCTGACCACTAGGTCGCCCTGGCGGGTACGGGTGCCGTGCGGTCCGTTGTCGATGTCCAGGTCCAGGTGCACCAGCGGCAAGAGGATTTCCGCGCCGTAGTAGGCACCCGCTATCCGTTGTTCGCTGATGTAGGCCAGGTGCGGCAACACCGTGGCGCTGCGCACCCGCTGACGGCCTGGCACCGAGTGGCCGCCGGCATCGACGGCCTGGTTGCTGCGGTTGTACTGGACCGGCAACTCGAACAGCGTACCGGGGAGGGTGATGCCATCGAGGAAACTGGTATTGCCCAGGGGCAAGGGGGGCAGGCTGACACTGTCGGCCTGGGCGTCGAGGCACATCAGCGGCCAGAGCAGGCCAAGGGAGGGCAGGTGGGCTGCACGCATGGTCGGGTCTCAGTCTTTTTCTATTGATCAAAGCAGGTTGAAGGGATAGTCGAGAATCACGCGGTACTCGTCGGCACTGGCGTTGCCGCGGGTGTTGCCCGGGGCGGTGTAGCCATCGCCCGGGCGATGGCTGGCCCAGCGCAGCGTCAGGTTCAGGCCCTTGGCCGGACCGTCGGGCACGGCGTAGCGCAGGGCGATGTCGCGCTCCCAGTGTTTGGCATGCTTGCCCTCGGGGTTGTAGATGTAGCCATAGCCGGGGCTGGCCGGATCGACCCGGGTGAGGTCGGCCTCGCCGCGGGTATAGCCGACACTCAGTTGCAGGTTCGGCGCGCGCAGGGCCTGGAGGCTGGTCTGGTACTGCAGCTTCCAGGACTTTTCCCCGGGGCCGTTGAAGTCGGCGTACTGCATGGCGTTGTTCAGGTAGAGGAAGGTCCGATCGTTCTGGGCGAGGAAGTCGAACGGGGTGCGACCGTCGATTTTCTGCAGGCCCAGGCTGAGCGATTGGCCCTCCCGAGCCAGGGTGAGGCCGGCGCTGTAGGCGTCGTTGTCGATGCTGCCCAGTTGGCTGCGGCCCTGGTCGCGGGTCTTGAAATAGTGCAGGTAAGGGGTCAGGCGCAGATCGTGCTGCAGGCTGAAGGTCTGGCTCAGGCCCAGGTAGTGTTGGTCCCAGAGGTCCTGGAGGCGGCCGCTGTACCAGGTCAGGTTCAGGGTTTGCACCGCACCGTAGGTCGCCCCCAGCCAGGTCATGTGCGAGCTTTCGCGGTCGGGGGCAACGCCTGCACGGTTGCCGTTGCCGTAGGCACTTTGCAGGTTGCTGTGGCCGCTCTGGTTGCGCAGGCGCGTCGACTCCACCCAGCCCGCATCGAACATCAGCCGCTCGATACTGAAGTTCTTCACCGTCACGCCCCGATAACTCTGGGGGAACAGGCGGCTGCTGCCGCTGGCGATCAGCGGATTTTCCAGTAACTGGTCACCGACCTTGAGCAGGCTGTCGAAGGCCCGAAACTTCATGGCGGCCCCGGCTGCGGAGAACTCATCCTCCAGCTGGCCCCGGCTGTTCAGCGGCAACAGCCCGGCACCGCCGCTTCCGCCCCCGCCA
The DNA here is from genome assembly GCF_035581345.1 of Pseudomonas sp. JQ170C. Taxonomy (NCBI): domain Bacteria; kingdom Pseudomonadati; phylum Pseudomonadota; class Gammaproteobacteria; order Pseudomonadales; family Pseudomonadaceae; genus Pseudomonas; species Pseudomonas sp. JQ170C. The sequence continues at coordinate 2,732,865 of NZ_CP141608.1, forward strand.
TCGAGCCTGACGGCGCTGAAGCCGTGCACATCCAGGCCCATGCCGATCAGGGTGTCGGTGTAGCCGGAGCGAAACGACAGCAGCACACCCTGCGCCCATTCGCGCTGGTCGCGGCGTGCCGGGGTGTGATGGTTGTCACGGCCGAAGTAATAGTTGCGCAGCAGGCCATTGAGGCTCGACCCACTGGCAAGGCCCGGGGCGATGGCCAGTTCGGCGTGTTGGCGCTGGGTCAGGTCCAGGTTGATGTTGTCCCGCTGGCCCAGGGAGTTGTCCGCCAGGCTGCTGGTGGACACCCACACCAGGCTGACCAGGACCAGCGGTGATCGACACGGGATGATTCGGTTCATCAGTCTGTAGCCCCGGATGGTGGTGCTGTTCCCGCAGTGGGACGGCACCAGGTCGAAATACCTCGCAAGCAGGCGCTGGATGCGAACAGCCTGCGACTTTAATCGGTTCACTGGGCGGGAGTAGTCCGCATCGCCGGGCTTCTGTGTTCCATTGCTGGAACGATCATTCAGCCGCGCACAGGCGTTGGCGCTGTCATTGAAAGTAGCCGAGCAGGGGAGCGGGGGCGTGCTAGCAGACGCGAGGCCGGCGCTGACCGATCAGTGGTCGACAGGCCGGTTGCCAAACCTGGGGGTCTGTATGTATAACCAGTGCCATTGATGCCTGCCAGTAGCCTTGCCGTGATTGCCCACTCCGTCGACGAACCGTTCTATTACCTCTCCAACTTCCAGCAGGTACTTCACTGGATCGGGCTGCGCTATGCCGATCTGCTGGACGACAGCGAGCAAGCGTTCATCACGCAGTTTCCCTGCCTGCCTCGTGCTGCCCAGGCGCTGTTGGTGCGCATGGTGATGCGCAAGGGCGAACTGTTTCGGCCCAGCAAACTCGTCTATGCCGAGATCGGCCCGCCCTCGCAGGCGCTGCAACCGCTGCTTGAACACGGCTGGGTCACTGACGACAGCCCCTTGAGCCTGGAGCAGCTGTTCCAGGTGCTGCGCAAGGATGAAATCGCCCACGGCTTCGCCGCGCAACTGGTCCGCCCGCGAGCGGCCAAGGCCGAGCTGTACGCCCAGCTACAGGCCCTGGAGCAGCCACCACAGCCGTTGCACGCGTGGTTGCCGGGCTTTGACGAGCCCATCATCACGCTGCAGTTGCAGGCCCTGTGTGATCGCCTGCGCCTGCTGTTTTTCGGCAACCTGTACCAGGACTGGTCGGAATTCGTCCTCGCAGACCTGGGCCTGCTGCGCTACGAGCAGGTTGCCTTCAGCGACGACTCACGAGCCCTGCGCCAGCGCAGCGATATCGACATGGCCCTGGCCCTGCATCGCTGCGCCGAGTTGCTTGAACAGGGCACGCCGGTGCACCAGGTGCTGGCGCAGGTCCAGGCGGTGAACAGCGACAACCCCTGGCTGCTGCGCCGCCGCTCCCGCGTGCTGTTCCAGCTTGGCCAGTACTGCGAACGCCTGGGGGACTGGGACCTGGCCCTGCAGGTGTACCCGCACAGCCAGCACCCGCAGGCGCGCATTCGTCGGATCCGGGTGCTCGAGCGCAGCGAGCAATGGGCGCAGGCCCATGAGCAGGCCCTGGAGGTTGCCCGGCAACCGGCGGGGCCCCTCGAAGTCCAGGCCCTGGCGCGCATGTTGCCGCGCTTGCAGCGCAAGCTGGGCGGGCCTGCGCAACCTCGGCGCAGCAAACCGGCCGTTGCCCTGATCGAGCTGCAGTTGCCGCCGGAGCAGGCTGTCCTGGGTGTGGAGCAAGCGGTCCAGCTGCACCTGCAGGCGCAGGGCGGACAAGTGCACTACGTGGAAAATACCCTGTTCAACAGCCTGTTCGGGCTGTTGTGCTGGGAAGCGCTGTTCGCGCCGTTGCCGGGGGCATTCTTCCACCCGTTCCAGAGCGCGCCCCAAGACCTGCACGACCCCGAGTTCCAGGCGCGCCGGGCGGGCCTGTTCGCCGACTGCCTGGCGCAGCTCGACGATGGCCGTTACGTGCACACCATCCGCCGCCACTACGCCTGCAAACAGGGGCTGCAATCGCCCTTCGTCTACTGGCAGGTGCTCACTGACAGCTTGCTCGATCAGGCCCTGGCCTGCTTGCCGGCACAGCACTTGAAGCAGTGCTTCATCCGTCTGCTCGACGATATCCAGACCAACCGTGCCGGCATGCCCGACCTGATCCAGTTCTGGCCCGAGCAACAGCGTTACCGAATGATCGAGGTCAAAGGCCCGGGTGATCGCCTGCAGGACAACCAACTGCGCTGGATCGACTTCTGTGCCGAACACGGCCTGCCGGTCGAGGTGTGCCAGGTACGCTGGGGCGTCGAGCCCACATGAGTTACTGCGTGGCGGTACGGGCACTGTGCGAGTTCTGCGCCAAGGTCGGTGATCTGGATTTGCGCTTCACCCCATCGCCCACCGCCCAGGAAGGCATCAGCGGTCATCAGCGGGTGGTGGGCAGGCGCGGGCCTGACTATGAGGCGGAAATCAGCCTTGAAGGGCAGTTTGGCCCCTTGCAGGTACGGGGCAGGGCCGATGGCTATGATCCACGGCTCAATCGCCTGGAAGAGATCAAGACCCACCGTGGCGACCTTGCCCGTCAGCCCGACAACCACCGGCAACTGCACTGGGCGCAGGCCAAGGTCTATGGCTGGCTGTTGTGCCAGCAGCGCCAGCTGGCCGCCATCGACCTGGCGCTGGTGTACCTGGATGTGGACAGCGACACCCAGACCGTGATCGAACAGCCCTGCAGCGCCGCTGAGCTGGAGCAGTTCTTCAACGACCTCTGCACCCGGTTCCTGCACTGGGCCGAGCAACAGTCGCAACGAGTCGCCCTGCGCGATAGCGGGCTGCAAGCGCTGGCCTTTCCCCACGGGCAATTTCGCCGTGGCCAGCGTGAACTGGCCGAAACCGTGTACAAGGCCGTCAGTACCGGCCGTTGCCTGATGGCCCAGGCCACCACGGGCATCGGCAAGACCCTCGGCACGCTGTTTCCGTTGCTCAAGGCCGTGGTGCCGCAGCAGCTGGACAAAATCTACTTCCTCACCGCCAAGACCCCAGGGCGCGCGCTGGCCCTGGAGGCCCTGCAGCAGGTCCAGGCCAGCGCCCCGGCGCTTGCACTGCGCAGCCTGGAGCTGGTGGCGCGGGACAAGGCCTGTGAGTTTCCCGGCACCGCCTGCCATGGCGAGGCCTGTCCCTTGGCCAAGGGCTTCTATGATCGGTTGCCGGCAGCGCGCCAGGCTGCGCAGGCGGTGGCCATCCTCGACAAGGCGGCGGTGCGCGAGATTGCCCAGGCCCATCAGGTCTGCCCCTACTACCTGGGGCAGGAGATGGCGCGCTGGGTCGATGTGCTGGTCGCCGACTACAACTATTACTTCGACCAGAGCGCCTTGCTGCATGGCCTGGCCCAGGTCAATCAGTGGCGCCTGGCGGTGCTGGTGGACGAGGCCCACAACCTGGTGGAGCGGGCGCGGCAGATGTACAGCGCCAGCCTCGATCAGTGGCAACTGCACAGCCTGCGCCGCAGCAAGCCGGCGGGTATCGGCAGCGCGCTGGATCGCCTCAATCGCCAATGGAATGCGCTGCACAAGGCGCAGGTGGCGCCTTATCGGGTAGTCGATGAACTGCCTGAGGCGTTTCTCAAGGCGCTGCAGCAGTGCATCGGCCAGATCCAGGAGCAACTGAACCAGCAACCGGCGGGTATCGACCCGGCGGTGCTGCAGTTCTTCTTTCAGGCGTTGCAGTTCGTGCGGGTCAGCGAGCTGTATGACGCACACTTTCTGTTCGACATCAGCAAGCGCGAAGGGCCGGGCAAGCGCAGCCTGTCCACCCTGTGCCTGCGCAATGTGGTGCCGGCCGCGCAGATCGGGCCGCGCATGGCGGCCGCGCGCAGCGCCACGCTGTTTTCCGCGACCCTGGGGCCGCGGCGCTATTACGCCGACCTGCTGGGCATGCCGGCGGATACCGGGTGGCTGGAGGTTGCCTCGCCGTTTGCGGCCGAGCAGCTGAACGTGCAGCTGGTGAGCCAGGTCTCGACCCGTTTTCAGCATCGCGCGGCTTCCCTGGCGCCGATTGTGGCGCTGATCGCTAGCCAATATGCCGCCGAACCGGGCAATTACCTGGCGTTCTTCAGCAGCTTCGAGTACTTGCAACAAGTCGCCGAGCGCTTGGCCGACGAGCACCCCGACATCCCCCAGTGGCGTCAGGCATCGGGCATGGATGAAGGGCAGCGTCAGGCGTTTCTTGATCGCTTCGTGGTGCAGGGGCGGGGGGTGGGGTTCGCCGTCCTCGGCGGTGCGTTTGGCGAGGGCGTCGATTTGCCGGGTACGCGCTTGATCGGCGCCTTTGTCGCCACCCTCGGCCTGCCCCAGGTCAATCCGGTGAATGAGCAGATCAAGCAGCGCATGAACCGTTTGTTCGGCGCCGGGTTTGACTACACCTACCTGTATCCCGGGGTGCAGAAAGTGATCCAGGCCGCCGGCAGGGTGATTCGCGGCACCGAGGACAGGGGCACGGTCATGCTCATCGATGACCGCTTCGCCGAGCCTCGGGTGCAAGCCATGTTCCCGGCGTGGTGGGCACCCCGGCAGAAATAATTGCGTGGGTGGGGAGCATTGGCGTCGCGTGCCGGTCAAAGTGCCAGTAAACTCTGCAATTTCATTACCCTGAACATCCTTTCTTGAGGTTTTGCATGAAGCTCAGTCCTTTGGCAGGCAAACCGGCTCCAGCCTCCGTGCTGGTGGATATCCCCCGCCTGTTGACCGCCTACTACACCGGCCAGCCCGATGCCAGCGTCGCTACCCAGCGGGTTGCGTTCGGCACCTCGGGGCACCGGGGCAGCTCGCTGGACCTGAGTTTCAATGAGCACCATGTGCTGGCAATCAGCCAGGCCATCTGCCTGTACCGCCAGAGCAAAGGGATCGACGGCCCGCTGTTCATCGGCGCCGATACCCACGCCTTGTCGACCCCGGCGGCGGCCAGTGCCCTGCAGGTGATGGCAGCCAACGGTGTGCAGGTCATGCTGTCGAAGGACGACGAGTACACCCCGACGCCGGCGGTGTCCCACGCGATCATCTGCTACAACCGCGGGCGCAGCAGCGGCCTGGCCGACGGCATCGTCATCACGCCGTCGCACAACCCGCCACAAAGCGGTGGCTTCAAGTACAACCCGCCTAATGGCGGCCCGGCCGACAGCGACGTCACCAAGTGGATCGAAGCCAAGGCCAACGAGCTGCTGGCCGCCGGCCTGAACGGCCTCAAGCGCATGGATCACGAGCAGGCACTGGCGGCCAGCACGACCCATCGCCACGACTACGTGGGCAATTACGTCGCCGACCTTGAAAACGTGATCGACTTCGACGTGATCCGCAGTGCCAATCTGCGCCTGGGCGTCGACCCGCTGGGCGGGGCCGGGGTGCGCTACTGGTCGGCGATTGCCGAGCACTACAAGCTGAACCTGGAAGTGGTCAACACCGAGGTTGATCCGACTTTCCGCTTCATGAGCGTCGACTGGGACGGGCAGATCCGCATGGACCCGTCCTCGCCCCACGCCATGCAGGGCCTGATCGGCCTGCGCGAGCGTTTCGACGTGGCCTTTGCCTGCGACCCGGATCATGACCGCCACGGTATCGTGACCCCGAGCGGCCTGCTGGCACCGAACAACTACCTGGCCGTGGCCATCGACTACCTGTTCCAGCACCGTCCGCAATGGCGCAGCGATGCCGCCGTGGGCAAGACCGTGGTCAGCAGCGGCCTGATCGACCGCGTAACCGCGCGCCTGGGCCGTCGCCTGTTCGAGGTGCCGGTGGGGTTCAAATTCTTTGCCGATGGCCTGTTTGACGGCAGCCTGGGCTTTGGTGGCGAAGAGAGCGCCGGTGCCTCGTTCCTGCGCAAGGACGGCAGCGTCTGGACCACCGACAAGGATGGCCTGATCCCGGCCCTGCTGGCGGCGGAAATCACCGCACGCACCGGCCGCGACCCAAGCCAGGCCTACGCCGAGCTGACCGCTGAACTGGGCGAGCCGTTCGCCACGCGGGTCGAGGCCAAGGCCAGCCCGCAGCAAAAGGCCCTGCTGAGCAAGCTGGCGCCGGAGCAGGTCAAGTCCACCACCTTGGCGGGCGAGCCGATCGAGCAGATCCTCAGTCATGCGCCGGGCAACAACCAGGCCATTGGCGGCCTGAAAGTGATGACCGCCAACGGCTGGTTCGCCGCACGGCCATCGGGCACCGAGGACATCTACAAGATCTACGCCGAAAGCTTTGTGGATGAAGCACACCTGCAGCGGCTGGTGGCCGAGGCGCAGGAGCTGGTGGATGCGGCTATTGCGTAAGCGCTAAAGGTAAGGCGGGGCAAGCCCGCTGTCGTAGCCGCTGGCGCCAGCCTGCGATCGGCCGCGCAGCGGTCGTGGTTCAGGCAGCGCTATCGGTGCTTGCTGAAATGGCCTCTCGCGGGGCAAGCCCGCTCCTACAGGATTACTCCTGGTAGGAGCGGGCTTGTCCCGCGATCAGTCATCAAGCGACATCGACCAACACGATCTCGCTGTCTTCCAGCGCCACCACCCTGAGCACCTGCTCGCCTTCGATCGCCACCCCGTCCCGGGCCTCGGCGCGCAGTCCGTTGACTTCAATCAGCCCCTTGGCAGGCACCAGGTACCCGCGTCGGCCAGCCTCGAAGCGGTATTCGGCGCTTTCCCCGGCCTGCAGGGTCGCGGCCACCAGGCGGGCATCGGCACGAATGCGCAAGCTGTCCTCATCGCCGTCGCGGCCACTGGCCAGGGTCACGAAGCCTTCGCGCTCGCCCTTGGGGAAGGGACGGGTGCCCCAGGACGGCGCCTGGCCGACCTTCTCGGGTACGATCCAGATCTGGAAGATCCGCGTATCGACATTTTCCAGGTTGTACTCGGCGTGGGTGATACCGGTGCCGGCACTCATCACCTGTACATCACCTGCCTCGGTACGGCCTTTGTTGCCCAGGTTGTCCTGGTGGCTGATGGCGCCTTCACGCACATAGGTGATGATTTCCATGTCGCGATGCGGGTGCGGCGGGAAGCCACTGCCAGCGGCGATCAGGTCGTCGTTCCAGACCCGCAGGTTGCCCCAGTTCATCCGTTGCGGGTCGTAGTACTCGGCAAACGAGAAGTGATGGTGGGCATCGAGCCAGCCATGGTTGGCGTGGCCAAGGCTCTTGAAAGGGCGCAGTTGCAGCATGATGGGCTCTCCTGGTGAATCGGTTGATGGCGCAATCTTCGCGCAATCCATGATCGAAAATAAGCGTAAATTTCGGCTGGTTTCAATCGAATCAGTCGATATTTATAGCTAGGGTGATTTATCCGCTTCATCACCTAATTCACTGATCTTCAAGCAATCGACTGGTGATTTTTGTCGGTTAGAGCGAACATGCGTGCTGGTTTATTTGTGTTGGAGTCGGTGTGTCTGAAGAGCGTCCCAAGCTACCCCCGGAGTTGACTCCCCCTGCGCAGTTACCCTGGATCAGACGCCTGGCGGCGCGTGTGCTCGGCCGCGGCCTGAGCCGGCTGCAGGCCCAGCACCGCGACTCCTGGTTCCAGGGCCACGCCAGCGGCCAACGCACCGGCCATGCCGATGGCGTGCGCGAGGGCTATGAAGAAGGGCGGGTGGACGGCTACGAAGCCGGGCGCCAGGTGCTGGTGATCCGTGACACCCGTCCCGATGGCCACGGCGTGCCCGGGCAGGATGACTGTCTGTTCGACGATTGGCGCCTGCCATTGACCGCCGAGCTCAAGAAGCGCTTCAAAGGCGACGTTGCCCAGCGTTTGCCGGCCCACGCCCAGCCGAGCGCCGCGCAGTGGAAGATGATCTTCAGCGATACGCCGTCCACCTGCGTGATCGCCGGGGCCGGTGCGGGCAAGTCGACCTCGCTGGTGCTGCGCATCCTGCTGTTGCGCCATTACCTGGGCTATGAGCTGGACGCTATGACCGTGGTGACCTTCACCCGTGAGTCGCGCAAGGATTTCATCGCCCGCCTGGTACAGGTGTTCAGCCTTTGGCAACTGGACCTCAGCCCGCCCCAGGCCCGCGAGCTGGTGCGTACCTTCCACTCGCGCATCCTGCCACTGGTGCGTAGCCTGCCGGGGTTCAGCCAGGTGCGCGCCTTCGAGACCCTGGGTAGCGAGATGCCCAGCGGCAGTGAAGCCAGTGCCGAGAGCAACCCCTTTGACCTGCGCATCAACGACGCCCAGCGCCAGCAGTTGAACCTGTGCTACCGCGACCTGCTCAAAAGCAGCCCGCGCTTCGCCGAACTGATTGCCGGCCTGCGCCGCGAAGCCCTGCAGCTCAAGGCCCTGGATCGCGATCACCCGGACGTGCAAAAGCGCGTGGCGGTGACACAGCTATCGGCCAGCCGTGACGAAGAACTCTGCGATACCCTCGAAGACCTCTGGTTCTCTGCCGGCGCCTGGCCCATCAAGGGGATCGAGCCGAGCCGCGAGACGGTGGAAATCAATGGCAGCCGCTTCCACTTCCACGGCCATATCAAGGAACTGGATGCCTGGGTGGTGCTGGGCTTCGATCCGGGTGAAAACCAGCAATACAAGCGCCCCGGGGCCAAGCTTCCGGTCTGGGCCGAGTGGGTGATAAAGCGCACCCTGTTTCAAGCTTTCTGCGATAAGCCTGTGATTTGGTTGGAAAATTACGCGGCTGCCAAACGTCTCACCACCTCGCTGGCTGGCGATGCCGTCGCCGGCCCGGGGTTTGATTACAAGATCAAGGGCGAGCTGTCGGCAGCCCCGTTGCTGGACGCCTTCGTCGGCGCCGCAGGCTTTATCGAGAACCTCGGGCTGGAAGTGAGCAAGGCGGTCGGCGCCATGAGCTTCCCCGCTGGCGACAGCGACGCGCTGTTCTTCGAGGCCTTGAGCCTGTACTGGAAGGCGCTGGAGGCGCACCTGCTCGGGCAGTCGCCGCCCATCATGAGCTACAACCGCATGTTCGCCCTGTTCGGCGAGAACAACCCCGAAAACCTGCGCTTGCTGCCCGATCCGCTGCTGCGCCCGCTGGCGCACCTGATGATCGACGAATTCCAGGACGTCTCGCCGCAGATCGTCTCCTGGCTGCGCGCCTGCCTGCGCGAAATCCGCCGCCGCGGCCCGGCCATGCACATGGGCAGGGTGGCCCAGCATTCCTCGCTGCTGTGCGTGGGTGATGACTGGCAGTCGATCTACGGCTGGCGTGGCAGTTCGCCCAAGTACTTCATGGAGTTCACCAAGGAGTTTGTCTCGCCGAGCAACACGCGGGTGATGCTGTCCGACAACTACCGCAGCCACCAGCACATCATCGACGCGGCCGAGCACATCGTGAAGCCGGCGCCCGCCATCAGCGGCAAGAAAGCCAAGGCCTGCGGGCCGGCGGCTGAGGAACCGCTGCCGGTCAAAGTCCTCGAACGTGACGAAGCCGCCCTGGCGCAGACCTTGATGGAACACTACCGTCGCGGCGAGTCGGTGATGATGTTGTTTCGTAAAAGTAGCGATAAGTCATTGATTTCTGAGCATGTACAACCGCTGGTCAACCATGAGGCGGGGTTGCCCTCGAGCCAGCGCCGCTTCCGACAACTGACTTACCACAGCGCCAAGGGCCTGCAGGCGGATGCGGTGTTCATGCTGGGTGATTGCCAGCACCTCACCAGTTCGCCCTACAAGAATCAGGTCTATCGCCAGGCCGGCTTGGGGCGCAGCGGCGACCCGCTGGCTTTCGACAACGCCCAGAAGGATGAAGTCTTGCGCCTGGCCTACGTCGCCATTACCCGTGCGGCGAAGCACTGCTACTGGTACGTGGAAACGCCAACCGGGGATGCCGCCAACCTGCCACGGGCCTCGAGCCAGGTGGATGGGCGCAAGGCGTTCTTTGAGGATGGTCGCGAGAGTCGATAGGCTTTGCCAATATCCAACACCAACAGGAGCACACCCATGGTCACCTGCTATCTGCGTTACGTCCTGGACCCGTACAAACTGGCCGAGTTCGAGCACTACGGCAAGCTCTGGATCCCCTTGGTAGAGCGGTTCGGTGGCCAGCACCACGGCTATTTCCTGCCCAGTGAAGGCGCCAACAACATTGCCTTGGCGATGTTCACCTTTCCAAGCCTTGCCGAGTACGAGCGCTACCGCCAGGACTCGATGAACGACCCTGAGTGCATCGCCGCGTTCCAGTACGCACAGGACACCCGGTGCATCCTCAGCTACGAGCGTTCGTTCTTGCGCCCGGTATTTGGCAAGGACTAAGCCGCGCCTGCCGCTGACGTTCGTCGGCGGCTTCTCCCTGAGGCGTGCCAACGCGCCTCTCGTCGACTTTAATCAAGAAAATTCCCACGCAGTGGGAATCGCGTTTCATCCCCTGGGAACATTCTGTGCACCCTGTCGGCAAGGAGCACATATGACCTACACGACCCCGACCGATCGCCTGCTACAGATTCTCGTCGCCCTCGGCCAGGCCAAAGATGCCTTGTCGGCCAAGGAGCTGAGCCTGCAACTGGAGCAGCCGCTGAGCAGTACCTATCGGCATCTGAAGACCTTGCTGCGCTGGGGGCTGGCCGAAGACAACGGCCACGGCCGTTATCTGCCGGGCCCTGCCTGCCTGCAACTGGCGAAGAAGTTTGATCGCGAAGCGCTGCTGGTGTCGATTGCCAAGCCGGAGCTCAAGCGCCTGGCCGATATCAGCCAGGAGAGCGTGGCCCTGATGGTGCCGAGCAATGGCCAGGCCATTTGCATCGAGTTGTACGACAGCGTGCAGCCGCTGCGCTGCTGCTATCAGAAAGGCTTGGCCCAACCGCTGCTGGTCGGCGCCTCGGCGCGGGTGCTGCTGGCGCATATGGAGCCCGAGCGCTGCCAGGCAATTCTTCAAGGGCTGGGCGTGGATGCCGAGGGCTATGAGGCGTATTGCCAGAGCTTCATCGACATTCGCGACCAGGGCTACGCCGTCAGCCTGGGCGAAATCGACGATGGCATCTGGGGTGTCAGCGCCCCGATCCTCGACAGCCGTGACCGCCTGCACGGCGCCATCAGCCTGATGGCCCCGGCGTTTCGCGCCGAGTACAACAGCGATCGCTTGACCCGCTGGACCCGTGAGGTCGCCCTGCGCGTCGGCGCGCGGCTGGACTGAATCAACCTGGAGTACCCCGCATGACTGCACAACATGCCATGCCTGTCTGGCAGGGCCGTATCGATACTGGCGAAGGATCGTCGGCACTGCGCTGGCACCAGTGGGTGCAAGCCTACAGCGGCGTACAGCCGCCCGGAACGGCGCTGCTCGGGCTGGCCTGCGACGAGGGTGTGACCCGCAACCAGGGCCGCAGTGGCGCGCGCCAGGGGCCAGCGGCATTGCGCAAGGCGCTGGCCAATCTGGCCTGGCGTGGCCAGCGTCCGCTCTATGACAGCGGCGACGTTGTCTGTGAAGGAACCGACCTTGAGGGCGCCCAGCAGGCCTATGCCACCCACGTGAGCCAGTTGCTCGACCAGGGCCACTTGCCCCTGGGCCTGGGTGGCGGCCACGAAATTGCCTATGCCAGTTTCCTCGGCCTTGCCCAGCACTTGCGTAGCCAGCAGGCGCAGCCACGCGTCGGCATCCTCAACTTCGATGCCCACTTCGACTTGCGCTACGCCGAGCAGAGCAGCTCCGGCACGCCGTTCCGGCAGATTGCCGAGTACTGCGAAGCGGCAGGCATGGCCTTTGACTACTGCTGCCTGGGGGTGAGCGAGCTGAACAATACCCAGGCCCTGTTCGACCAGGCTGCGCGCTTGAACGTGCGCTATTGCCTGGACCGGGAAATGCAGCCCTGGAACATCGCGGCCGTCGAAGCGCTGGTCGATGCGTTTCTCGACGGCATCGACCACCTGTACATGACGCTGTGCCTGGATGTGCTGCCGGCCAGCCAGGCCCCAGGCGTCAGCGCGCCCTCGGCCCATGGCGTCGACCTGATGGTGGTCGAGCACCTGGCCCGGCGGGCCAAGGCCAGCGGCAAGTTGCGCATGGCCGATGTCGCCGAACTCAACCCGGGCCTGGACCAGGATCAACGTACCGCCCGTATCGGCGCGCGGCTGTTGGCGAGCCTGGTTGACTGAGCCTTCTACCCCTACTAATCCAAGTATAAAAACAAGAGTGTTTAACCATGCTGACGTTGCAACTCGATGCACTGACGACCGTTGCCCTGGCGCTCCTGCTGCTGGCGATGGGCTCACAACTGAAAAAGCACAGCTATTGGTTGCGCCAACTCTGTGTACCGGCACCGGTGATCGGTGGCTTTGGTTTCGCCCTGGTGGTGTGGCTGCTGCGTGACCAGCAATTGCTGGACATCAAGCTCGACACCGCCATGCAAACGCCGTTGATGGTGGCGTTCTTCACCACCGTCGGCCTCGGCGGCAGCCTGGGCCTGCTGCGCCAGGGTGGCAAGATCCTGTTCATCTACCTGGGTGCCTGCTGGGGCCTGGCCCTGTTGCAGAACCTGGTGGGCGTTGGCATGGCCAAGGCGTTGGGCATCGACCCCTTGCTTGGGATCATGGCCGGCGCCGTGTCGCTGGAAGGCGGCTTTGGTGCGGCAGCCGCGTTCGGGCCGATCGCCGAGAACCTCGGTACTGTCGGTGCCACCACCGCAGCCCTGGCCTCGGCCACCTTCGGCATGGTTGCCGGTGGCCTGCTCGGCAGCCCGGTTGCGCGCTACCTGATCGACCGCAAGAAGCTGGCGGTGCAGGCCGACAAGGTCGACTCCCTGCAAGCCCTGGAAAAGGCCAACGAGTCGCCGAGCGTCACCCTCGATACAGCGGTGCTGCTGCGCCTGCTGACCTGCATGCTGGTGATCATGGTGCTGGGCTTCTGGATCGGCGACGCCTTGAAGGCACACCTGGGCATCGTCCTGCCGGTGTACGTCGGTGCGATGTTCGTCGCCATCATCCTGCGCAACCTCAATGACCGCGCACGGGTGATCGAGATTCCCGACAACGCCGTCAGCACCCTGGGCGACATCAGCCTGGGCATGTTCCTGACCATGGCGATGATGAGCCTCAAGTTCTGGGAGCTGGAACAACTGGGCCTGCCGTTGCTGGTGATCCTGGTGGTGCAGGTGGTGATCATGGTGTTGCTGTGCATCTTCGTGCTGTTCCGCCTGTTTGGCGGCAACTACGACGCAGCGGTACTGTGTGCGGGCTACATGGGGCATGGCCTGGGTGCCACACCGAACGCGGTGGCCAACATGGGCGCGATCTGTGACCACTACAAAGTGTTCTCCTACAAGGCCTTTATCATCGTGCCGCTGTGTGGCGCGGTGCTGATCGACATCGTGGCCTTGCCGTTGATTACCTGGTTCATCAACGCCTTCAGTTGATGCTTGCAGGGCAGCCCCACCGATGGGTTCAGCGGTGGGGCTGGCTTGTGCCGCGATGAGGCGAGTTCTTCCTACCCATCACTTGCCAGTTGGATTACGATCGCAAGGCTTCGTTTTCTCTTCTGGCAAGGACCGCCTCATGGCACTGCATCTCTGGCTCACCTTTTCCCTCGCGTACCTGCTGACTTCCCTCACACCCGGCCCCAACGTACTGCTCACCGTGCGCAATGCCTTGCGCCACGGGCCGTCGGGAATGGGCATGACCTTGATCGGCAATCTTCTGGCCCAACTGCTGGTCATCAGCGCCGTGGCCCTGGGTGTGGGGGCGATGCTGGTCTCCCTGCCGTCCGCCTTTCTGGTGTTGAAGGTAATCGGCGCCGGGTACCTGATCTATCTCGGCCTGCGCCAATTGTTCGCTCGCACGGCCGCACCGGCAGCCAGCCCGGACGTGGCCACGCGCCCGGCACAGGCACAATGGAAAATCGGCGCCGAGGCGTTTCTGGTTTCCGCCAGCAACCCCAAGACGCTGATCTTCTTCTGCGCGTTCCTGCCCCAGTTTCTTGAGCAGGGGCGGCCCATCGTCGAGCAGTTCGGGGTGATGTACCTGACCATCTCCGCCATCGTGTTCGCCGTGCATTCGTTCTATTGCTATACCGCGTATCGCTTCAGCAAGCGCCTGAAAGCTTCGCGGCTGGTGGCGCTGTTCAAGCGCGCTACCGGGGCGTTGTTCATCGGCTTGGGCGTGCGCCTGTTGAGTGCGCGGGCGGTGTGAGCCTGATTGCCCTCTCCCGGGCGGGAGAGGGCAGGCGCAACGGCTCAGATGTGATTGATCTCGCGGTCCTTGGTTTCGGGCAGGAAGAAGGTGCCGAGGATGGCCGTCATCACCGCGATGACGATGGGGTACCACAGCCCGTAATAGATATCCCCGGTGGCTGCCACCATGGCAAACGCCACCGTCGGCAGGAAGCCGCCGAACCAGCCGTTGCCGATGTGGTAGGGCAGTGACATCGAGGTGTAGCGGATGCGGGTCGGGAACAGCTCGACCAGCCACGCGGCAATCGGGCCGTACACCATGGTCACGTAGATCACCAGGATGGTCAGCAGCAACAGCACCATGGGGTAGTTGGTTTTGGCCGGGTCGGCCTTCTCGGGGTAGCCGGCGTCTTTGAGCGCGGTGCCCAGGGTGAGGACGAAGGCATCGTTCTGTGTCTTGAAGTCGGCCGCCGGCATGCCGGTGCCCTCGAAGCTCTGCACCACCTTCTCACCGATACGGATCTGCGCCACCGTGCCCGGCTCGGCCTTCTCGTTCTGGTAGGGAATGGCGCGCTTGGCCAGCACGCTCTTGGCCAGGTCGCAGGAACTGGTGAATTTGGCCTTGCCCACCGGGTCGAACTGGAACGAGCACTGGGCCGGGTCGGCGATCACTGTGACCGGGTTCTTCTCCTGGGCGGTGAACACGTCGGGGTTACCGTACTGGGTCAGCGCATGGAAGATCGGGAAGTAGGTGAGGGCGGCCAGAATGCACCCGGCCATGATGATGCCCTTGCGGCCGATGCGGTCGGACAGGCTGCCGAACAGGATGAAGAACGGCGTGCCGATCAGCAGCGAGCCTGCAATCAGCAGGTTGGCGGTCTGCGGGTCGATCTTGAGCATCTGCAGCAGGAAGAACAGCGCATAGAACTGCCCGGTGTACCAGACCACGGCCTGGCCGGCGGTGCCGCCGAGCAGGGCCATGATGACGATCTTGAGGTTGTCCCAGCGGGCAAAGGATTCGGTCAGCGGTGCCTTGGAGGTCTTGCCTTCGGCCTTCATCTTCTGGAACACCGGCGACTCGCTCAGTTGCAGGCGGATGTACACCGATACGATCAGCAGCAGGATCGACAGCAGGAACGGGATCCGCCAGCCCCAGGCCTCGAAGGCTTCGGTGCCGAGGATGGTCCGGCACGCCAGGATCACCAGCAGCGACAGAAACAGCCCCAGGGTCGCCGTGGTCTGAATCCACGAGGTGAAGTAACCGCGCTTGCCTTGTGGCGCATGCTCGGCCACATAGGTCGCCGCACCGCCGTACTCCCCGCCCAGCGCCAGGCCCTGCAACAGCCGCAGGGTGATCAGGATGATCGGCGCCGCCACACCGATGGTGGCGTAGCTGGGTAGCAAACCAACGATGGCGGTGGACACGCCCATGATCACAATGGTGATCAGGAAGGTGTACTTGCGCCCGATCATGTCGCCCAGGCGGCCGAACACAATGGCCCCGAAGGGACGTACGGCAAAGCCTGCGGCGAAGGCCAGCAGGGCAAAGATGAAGGAGGTGGTTTCGTTGACGCCGGCGAAGAAGTGCTTGGCGATGATTGCCGCCAGGGAGCCGTAGAGGTAAAAGTCGTACCACTCGAACACAGTGCCCAGGGAGGAGGCGAAGATGACTTTGCGCTCCTCCCGGGTGATCCCGCGTTTGGGTGCGCTGCCTGAAGTTGTGTTGTCGATTGCCGCCATGAGTGTTCTCCGTCTTGTTCTTGTAGGCCGGAGCACCTCATCGATATTGTCGCACCCAGGCCCTGGGGCTGATGTCTTGGACTACCGATCACGCACATATTGAACACATGCTGAAGCATAATCAGGTTTGACTAGATATCCACTCGGGTGTGTTGACTGTTCGCGGGGCCGTGGGAGCGGGCTTGCCCCGCGATAGCGCAGGCTGCTGAATGCGGGGGAGCCCCCGCTTCCGTAGCCGCTGGCGCCAGCCTGCGATCGGCCGCGAAGCGGTCGTGGTTCAGGCCACAACATCGGTGCAAGCCGACAGGGGCTCTCGCGGGGCAAGCCCGCTTCCCACAGGATTACCCCCGGAGGGAGCCGGCTTGCCCCGCGAAGCGCAGGCTGCTGAATGCGGGGGAGCCCCCGCTTCCGTAGCCGCTGGCGCCAGCCTGCGATCGGCCGCGAAGCGGTCGTGGTTCAGGCCACAACATCGGTGCAAGCCGAAAGTGCTTCTCGCGGGGCAAGCCCGCTTCCCACAGGATTACCCCGGAGGGAGCCGGCTTGCCCCGCGAAGCGCAGGCTGCTGAATGCGGGGGAGCCCCCGCTTCCGTAGCCGCTGGCGCCAGCCTGCGATCGGCCGCGAAGCGGTCGTGGTTCAGGCCACAACATCGGTGCAAGCCGAAAGGGCCTCTCGCGGGGCAAGCCCGCTTCCCACAAGATTACCCCGGAGGGAGCCGGCTTGCCCCGCGATAGCGCAGGCTGCTGAATGCGGGGGAGCCCCCGCTTCCGTAGCCGCTGGCGCCAGCCTGCGATCGGCCGCGAAGCGGTCGTGGTTCAGGCCGCAACATCGGTGCAAGCCGAAAGTGCTTCTCGCGGGGCAAGCCCGCTTCCCACAGGATTACCCCCGGAGGGAGCCGGCTTGCCCCGCGAGAGCGAACTGTCGATTTCCCCTCCACCCGTTCGACCAGATACATCCCTCCAGCCCGAGAACCCGCCATGGCCACCCCACACTCCGGCTACGCCCCCGTCAACGGCTTGCACCTCTATTACGAGATCCACGGCGAACGCCACGTCGACCAATCGCCGCTGGTGCTGCTGCATGGCGGTGGCGACACCATCGAGACATGCTTCGCCCGGCTGCTCCCGTCCCTGGCGGTCGGGCGCCAGGTCATCGCCTTTGAGCAGCAAGGCTACGGCCATACCGCCGACATCGTTGAACGGCCCTTCAGCTTCGAGCAGTCAGCTGACGATACGGCGGGGCTGCTGGACCATCTGGGTATCGAGCAGGCCGACCTATTCGGTTTCAGCAACGGCGGCACCATTGCCGTGCAGGTGGCGATCCGGCACCCCCGGCGGGTGCGCAAGCTGATGCTGGCATCGGCGTTGGTCAGCCGCGCCGGCGCCTACCCCTGGCTGTGGGAACTGATCGATAACGCCAGCCTTGCGACCATGCCCAAGGAGTTGCAGGTGGCGTACCTGACGGTGGCACCCCAGCCAGAGCACCTGCAACTGATGCACGACAAGGCCGCGCACCGAATGCGCGAGTTCCAGGACATTGCCCGGGAGGCGATTGGCGCAATCACCGCGCCGACCCTTATCGTGGTGGGGGATACGGATGTGGTACGGCCAGAGCATGCGGTGGAGCTGTTCAGGCTGCTGGTGCATGCGCGGTTGGTGGTGCTGCCGGGCACCGATCACATGCAGGTGACAGCCCGGACCGAGTGGCTGGTACCGATGATCGAGGCGTTTTTGCACCCGACCACCAGCCTGTAGGAGCGGGCTTGCCCCGCGATAGCGGTCTGTCTGGTACACCGCATCGCGGGGCAAGCCCGCTCCTACACGATTTGTAGCCAGGGCCAGCGGGATTGGTAGCTGCCGGCCTTTTCGGCGTACAGGTCCGGTTGCGGGTTTTTGCGGTTGATCCGCAGCAGGCCGTGCTCCACATCTTGCAGACCATAAGGGGCATAGACTTCGCCTGTACAAGGGTCCAGGGCGATGCAGGTGCCGGCGATCAGGTAGCGGTCAACCCCGTCCCTGGCCGACTGCAACTGCGGATAGGTTCTGCCGAACCGCTCGCCATACCACAGGTGCACACGTGCCTGATTGCGCACCTCGACATTGACCCCAAGGTCTTGAAACAGCCGCCCGGCACGCTGGATCACCTCATCCTCGGCTTCCCACGACAGGTCTTCGTCAAAGTAGAACACGTCGTAGTCCTTGACCCCCCAGCCGGCCGGTTGCTGCGCCTGGCAATTCCACACCGCCTGGAACAGGCAGCCCGCGGTGAGCAGGCACTGATCCAATCCCAGCGAGGGCAGGCGTGAGGTGAGAGCAACGTTGATGGGGTTGGTCATCGCAATGCTGACCAGCTGTTCTGCTGTCAATGTCATGGGCATTCCTGTGCATGGGGTGGCGTGCGCGTCGGCCGGCCAGTGGGATGACAGGTGTATGCCGTAGCCCCCGTCTACGTCAACCGCAGCGCCACATGGCCTCGGTTGTTGCCATAACAGTTCCAGGCATCATTGGCGTAGGCATATAAATAGCCCGAGCGTTTGGGGGTATACGTGCGCCCCTCGCCAATTTTGAACGTCTCGGGTTTGATCAGATAACCCTGTGCATCCACGCCGTCGCCATTGGCGATGGCGCCCATCAGGCAGAACCAGGGGTATTGTTCGTGACGCTTGGTGTAGCGGAAGCTGGCGTCACGGTTGTTGAACAGTTTGCCGTACCAGGACTCCACCTGCCCAAAAGCGCTCGCCACCAGTTGCACGACTTCCGCGGGCTGGAAATTTCCGTCATTGGTGCCCTCGGGGCCGCACTTGATAGAGCTGTCCAACCACTCTCCCGAGGCACTGAAGGTGTAGGTCACGCCCGCTTCCAGCCATACACCGGTTTCGTTCCAGGGTAGTCGGGCCGAGATATCCAGCACCAGGGCCGGTGAAGGTGCAATCAGGGGAGAGTGTCGATAGGGGTATTGGGTGATCGGCGGGTCCTCCTGGCGCTTGAGCGCCGATGCATGAAAACGGGCCGGCTGCTTGGCGATATTGGCAATGCTGCGTGGCTGGGTGGGTAACAGGCTAAAAACGCCATCACAGGAGTCATGCATCATGTCGTGGTAATCGGGCCTGATCTGTTTGATCGCGTCGTTGAACCGCAACCCGCAATTGCCCGCCTCCTCGATCATCCACTGAAGGGCGCCATCGGCCAGGCCGCTTTCGCGATACCCGCCACCCACGTCCGAATGCACGCCGGGGAACCATAACTCTTGGACATCCTGCTTGGCCGGCACCTTGGTCCACAACGTAGGCTGGAACGAGGCGCGACGTTCATCCATGGCCAGTGCGTGCCGCGCTGTTTTTACCGAAGGATGGAGGGTGGTGTCGTGGAAGGTGTAGCGGTTGCGATCATCGAGCAAGTTGAGCAGGGCCATATCATCAGGAATGCCAAGTGCACCGACGGTGTCCCACACCCCAATGAAACGCACAGCAATAGTGGCGCCCGCCGCATTATGGAACTGCCATCCCAACGCGTCCCAGTCCTGGCGGGCTTCCAGTTTTCGCCGGTAACCCCGTTTCAACAAGTGGTCGATCCGGCGCCACACTTGCGCCGGTTGTAAATCCGCAATCTTCAGCAAGCCACAATGGGTGATAAAGCCGCAGAGGCTGCGTACCGTGTAGGCGCCGCGACTGAAACCAAACAGATAGATGTCGGCGCCAGGGCGATAGCTGTAGCAAAGCCTCTGGTAAGCGCTCTTGATGTTATCGTCGAGCCCGGCCCCAGTGCCGCCACCGATGGCCTTGTCCCACCACTTTCCCGAGGTGCCGACTCCGGGGTGGTAATACTTTTCCTGTCGGACGCCCTTGGCATCGTTCTCCGCTACAGCGTTATGCAACCTGACCACGTTGGTCGGGGCCGGCACGCCTTTGTCGAGCTGTTCAGGCGTGTTCCAGGTGCCGTCGCAGCAAATCACGATGTTAGCCATGACAAGTCCTCAAACGAGCGGTGAGTGAAGTCAAGATCGGTTCGGAGAGTCGGTCAAGCAAGGCGGGTAAAGAGTCAGTTACATAAACTCGTGGTCCAGCGTAATGCCAGTTTGGAACTTGATATTGACGTACCGAGCAAAACAGAAGGAACGCCGGTGGGCGTTTCCAACTGCGGCAACATTGTGTGGAACTATCCTGAATAAGGTACGTTTAGATCCACTTCAACATCCCGAGGTTTGGAGCGTTTTGCGAACCAGAGCTTGATCCCCACCAGCACAGGCGCCGCGACGGCAAACAGCAAAGTAACCGCGACAAATGCGGTATCGAAGGCCATCACCGTGGCCTGTCCCGACACCACCCGCCCCAGCAGGGCCGTTGCTGCCCGGCCCGCCGCCAGCGCATCCAGCCCCTTGCCGGCCAGCAAGGCCGTTGTGCTGGCCAGCCGCTCGATCAGGGCTGCGCCGCCCGGTGCGATGTGCGTGCCCAGCACCACGGCATTGTGCGCCAGGCTGTGGTCGATCAAGGTCTGCAAGCCGGCCACCCCCATCAGGCCACCCAGTTGTCGCCCGGTATTGAACAGGCCAATGCCGGCGGCCAGGTTGCGGCTGTTCAGGTGGCTGAAGGCAATCAAGGTGATCGACAGGAACAGAAAGCCCAGCCCCAGGCCGCGCCACACTATGGCCGCCATCATGTCATCGCTGCCGCTTTCCTGGGTCGAACCCGACAACATCCACATCGCCAGCATGATCATCAGGATGCCGAAGGGCACGGTGGCGAACGGTGCAATCCGCCGCACCTGAAACAGGTAGGCCGAAACCAGCAGCCCAGCGCAAAACACCCCTCCGCTGGGCAATAGCAGCAGGCCGGCCTCTGTCGGGGTGAACGCGAGCACCGACAGGGCGAATGCCGGGATCAGGTACGCGCTGCCAAACAGGGCAGCACCGGCGACAAAGCTGACAATGAAGGCGAAGGCAAAATCAGCCGATCTGAACAGGCTGAAGTCGAGCAGGCCGTCGCCGCCGGCGTGCAGTTGCTGGCCAATGAACGCCAGCAAGGCACTTGAGCCGATCAGCGTCAGCCACAGGATACGAGGCGCTTCAAACCAGTCCCAGCGGCTGCCCTGACTGAGGACGTAGGTAAAGCAGCACAGGCTGCACGCCATCAAGACAACGCCGAGCGTGTCAAAAGGCTGGGCGCGGGGACGGCGCGGCGCGGGGGCGTCGACCAGCAGGAACAGCCCGGCTGCCATCAAGGCGAGGGGCGCCACACTGAAGAAGATCCATGCCCAGGACTGGCTATCGAGCAGCCATCCTTGCAGGGCGGGCGCGAGGGTGGCGGGGGCGACCACAGCGCCCATGGCAAACACGGCTTGAAGCAGGGGCTGGTGGGCGCGGGCATAGGCGCGAAAGATAATCGCCTGCCCCCCGACCAGCACCGTTGCACCGGCAAAGCCTTGCACCATGCGAAGCAGTACCAGCAGCTCCAGCTGCGTGGTAATGGCGGCGACGGCGCAGGCCAGGCCCATGACCGCGGTGGCGGCCATGATCACCTGGCGCGGCTGGAAACACCTGAGCCACCAGGACGCCGTCATGAAGCCGATCAACTTGAACGCGGTGTAGCCGATGTCCAGCCAGGCGAACTCATCGGGTGTTGCGTAGGTATCGCCGATGATGTCGCTGCGGCCCAGGGCCAACACGGTGCTGGCGATTGCCTCGGTGAGCGCGGCAAGGACGATGCCCATCAGCAGCAGGGCACTGGCAACCCGGTTCACGATCCACCCCCAAGGGCCACCTCGACCCGCGCCGACAGCCCCGGCACGATACGCCCCGGCAGCGGGTTATTGGCCAGGGTGATCTTGACCGGCACCCGCTGCACCACCCGGACGAAGTTGCCGGTGGCGTTGTCGGTGGGTAGCAGGCTGAACGCCGAGCCGCTACCCGGAGCAAAGCTGTCCACCACCCCTTCAAGCCGGTCGTCGGGGAAGCCATCGACGGTGATGCGCACGCGCTGGCCGGGTTGCAGCTGTTCAAGCTGGGTTTCCTTGAAATTGGCCACCACCCACACCTCGTGAACCGGCACGATGTCGAGCAAGGCAGCACCGGTTGTCACGTAGCGGCCCACCCGTACCTGGCGGTTGCCGACAACGCCGTCCACCGGCGCCCGGACCACCGTGCTGTCCAGGTCGATCCGGGCCAGCTCCCGTGCAGCCTGCGCCTGCATCACGGCGGCCACGGCGGCGTCGCGCTGGGCCATCAGCACGGCAACGGTCTGCTGCTGCGCATCGACAGACGCCGAGGTGGCCGACACGCTCGCCACCGCCTTGGAGCGTGCTGCGCCCGTTTCATCGACCAGGGCCTGGCTGACCGCATGGCTGACGATCAGCTTGCGGCTGCGGTCATGGGTCTTGCTGGCCAGGCTCATGTCGGCGGCGGCCGAGCGGTGCTGCGCCTGTGCCTGGCGTATCAGGGCATGCTGCAAGCGGGTCTGGGCATCGATATGGCTCAAGCGCGCCTGGGCAGCACTGACATTGGCCTCGGCCTGGGCCAGGTGCGCTCGGTAATCCTTGTCATCAATGCGAAACAGCACCTCCCCGGCGCGCACGGCCTGGTTGTCCCTGACGTCCACCGTGGTGACATAACCGGCCACCTTGGCGGCAAGCGAGGTGACGTCGCCGCGTACATAGGCGTTGTCGGTCGAGAGGCTGCTGCTGGCGAACCCCATCACCCAGCCGCCCACCAGCACAGCCAGGGCACTGGCGCATAACAACAGGCCGACGGCCTTGCGCTTGCCCGGGCGCGGTGGGGCAGGTGCCACCTGGGCGCGGGGGGCGCTGTCGACACTGTCAGGGGCGGCGTTCATGTTCGTGTGTCCTGTGCAAGGCCGGCGCCCTCGGCAACGCTGGGTTGGCGAGGGTCGCGCGGTGAGTGGGGGTCAGGGCTTGACCGGCTTGACCAGCTCCTTCTCGCTGCTGTCGAGCACGAACACCGCCAGCAGGCGGGCAGGCTCGGTGGTGCTGGCGTTGGCGCTGACGGCATGGAAGGCGCCAGGCTCTTCGACAAAGTTTTCGCCGGCCTTGTAGACCTTCTCTGGCGCGTCGCCGACCTTGCTGCGCACCGCACCCTCCAGCACCGTGGCATAGATAAAGGCCGACTTCGGATGCAGGTGGGCCGGGGAGGCGCCCCCGGGGGCGTATTCCACCAGCACACCCTTCATGCTCTTGCCCGGCACATTGGGCAGGGCGCGGTCGAATACCACCGTGACCTTGCCCGGCTGCGGCTCGGCGGCCCAGGCGGTGCTGAGGGTCCAGGCCGCAAAGGCGGCGACCAGTACAGTTCGGCTAAACATGGCAATGCTCCTGTTCAGGTAGATGAGAGGGCGACTCAGCGCCCGGCCTGGGCTGCGAGCCAGTCCTCGAAACGGATGGCACCCAGGCGCGGATTGTTGCTGCCCGGGGTCAGCGATTGGTCGTCAAGCTCCGAACCGAAGTAGCGCGCATGGACGTCCGGAACCACCTTGCGGGTGTCCTGGGTGGCGCGGAAAAAGCGCCGTACCAGCTCGTCCATCGGCATGGCCTCGGGGCCTGCGACTTCTGCCGTGCCGTTGAGCGGTGCGGCCAGGGTGACGTCGGCCAGCGCCGCGACGACGTCATCCGATGCCAGCGGCTGGATCAGCGCCGGTGACAGGTGGACCTCTTCGCCCACCGTGGCTGACTCGGCGATGCCGCCGACAAACTCGAAGAACTGCGTGGCGCGCAGGATGCTGTACGGCATGCCGGCGGCCTTGATGAGGTTCTCCTGGGCGACCTTGGCGCGGAAGTAGCCGTTCTCGGGCTGGCGTTCACAGCTGACGATCGACAGCGCCACGTGATGGCGCACACCCGCGGCGGCTTCGGCGGCCAACAGGTTACGGGTCGAGGTTTGAAAAAATTCCATGACCGCCTGGTCGTCCCAGGCGGGGGCGTTGGCGACGTCGACGACAATGTCGGCGCCATCCATCGCCTCGGCCAGCCCTTCACGGGTGATGCTGTTCACACCTGTATTGGGGGAGGCGGCGAGCGCCTCGTGGCCGCGTTGGCGCAGGGTGTTGACCAGTTTCGAGCCGATGAGGCCGGTGCCTCCGATAACGACGATCTTCATGGCGTTTCTCCGCTTGCCGACGGCAACGGTTGCTGTCGATGTACAGAGCGTGCGCCCGTGGCGGGGGGAAGTCCTTGTGCCGGCCTTGGGTTTGTCTTCGGGTGCGCTTGGTTTTCTGTCCAATTTCGCTGGCAGCCTTGCTGGACGGTGCAGCGGCAGGCAGGCTGCCGTATCATCGAAAGCACCCACCAATGCCCGCTCGGACACGGAGTCGAGAGCACTCGACCAAAGGATCCGTACCTTGCAATTCGTGTTTGAAGACTACGTGCTCGACCAACAGCGCCGGGAGCTGACCTTGCGCGGGCACGTCGTGGCCGTCGGCCCTCAGGTGTTCGACCTGCTGCTGCAGCTGGTCAGCAACGGCGAGCGTGTCATGAGCAAGGACGAGTTGCTCAAGGCGGTGTGGGGCGATCGCATCGTTTCCGAATCCACCATCACCAGCCACATCAATGCGGTGCGCAAGGCCATCGGCGACACCGGCGAGGAGCAACGCCTGGTGCGCACGGTGGCGCGCAAGGGCTACCGCTTTGTCGGCCAGCTCAAGGTCGAGGAGGGCGAGCCGCTGAGCCTCGAATTGCCTGCACCGACCGTGGCGTTGGCGCTGGCGCTGCCAGACAAACCCTCGATCACCGTGCTGCCGTTTCACAACCTCTGCGGCGACCCGCAACAGGACTATTTCGCCGATGGCGTGGTGGAAGACATCATCGCGGCCCTGTCGCGCTTGCGCTGGCTGTTCGTCATTGCCCGCAACACCAGTTTTACCTACAAGGGCCGGGCGGTGGACGCGCGCGACGTCGGCCAGGAGCTGGGCGTGCGTTACGTGCTCGAAGGCAGCGTGCGCAAAGCCGGCAACAAGGTGCGCATCACCGGCCAGCTGATTGATGCAAGCACCGGCACGCACCTGTGGGCCGAGCGCTTCGAGGGCCTGCTCGATGACATCTTCGAGTTGCAGGACCAGGTCACCGAAAGCGTGGTGGGCGCCATTGCGCCGCAGCTGGAGCGTGCGGAGATCGAGCGGGCCAAGCGCAAACCCACCGACAGCCTGGACGCCTACGACTACTACCTGCAAGGCGTCGCCAAGCTGCACAACGGCACCCGCGAGGCCATCGACCAGGCCTTGCTGCTGTTCTACAAAGCCATCGAACTGGACCCTGAATATGCCTCGGCCTACGGCATGGCTGCCTGGTGTCACTTCTGGCGCAAGCTCAATGGCTGGATGAGCGAGCGCAGCGTGGAGATTGCCGAGGGCGCACGGCTGGCGCGCCTGGCCGTGACCCTTGGCCGCGATGATGCCGTGGCGCTGACGCGCGGCGGTCATGCACTGGCTCACCTGGCCGGTGATGTCGATGGCGGCATCGCCTTGCTCGACCGGGCCCGGCTGCTCAATCCCAACCTGGCGCCGGCCTGGTTCCTGGGCGGGATCTTGCGGGCGTTCCGGGGTGAAACCGATGCCGCCATCGCCAACCTCACCCATGCGGTGCGCCTGAGCCCGCTGGACCCGGAAATGTTCCGGATGCAGATCGGCATGGCGCTGGCGCAGTTCTTCGCCGGGCACTTCGATGCCGCCTGCACCTGGGCGGAAAAGGCCCTGGGCAACCTGCCCAACCTGCTCGCGCCGGTTGCCCTGGCGGCGGCCAGCTACGCGCTCAGCGGGCGGATGGACAAGGCGCAGCAGGCCGCCGAGCGCCTGCGCCAGCTGGACCCGTCGATGCGCGTGTCGAACCTGAGGGAGTGGCTGCCGATCCAGCGCCCGGAAGACCTGGCGCGGTTTGCCGAGGGGTTGCGGCTGGCGGGGTTGCCGGAGTAGGGCGCAGGTCCCGCCCCGGGATGTTGCCAGCGTTCGTCCACGCAGTTATTGTCAACGCCATGAACGATTTCCGCCTGGCCTCGACCACCACCCCGACCATGACCGCCACAGGCGGGCCGTGAGCGGTGTCGTGAGCCAGTAACGCACGAACCCAAAGGCCCGCCCATGATGGACAGGGCCTTTTTCTTTGCCCTGGCGTCACGGGCTCCACAGCAAGGAAAGCAGCATGTACGCACTGTTGATTCTCGATATGCAGGTCGGCTTGTTCCACGGCCCGGAAAAGCCCTGGCACGGTGAAGCGTTGCTCGGCACCGTCAACACCCTGATGAGCAAGGCACGCACGGCGGGAGCGCCGGTCTTCCTGGTTCGCCATGTTGGCCCGGTGGGTTCGCCCATTGAGCCTGGCAGCCCGCTTACCGCGTTTGAGCCAGCACTCGCTGTAGAGGGGCAGGACATCATCATCGAGAAAACCCGCCCCAACGCCTTCGCCCACACCGACCTTGCATCGCAGTTGCAGGCACGGGGTGTCGAGGGGGTGGTGATTGTCGGCATGAAGACCCAGTACTGCGTCGACAGCACCTGCCGTGCTGCGCGGGATTTGGGGTTTGAAGCGGTCTTGATTGCCGATGGGCATACCTGTGCCGACACCCCGCAGTTTACAGCCGAATCAATCGTCGCCCACCACAACGCGACCCTGGCGGGCGCGTTCTGCCGCGTACTCCCCGCCCACGACTGGACCTTCTGACACCTCCGGTAGGAGCGGGCTTGCCCCGCGATAGCGATCTACCTGACCCACCGCTATCGCGAGGCAAGCCCGCTCCTGCAGTCTGTATGCCGTGTATGGCCTCGATCTGTATCTACTCGGCTGGACTCACCCGGCTTAGCATCAAACGCTCCGCCCAGGTGCTGGCCATGAACATTCCCGCTTTGACGACCCGTCGGCTGCTGCCGAGCGACCTTGAAATGATCTGCACGCATCGCCAAGCGATGTTCCTGGAAGCGGGCGGTGACCCTGCGCAGTTGCGGCTGATGAGCGAACACTTCCGGCCCTGGCTCGAACCACGCCTGCGCGATGGCCGCTACTTCGGCTTTGCCTTGATGGACGCCCACCAGGCTGTGGCGGCGATCGGCCTGATGTCCCTCGATTGGCCACCGCATCCCTCTCACCCGACCCAAGGTGAGCGGGGTTACGTGCTCAACGTGTTTATCGAGCCTGCCTACCGGCGTCGGGGCCTGGCCACAGCATTGATGCAACTGGCGCAGGCTGAATTCACTCAGCGCGGCATCAGCTTCGCCGTACTGCACGCGACCGAGGCGGGCAGGCCGGTGTATGAAGGGCTGGGGTGGAGGCCGACGGCGGAAATGGCGAAGGCGTTCTGAGCACCTGCCGGGTAATCCCCGCCCAGCGCCGGACCTTCTGACACCCCCCGGTAGGAGCGGGCTTGCCCCGCGATAGCGATCTGCCTGACCCACCGCTATCGCGGGGCAAGCCCGCTCCTACAGCCGTTGGTCGAGGATCGACAGGTGATGTCGATTCCACCGCCGCCAGTTCGACTACTTCGCAGACCACCCCCCACTGCAGGAGTAATCACCATGGCTTACGTCGAAGGTTTTGTAATCGCAGTCCCCACCGCCAACCGCGATGTATTCAAGGAGCACGCCGAAAAAGCAGCCGTCGTGTTCAAGGAGGCCGGCGCCCTGAAGGTCATCGAGTGCTGGGGCGATGATGTGCCGGACGGTAAGGTCACTTCGTTCCCGATGGCGGTGAAGTGCAAGCCCGATGAAACGGTGGTGTTTTCCTGGATTCTCTGGCCTTCGCGAGAAGCGCGTGATGCCGGGTTCAAACAGGTGATGGAAGATCCGCGCTTGCAGCCGGACAAGAATCCGATGCCGTTCGATGGGCAGCGGATGATCTTCGGGGGCTTCGAGGTGCTGGTGGATGTCTGAGGCCCCTTGCGGGGCAAGCGCCACCTTGCCCCGCAACCCGGGTCAAACCCTGAAGCGCCCCACCAATCCGGTCAACTCTTGCGCCAGCCGCGACAATCCCTGGCTGGCCTCCCGCGTTTGCTGGGCACCCGAGGCCGAACGGCTCGACAGTTCACGGATGTTCAGCAGGTTCCGGTCCACTTCCCGCGCCACCTGGGCCTGTTCTTCGGCTGCACTGGCAATCACCAGGTTACGTTCGTTGATTTCGCCGATGGCGCTGTAGATGCCTTCGAGCACCTGGCCCGAGGCCTGGGTGATGTCCAGGGTCGACTGGGCTCGCAGGGTGCTGGTTTGCATCGACGTCACCGCCGCTTCGGTGCCCTGCTTGACGTCGGCGATCATCTGTTCGATTTCCTGGGTCGATTGCTGGGTGCGATAGGCGAGGGTGCGCACCTCGTCGGCCACCACGGCAAAGCCTCGCCCGGCCTCACCGGCGCGGGCAGCCTCGATGGCGGCGTTGAGGGCCAGCAGATTGGTTTGCTCCGACACTGAGCGGATCACTTCCAGCACCTGGCCGATGTCACGAATCTGTCCGGCCAGTTGCTGCAGGCGCTCGCTGCTGGTGTGCACCTCGGCGGCCATGGCGCGGGTGCCGTCCAGGTTCTCGCCCACTTGCTGGCGGCTCTGTTCGGCCAGTTGGTTGGAGGCGTTGGCCGCCTGTGAGGTGGACACGGCGTTGCGCGCCACTTCCTCCACGGCGGTGGTCATTTCAGTCACGGCGGTGGCGGCCTGCTCCAGCTCCTGATCCTGCTGGCGCAGGCTGTGGGTGCTCTGTTCGGTGATGTTGTCCAGTACCTGTGCCGCCTGCTCCACTTGCACGGCATAGGCGGTGAACTGGGCCAGGGTGGCACGCTGGCTGTTCTGCATGTGGGCGAGGTTGGCGAACAGTTGGCCGATCTCGTCGCGGGTGGTGACTTGCACGGTGACGCTCAGGTCATCCTGGGCGAAACGCTGGAAGTGCCCACTGGCCTCGAGCAGCGGGCGCAACACGCGGCGGGCGATAAACCCCCAGCACAGCACGGCCAGCAACAGCGTGACCACCACCAGGGCGACACTCAGTGCCTTGGCAGCCTGCAGGCGGCGGTCGGATTCGCGCATGATCTGCTGGCTGCGCTCGCTCAAGGCCGCCACCAACTGCTGACGCAAGGCCTGCAGGCGGGCCATGGCAGTGCCGGCGTCGGTGTTGACGCTGAAGTAGCGCTGCAAGTCGTTCATGCGCATCGCTTCGCGCTGGCCGGCCACGGCCTGGGCGTATCCATCGAAGGTGCGCTGAAGCTCCAGGGCCAGGGCGTTGAAGGCAGGTTCCCGGGCATTGGCGACCAGCTCGGCAAACAGCCCACGGCTGTTGTCGATCAGTTGCTCGGACATCGCCATGCGCTTGGAGGCGCTCTCCACGTGGCCGCCGCTCTGCTCGATAAAGCCCGAAGACACGTTGGCACTGGCGCGGATTGCCATCAGCAGGGCGTTGTTCAACCGGTCCGACTGGTGTGCGGTCTGGTCCAGTTCGGTGATCTGCTGATCGCTGCCCACCGCCGCGCGCCAGGCGCTCAGGGTGGAAAACAGCAAGGTGAGGGTGAACAGCGACAGCACCCAGAACATGCCGGTGCGGATTTTCAAGTCGGCGAACATGCAGGCAGTACTCCTTTGTAGTTGTTATCAGCGCCACCCCGCGCCGGCATTTCGGCACGGGGTGGTCTGCTATCGGAGTGGCTGCAGGGGGACTTGAGGGCTGAACTGCGCTTGTGTTCGATTACCGCACGGTGTTTGTTTCAGCGCCCCTCATGCTGGCGACGATAGGCGCCGGGCTGCACGCCCACGGCCTTGCTGAAGGCGCGGGTGAAGGCGGCGATGGACTGATAGCCAACAGCGGCGCACACCTGCTCGACGGTGTTGTGGGCCTTGAGCAATTGGCAGGCGTGACGCATGCGCAGGGCCAGTAGCACTTGCCCTGGGGACTGCCCGGCAAGCTCGGTGAAGCGCTTGAAGAAGGCCGAACGGGAAAGCCCCGTGCAGGCCGCCATGCTTTCCAGCGGCCAGGGGTGTTCGGGGTGGGCGATCAGTTGTTCGACCAGGGGGGCGAATTGCGGGTGACGGGCCAGGGCCACCAGGCCGTGCATGCCGGTGTCGCCTTGCACCTGTTGGCGCAGCACGTAGAGGAACAGCAGGTGGCTCAGGCGCTCGAGCAACGCCGAGGACGGCGCCGGCTGGCGCTGGCACTCGGCAAGGATCAGCTCGAACAGCGCGGTGGCGGCGCTCAGGGCAGGGTCGCCGGCGCGCAGGATGATCCAGTCGGCCAGGCCTTCGATGATCAGAGACGACAGCCCCGGCTGAAAATG
Organism: Pseudomonas sp. JQ170C; assembly: GCF_035581345.1. NCBI lineage: Bacteria > Pseudomonadati > Pseudomonadota > Gammaproteobacteria > Pseudomonadales > Pseudomonadaceae > Pseudomonas > Pseudomonas sp. JQ170C. Next base: position 2,762,925 of record NZ_CP141608.1, read on the forward strand.
AAAGAACCCGCACACCAGGCCCACGCCGTCATTGGCGTCGATGTCCAGGGGCAGCATGGCCCGGCGCGGTTGCGCGCGGGCAAGCTCGTCGTCAGCGGTGCCGGCCAGGCGATAGGGCAGGTCGCGGAGCAGGAACACCGCGTCACCGGCTTCAAGGGCAATGGCCTCGGGGTGGCCGTCGATGTGCAGCCAGCAATGACCCTGCACGATCAAGTGAAAACTGGCCCGCGCCAGGCCCTGGGTGCTGGCGTGCCAGCCCCCGCAATAACGCCCGACATGGAACAGCGTGGCGTCTAGCTCAAGGCTTTCTAATAACCAATCGACAAGTGGGCTGGATGAAATCATCTAATGGAAAGACTCAGAAGCAAGTAATAGCGACTCTAGAATATGGAAGGTATTTCTTATAACCAACAGACTGGCGGCACACCCTAGTATGCAGGAGTCCACTCCATGTCGCGCGTCACTCTCCACACCGTGCAAAGCGCCCCCGAGGCTGCCCGTCCATTCCTTGAAAACGCCCAGAAGAATTCCGGGTTCATCCCCAACCTGCTCGGCGTGCTGGCCAACGCCCCGGCGGCGCTGGAAACCTACGTGACGGTATCGGCGCTCAACGGCAAGGCCGAACTGAGCCTGGCCGAGCGTGAAGTGGTGCAACTGATCGCCGCGACCAACCACGGTTGCGACTTCTGCGTGGCCGGCCACACCGCCGTTGCCCTGAACAAGGCCAAGCTGCCGCAAGAGGTGGTCGACGCCCTGCGTGCACGCGGCGAACTGCCGCAGGAAAAACTCGAAGCCCTGGCGGCGTTCACCCGTGAGGTGATCGCGACCCGAGGCAATGTCAGCGATGCCGGTTACAACGCCTTCCGCGAAGCGGGTTACAGCGAAGGGCATGCCCTTGAAGTGATTTTGGGCGTGAGCCTCGCGACGTTGTGCAACTTTGCTAATGTGTTCGCCCAAACCCCGCTCAATGACGAGCTGAGCAAGTACCGCTGGCAGCCTTCGGCATAACGATTCGATGGCGCCAGTGTTCACTGGCGCATTTTTAAAGGAGTAAACCCATGCTCGATCCCGCATTTGCTCAGTGGCTCGATGCCCAGGCCGAAGCGCTCGACCAGGGTCAGTGCGACCCGCAGGCCGTCCTGGGTCAATTGGCGTCGGCCCACGTGCTGCGCATCGGCATCGACCGGAACCTCGGCGGCAGCGCAGGCACAGTTGCCGACGCGATCGAAGCCGTGGCCCAGGTGGCCAGCCACTCGCTGGCGGCGGCCTTTGTGTTCTGGGGCCAGCGCGCCTTTATCGAGTACCTGCTGCAAAGCCCCAACGCCGCCTTGCGCGAGCGCTTGCTGCCGCCCTTGCTCAGCGGCGAGCTGGCCGGCGCCACGGGCCTGTCCAACGCGATGAAATTCCTTTCGGGTATCGAGGCGCTGCAGGTCAAGGCCAGCCCCGAGGCGGCCGGCTGGACCCTGGACGGTCGCCTGCACTGGGTGACCAACCTGCGCAAGGGCGGCTTTGTGGTGGCGGCGGCCATCGACGAGGAGGGCGCACCGCCCTTCGTGCTGGCCATCCCCGACGACGCGGCGGGCCTGACGCGTTCCGACGACCTTCAACTGATGGGCCTGCAGTCGAGCAACACGGCAGCGCTTGCGTTCGAGCAGGTGGCCGTCAGCCGTGACTGGTTGCTGCACGAAAACGCCAAGCAGTTCTTGCCGGCGGTACGCCCTGCGTTCCTTGGGTTGCAGTGCGGCATGGCGATCGGGTTGGCGCGGCGCTCCTTGCGCGAAGTCGAGGCGCACTTGCAAGGCGCGCGCTCGTTCCTGGCCGACGCCTTGAACCTGCTCGACGAGCGTCTGGAAACCACCGTGCGCGAGCTCAAGGACGGTGTGCTCGATGGCCGCTTCCTGGCGCAGCCGGCTGCCTTGTTCAAGCTGCGTATCCTGCTGGCCGAAACGGCTGCCGACGCGGTGCAATTGGAATTGCAGGCCAGCGGCGGCAAGGCTTACCTCACCGCCTTCGGTGCAGGCTTTGCCCGGCGCTGGCGTGAGTCGGCGTTTGTGCCGATTGTCACCCCGAGCCTGGTGCAACTGCGCGCCGAGCTGCATCGCCAGGCGTCGGTAGCATGACCAAGGTGTTACTCGAAGCACGCGCAATCAGCCTCGGCTATCCGCGTGAGCAAGGCTGGCAGAGCGTGCTGGAAGACTTTGACCTGCAGTTGGCGCCGGGGGAGGTGATTACCATCCTCGGTCCCAGCGGGGTCGGCAAATCCAGCCTGCTGCGGGTGCTGGCCGGGTTGCAGCAGGCGCGCGGGGGCAGTGTCAGCCTGCTCGGTGAGCCATTGCACGGGCCACACCCGAGGCTCGCGGTGGCCTTCCAGGACCCGAGCCTGCTGCCCTGGCTCAGCCTTGAGAAGAATGTCGCCTTCGGCCTGGACTTTGCCCGTCAGCCCAAGCTTGCCGCCAGCGAACGCCGTGCCCGCATCGATCACGCCATCGAGGCGGTCGGCCTGCAGCATGCCCGCGATCAGTACCCGGCGCAGCTGTCCGGCGGCATGGCCCAGCGCACCGCGCTGGCCCGCTGCCTGGCGCGCCAGCCCCAGGTGTTGTTGCTCGATGAGCCTTTCGGCGCCCTGGATGAAGTGACACGCGCCGACATGCAGCAACTGCTGCTGCAATTGATCGCCCGGCACAATACCGCGGCGATCCTGATTACCCACGATATCGACGAAGCCTTGCTGTTGTCTGACCGGGTACTGCTACTGGGCAACCACCCGGCGCGTACCCTGGGCCAATGGCACATCGACCTGGCGCACCCTCGCGAACAGCGGGTCGAGGAGCTGGGCGCGTTGCGTATCGACATCCTCAAAACCCTTCGGCGGGCCAGCCGCACCGAACCCACTCCTGAACCATTGCCGCTGCCGTCGGAGACTGCCCATGTGCCTGGACGACTTCACCCACACTCGTCGTGATTTCATCAAACTCAGCGCCTTGCTGACGGCGGGCGGCGCCATGCCGCTGCTCAATAGCCTGCAGGCGCGCGCTGCCAGCGACCCCGATGCGCCGGTGCGTATCGGCTACCTGCCGATCACCGATGCCACGCCGTTGCTGGTGGCCCACAACAACGGCCTGTTCGAGGCCGAAGGCATCAAGGCCGAGCGCCCGGTGCTGCTGCGCAGCTGGGCCCAGGTGATCGAGGCGTTCATCTCCGGGCAGGTCAACGTCATTCACCTGCTCTCGCCGATGACGGTGTGGGCGCGCTATGGCAGCAAGGTCCCGGCCAAGGTGGTCGCCTGGAACCATGTCGGCGGCTCGGGCCTGACCGTGGCGCCGGGCATCAGCGAGGTCAAGCAGCTGGGTGGGCAGACCGTGGCGATTCCGTTCTGGTACTCGATCCACAACGTGGTGGTGCAGCAGTTGTTCCGCGACCATGGCTTGCAGCCGGTGTCCAGGCCGGCAACGGCGCCGCTTGCGGCCAATGAGGTGAACCTGCTGGTACTGCCGCCGTCCGACATGCCGCCGGCGTTGGCCAGCAAGCGCATTGCCGGCTACATCGTCGCTGAACCCTTCAATGCCCTGGCCGAAGACTTGAAGGTGGGTCGGGTTCAGCGCTTTACCGGGGACATCTGGCGCAACCACGCCTGCTGCGTGGTGTTCATGCACGAGCATGACTTGAACAATCGTCCGGAGTGGTCGCAGAAAGTCGTCAACGCCATCGTCAAGGCCCAGCTCTGGACCCGCGACCACCGTGCCGAGGCGGCGGCGCTGCTGTCCAAGGCCGGCCCCAACCGTTACACGCCGCACACCCCGCAGGTGCTGAGCAAAGTGCTGGCGCCGTCTGCCGACGACCGTGCGGCCTATATCGCCAGCGGTGCGATCGAGCATGCGCAGTGGGACGAGAAGCGCATCGACTTTCAGCCTTACCCGTTCCCCAGCTACACCGAGGAGCTGGTGCGTCGTCTGCAGAACACCCTGATCGAGGGCGACAAGGGCTTTTTGGCCGGGCTGGACCCGCAGCAGACTGCGCGTGACCTGGTCGATGACCGTTTTGTCCGCAAGAGCATCGAGGCGGTCGGTGGGCTCAAGGCGTTCGGCTTGCCGGACAGTTTCGAGCGCAGTGAGGAGTTCGCGATCTGATGGGCAAGCATGTAGTTCATGGCGCGCTGGGCGCCGCCGGCTTGCTCGGCTTGTTGCTGTTGTGGTGGCTGGGTGTGCACCTGTTCGGTGAGGCCGATGGCCTGTCGGCGCGCTTCTCGCCACAGGCCACCCTGAGTAGCCTGATCGAGCTGCTGGGCCAGCATGAGGTGTACGAACATGCGTGGGTGAGCCTCAAGCGCATCCTTGTCGGCTTGTTGCTCGCGCTGCTGATCGGCGTGCCGCTGGGGTTGCTGGTGGGCAGCTACCGTCATCTGGAGGCGGCGACCACACCGGCCTTCCAGTTCTTGCGGATGATCTCGCCGCTGTCGTGGATGCCGGTGGTGGTGATGCTGATGGGCGTGGGTGACCAGCCGATCTATTTCCTGCTGGCCTTTGCCGCGTTGTGGCCGATCTTGCTCAACACCGCAGCCGGCGTGCGCCAGCTCGATCCGCGCTGGCTGCAACTGAGTCGCAGCTTGAGTGCTACACGCTGGGAAACCCTGCGCAAAGTGATCATTCCGGGGGTGCTGGGGCATGTATTGACCGGCGTGCGCCTGGCGATCGGCATTTTGTGGATCGTGCTGGTGCCGTGCGAAATGCTTGGGGTCAGTGCCGGGCTTGGCTACTTCATTCTCGACACCCGTGACCGCCTGGCGTATTCGGAGTTGATGGCCATGGTGCTGTTGATTGGCGTGCTGGGCTACATGCTCGATGCACTGGCGCGGGGGCTGCATAGACGCTGGGTGCATGCCTGATGCGCAGGATGCTGAAGGCGGGGGAGATCCCGCGTTCGTAGCCGCTGGCGCCAGCCTGCGATCGGCCGCGCAGCGGTCGTGGTTCAGGCTGAGGGGCCTCTCGCGGGGCAAGCCCGCTCCTACCCGTAGGAGCGGGCTTGCCCCGCGAGCGGTCTATAGTGAGGACATAATCGCCTCGGACTCCGCCCATGCAACTGATCAGTCGAGAACCCTGGTGGCGCGAGCCGCCCAAGCCCGGTCAACGTGAGCAGGACCTGCACTGGGGCTACCTGGAAATCTACAAGGACGGCCACGCCGTGTTCGTCGACCAGCGCCCCAGTGACAGGGAGCTGGCCGAACGCAAGAGTTGCCGCAATTTCCCCGACGCCGAAGACTGACGCGCTATTTGCGCGCCTCAAGGATCAGGTTGAACGGGGTTTCCGTCGCCCGCCTGAAATGGCTGAAACCGGCTTCCTGGAACACCGCCCGCAACCGTGCTTCCCCCGCCTGGGCACCCAGCCCCAACCCCACCTCCTGGGACAGTGAGTTGGGGGTGCAGATAAAGGTCGACGCTGCGTAGAACAACCTCCCGACCGGGGTGCTGTTCTCATCGAGGCTGTCGTTGGCGAAGGGTTCGACCAGCATCACCGTCCCACCGGGCTTGAGCGCCTCGAAGGCATGGCGGGCAGCGCCCACCGGGTCGCCCATGTCGTGCAGGCAGTCGAAATAGCAGATCAGGTCATAGTCATCGCCGGGAAAGTCCTTGGCACTGGCCTGGAAGAACTGCGCGCGCTCTGCCACCCCACCTTCGGCAGCGCGCTGGGTGGCCACGGTGATTGACGGGGCGTGGTAGTCGAACCCGAGAAACCGCGACGCCGGGAAGGCCTGGGCCATGATCACTGTCGAGGCGCCGTGGCCGCAGCCAATGTCGGCGACCTTGGCGCCGGCCTGGAGCTTGTCGACTACGCCTGCCAGGGTCGGCAACCATTGCGCCACCAGGTGCGCACGGTAGCCGGGGCGAAAGAAACGCTCGGTGCCGCTGAACATGCACGGGTGGTGATCGCCCCAGGGCAGGGCGCCGTCATCGCGCATGGCGGCGACCAGTTTGTCCTTGTCGTGGTAGAGGGCGGCGATGACCGATGCGCCGCCGGCGACATACACCGGCGAGTCTTCGATGGCCAGGGCCATGGCCTGCTCCTCGGGCAGGCGAAAGCGGCCATCCTGGTGTTCCATGTAGCCCGACGCCGCCTGGGCGCTGAGCCATTCGCGCAGCAGGCGGGCATTGCAGCCGGTCTTGTGCGCGAGTTCGTCGGGGGTGATGAATTGACTGTCGGCCATGGCCCGGTACAGGCCCAGTTCATCGCCGAGGATCAGGTTGGCCAGCATGGCAGCGGCGCCCATGTCGTTGACCAGCTTACCCATGAAGTCATTGAGCTTGGCTTCGTCCATTGCGTGTTCTCCTGCAAGAAGTCCAACGTCAACGGGGTCGTCACAGCAATCGGCAACCTCGGGCCATTTCCCGTGAGGGGGGACCTTTAAGTGTAGTTCAGCGCGCCTGCCCGGACGCGCGCTCGCGCAGGGCCTTGCTGACCTTGGCCTGCACCTCGTAGGCCGGTGCTTCCACGGCGTCGAAGTCGCGGCTGTAGCGCCGGGCGAATTCCTCCACCCCCCATTGCTGGTATTGCTGGACATGGTGCAGTTCGTGGGCCCAGAGCGCGACGTTGTCCTGGGCATCGGCCTCGTTGCGAAAGACGATGATGTCGATCAGGGTCACGGCGTTGACGTCCGGGTTCTGCAGCAGGGCGTTGGCGCTGTCCAGGGCCTGCTGGTCGCCGACCTTGTAGCGCGCGGCGTCGAGGACCTGAAAGTCGTAATAGGCTTCGAGTTGGGCGCGGATGTGCAAGGGGATCGGCAGTACCTCGCCCGCCGCAGCCGTGTTGCGCGCCTGCTGCAAGGCCAGGGCCAGGGAGCTGCTGGCCATGCGCCCGAGGTCATCGAGCACGGTACCGGCCTGGCCCGGGTCGAACGGCGAGCAGATGCAGGTGCCCAGGCAGATTTCGTACTGCCCGGCGGGGCAGGCGGCCAGGGCATTCAGGGGCAAGAGCAGGGCGAGGCCAAGCAAAAAGGCATCACGGGTGTTCATGCAGGGCCCCGGCAAGAAACTCACGGGAGGCCTTGAGCACGTCCTGCTGGCGGCTTTCGCTGGCCAGCATGCGCGCGATCACCAGCGCACCGACGCACTGGCTGAGCAGGGCCCAGGCCAGGGCCGGGTCTTCGAGGGTCTCGGCCCAGGCGTGCTGCAGGGCACTCAGCCAGTGCTCGGCTTCTTCACGCACGGGCAACGGCGCCTGGGCGATTTCGGCGCCCAGGGCCGGAATGGCGCAACCGCCTTCGCGGTTGTGGACATGGGCGAGGGTCAGGTACTGGTCCAGGCAACGCTCGAGCCGCGCGCGGTTCATCGGCTGCTGGGCCATGGGGCTGTGGGACAGCTCGCGGCGTACCACTTCGGTGAACAGGTCGTCCTTGGAGGCAAAGTGGTTGTAGAACGCGCCGCCCGTCAGGCCGATGGCTTTCATCAGGCCGGCAACGCCGGTGGCATTGAAGCCCCCGCGCTTGGCCAGGGCGCCGCTGCTTTCCAGCAGTTTTTGCCGGGTTTGTTCTTTGTGGGTGGTGGAGTAGCGCACGCTGGCGGGTCCCGTTTTCTACCTTGACGAAGCCTGGATCATAGCATAGCGTTCGTTAACTAAATGATCGTTTACCAATGGAGGCGATGGATGACTCAGGGCAAGAAAGTGGTGCTGGTGGTAGGGGCCGGTGATGCGACCGGCGGGGCGATTGCCAAGCGTTTTGCCCGCGAGGGTTATGTCGCCTGCGTAACCCGGCGCAGCGCCGACAAGCTGCAGCCGTTGGTGGACGAGATCCGCGCTCGCGGTGGCGAGGCCCATGGCTTTGGCTCCGATGCGCGCAAGGAAGAGGAGGTGACCGCGCTGGTGGAGCAGATCGAGAGCGATATCGGCCCGATCGAAGCCTTTGTGTTCAATATCGGCGCCAACGTGCCGTGCAGCATTCTTGAGGAAACCGCGCGCAAGTACTTCAAGATCTGGGAAATGGCCTGCTTCGCGGGCTTCCTGACCAGCCAGGCGGTGGTGCGCCGCATGGTTACCCGCGAGCGCGGCACTGTGCTGTTCACCGGCGCCACCGCCGGCCTGCGCGGCGCTGCCGGCTTTGCCGCCTTTGCCGGCGCCAAGCACGGTATCCGGGCCCTGGCCCAGAGCATGGCGCGTGAACTGGGGCCCCGAAACATCCATGTCGCCCACGTGGTGGTGGACGGTGCCATTGATACCGCGTTCATTCGCGACACCTTCCCCGAGCGTTACGCGCTCAAGGACCAGGACGGTATCCTCGACCCTGCGCACATCGCCGACAGCTACTGGTACCTGCACAGCCAGCCGCGGGACGCCTGGACTTTCGAGCTGGACCTGCGGCCGTGGATGGAGCGCTGGTAAGTCCCCTACAACAACAAAAAAGGAAGCTGAGCCATGAGCAAGACCGTTGAGTTTTACTTTGACCTGGGCAGCCCTGCCAGTTATCTGGCCTGGACCCAACTGCCGGCCCTCTGTGCCCGTCACGGGGCGCGACTGGTGTACCGGCCGATGCTGCTGGGCGGGGTGTTCCAGGCCACCGGCAATGCGTCACCGGCGATGGTGCCGGCCAAGGCCCGCCATGTGTTTATCGACATGCAGCGCTTTGCCCGGCGCTACGGCGTGACCCTGGCGTTCCCGCCGGGCTTTCCGATCAACACCCTCAATCTGATGCGTGGCGCGGTGGCGGTGCAGCTGCACCAGCCGCAGCATTTTGATGCCTACGTCACGGCCATGTTCCAGGCCCTGTGGGTGCAGCAGCGCAACCTGGCCGACCCGGCAGTGGTGGCATCGGTGCTGCGGGAGGCGGGTTTTGATCCGGAGCAGTTCCTGGCCTGGACGACCGATGCCCAGGTCAAGACAGCCCTGAAGGAGGCTACCGAAGAAGCCGTGCGCCGGGGCGTTTTCGGTGCGCCTAGCTGCTTTGTCGGCGAGCAGATGTTCTTCGGCCAGGACCGCCTGGACTTCATCGCCGAGGCGCTGGCGTAAACAGAACAGTCAAGTGTAGCGGCGATATTTTCGCCAACTGTATGGTGGGGGCAGGGCGGAGCTCCGTTAGTGTCAATACAGCCCTGATCCCCTTGGAATACCTGCCATGCTCAGCTCACTCGACCTGATAACCGCCTTCGTGCTGTTCGCCTTCGTGTCCTCGATCACCCCGGGGCCCAACAACACCATGCTGTTGGCCTCCGGGGTGAACTTCGGCGTACGCCGCTCGATTCCCCACGCCCTGGGTATCAGCGTGGGTTTCATGGTCATGGTGCTGGCGGTGGGCTTTGGCCTGGGCGAGGTGTTCAAGGCCTACCCGCCGATCTATACCGTTTTGCGCTACGTGGGGGCGGCGTACCTGCTGTACCTGGCGTGGAAGATCGCCACCTCCGGACCGTTGTCGGTCAGCAATTCCGAGAGTCGCAAACCCTTGGGCTTCTGGGGCGCAGCGGCATTCCAGTGGGTCAATCCCAAGGCCTGGGTGATGGCGGTCGGGGCGATCACCACCTACACACCCGCCCAGGGCTATGTCACCAACGTGATCGTCATTGCCACCGTGTTTGCCTTGGTCAACCTGCCCAGCGTCTGTGTGTGGGTGATGTTCGGCAGCGCCTTGCGCAGCGTTTTGCAGAAACCGCGCTGGCTGATGCTGTTCAATGTCCTGATGGCCGCGTTGCTGGTGATATCCCTGTACCCGCTGCTCTTTGTAGAATCGAGCTTTTCCTGACAAGAGCAAGCGGGCACATGCAGCTGATTCCCTGGTCCCATGACACAAGTGCCGGCTTTACCTTGCGCGGCTGGCGCTCACCCGCCAGCGGCAAACCCCTGCTGCACTTTCTCCACGGCAACGGCTTTTGCAGCCTGGTCTACCAGCCCTTGCTGGCGCGCCTGGCCGAACAGTTCGACCTCTGGTTGTGCGATGTGCAAGGCCATGGCGACAGCGATCACGGTGGCCCCTTCGTGGGCTGGAATCGTACGGCCGAGCTGGCCATCGAGGCCTTCGAGGCCGGGCGCGGCGAGTATGGCGAGGTTGCACGCTTTGCCGTCGGCCACAGCTTTGGCGGCGTGCTCACGGGGCTGATCCTGGCGCTGAAACCTCAGTTGTTCCAGCGCGCCGTGCTGCTGGACCCGGTGTTGTTCAGCCGCCGGATGATGGGGCTGATGGGCGCTGCCAGGCTGGTGGGTTTGCACGAGCGTCACGCCCTGGCGCGCAAGGCGGCGACACGACGCAGTCACTGGCCGGATCGTACGGCGGCGCGGGCGTCGCTGGAGGGCAGGGGGATTTTCAAGGGCTGGAGCGAGCCTGCGCTCCAGTCCTATATCGAACACGCCCTTGGCGATTGTGGCGAGGGTGTGGTGCTCAAGTGCCGGCCGAGTCGCGAAGTTGAAATCTTCAGCTCGTTTCCGCGGCGGATGTGGGCGTCGCTGTCGCGGGTGCAGACGCCGTGCCTGGTGGTGTATGGCGAGGATACCTATCCGTTTGTGCCGCAGTCGGTGCAGCGTTGGGCGCAGAGTAATCGTCAGGTCACGGCGGTACAGGTGCCGGGTGGTCATTGCTTCATGCAGGAAGATCCTGCCGCCAGCAGCGAACGCATACAGACATTCCTCCTGTAGAAGCGGGCTGTTGCAGGGGCTGGACGTGCGCAACCGGGATTTCCGGTAGGAGCGGGCTTGCCCCGCGATAGCGGTGTATCCGTCACATCGCATCGCGGGGCAAGCCCGCTCCTACGCGATATCGCTGGCTTCAAATTCCGCCGCCAGGAAGTCCAGCAAGCTGCGCACCGACGGCAGCAACCCCCGCCGCGACGCAAACACCGCATGCACCACGCCACATTCCGGCGCCCAATTCGGAGTGGCGCGCACCAGGCGGCCGGCATCGATGTCTTCGCGTACCACCACCAGCGGCAGGTGTACCACGCCCACGCCGGCTACCGCCGCCTGGCGCAGTACCACCAGGTCGTCGGTCACCAGCCGCGGGGTGTGGCGAATGCTCGCGCTGGCGCCATCCGGGCCCAGCAGGCTCCACTGGTAATCACGTTGCGGGTTGCCCCAGTGCAGGCTGGGCAGGGCGCTCAGGTCGGCCGGGACCGGGCGCTCCGGCAGTTGCTTCATCAATTCGGGTGCGGCCACCAGGTGCTGGGTGCTGCGCGCCAGTACCTTCATTACCAGGTCGCTGCTTTCCAGCGGCGGCACCCGCACGCGCAAGGCGATGTCGATGCCTTCCTGGATCAGGTCGACATGGCGGTTGGTGCTTTCGATGTGCAACTGCACCAGCGGGCACTGGACCATGAAGCGGGTCAGCATGGGCCCCACCCAGAAGTCCAGCAGGGCCGTCGGGCAACTCAGGCGTACCACGCCCTGGGGCTCGGCACGGTTGCGCTCGATCAGCTCGGCTGCGCCCTCGGCTTCCACCAGCATGGCCACGCAATGGCGGTAATAGGCCTGGCCGATTTCGGTGACCGAAAAGTGCCGGGTCGAGCGCTGGATCAGGCGCACGCCCAGGCGTTCTTCCAGGCCGGCAATACGCCGGCTGAGTTTTGACTTGGGCATATCCAGGGCGCGGCCAGCGGGGGCAAAGCCGCCGTGATCGACCACCTGGGCAAAGTAGTAAAGGTCGTTGAGGTCTTCCACCAGTGTTCTCCATATGGAACGCTGAGGGCAGTTTAACTGATCTACCGCGGATGTCGTTGCGCTCGTAAGGTATATCCATACACGAGAGGAGGCATTCTCATGAAAAAGATCCAAGGCGTTTACAGCAGCCCCAATCCACATTGGGTCGGTGATGGCTTTCCAGTCCGTAGCTTGTTCACCTACGACAACCTGGCCCAGCACATCAGCCCGTTCCTGTTGCTGGACTACGCAGGCCCCCACGATTTCACCCCGACCACGGCCCGTCGTGGCGTTGGCCAGCACCCCCATCGCGGTTTCGAGACCGTGACCATCGTCTACCAGGGCGAACTGGAGCACCGCGACTCCACCGGTGCCGGCGGCCAGATCGGCCCGGGCGATGTGCAGTGGATGACGGCGGCCAACGGCATTCTGCATGAAGAGTTCCATTCGCCCGCGTTCGCAAAATCGGGCGGCACCCTGGAGATGGTGCAGCTGTGGGTCAACCTGCCTGCCAAGGACAAATCGGCACCTGCCGGCTACCAGACCTTGCTGGCCAGCGACATCCCCACCGTGCCCCTGGGCGCCGGCAGCGGCAGCCTGCGGGTGATTGCCGGTGAGTACCGTGGCCACAAAGGCCCGGCACACACCTTCACGCCAATGGATGTCTGGGACCTGCAACTCAAGCCGGGTGCTCCGGTGCGCCTGCCCAGCGCGGCAGGGCGCAGCACGGCACTGGTGGTGCTGCGCGGCAAGGTGCTGGTCAACGGTGAGCGTGCGGTAGGCCCGGCGCAGCTGGTGCTGTTCGACCGTGCCGGTGACGAGCTGTTGCTCGAAGCGCAAACCGAATCCCTGGTGCTGCTGCTCAGCGGCGAGCCGCTGGATGAGCCGATCGTGGGCTACGGCCCGTTCGTGATGAACAGCGAAGCCGAGATCGCCGAGGCATTCGAGGATTTTCGCGCCGGGCGTTTTGGCCAGATGAACGGCCCGAGCGGTCCGCGACACGACAGCTAGTCTCATTAACCCGAAGGCCGCCCCTCGGGGCGGCCTTTGACCCGGAAGGCAGGCACAACCTGCACTCCAACCTCAAGGAGAATGTGTCATGAGTACATTTGCCAACGTTGCCAATTTCAATGGCCAGGTCCCGCGTATCGATCCTGATAACGCTGCAATGCTGCTGATCGATCACCAGAGTGGTCTGTTCCAGACGGTCAAGGACATGCCCATGACCGAGCTGCGGGCCAATGCCATTACCCTGGCCAAGATCGCCAGCCTGGCGAAGATCCCGGTGATCACCACCGCCTCCGTTCCTCAGGGTCCCAACGGCCCGCTGATTCCGGAAATCCACGAAGCGGCGCCACACGCCAAATACGTCGCACGCAAAGGTGAAATCAACGCCTGGGACAATCCCGAGTTTGTCGCCGCCGTTGAAGCCACCGGTAAAAAGCAGCTGATCATTGCCGGCACCATCACCAGCGTGTGCATGGCCTTCCCGAGCATCAGCGCCGTCAATGCCGGCTATCAGGTCTTTGCCGTGATCGATGCCAGCGGCACCTATTCGAAGATGGCCCAGGAAGTGACCCTGGCCCGTGTGATGCAGGCAGGTGTGGTGCCGATGGACACCGCTGCCGTCTGCTCGGAAGTACAACGCACCTGGAACCGTCCGGATGCCCAACAGTGGGCCGAGGCCTACAGCGCCGTGTTCCCGCACTACCAACTGCTGATCGAGAGCTACCTCAAGGCGCAACAAGTCGCCAAGGAAAACGAACAACTGGATTCGTCCCGCTGATCCCTCATGTCGGATGCCCGAACGGCATCGACTTACCCACGCAAGGAGTTAGACCATGAGCAAGCCCTACGTCCGCCTGGACAAGAACAACGCCGCGGTCCTGCTGGTCGACCACCAGACCGGCCTGCTGTCGCTGGTGCGTGATATCGACCCGGACAAGTTCAAGAACAACGTGCTGGCCGTCGGTGACCTGGCCAAGTACTTCAACCTGCCAACCATCCTCACCACCAGCTTCGAAACCGGCCCCAACGGCCCGCTGGTGCCCGAGCTGAAGGCGCAGTTCCCAGAGGCGCCGTACATTGCCCGTCCTGGCCAGATCAACGCCTGGGACAACGAAGACTTCGTCAAGGCCGTCAAGGCCACCGGCAAGAAGCAACTGATCATCGCCGGCGTGGTAACTGAAGTCTGCGTGGCTTTCCCGGCACTGTCGGCCCTGGCCGAAGGTTTTGAGGTGTTCGTGGTGACCGACGCCTCGGGGACCTTCAACGCCCTGACCCGTGACTCGGCCTGGGACCGCATGTCGCAAGCCGGCGCGCAACTGATGACCTGGTTTGGCCTGGCGTGCGAGCTGCACCGCGACTGGCGCAACGACATCGAAGGCCTGGGTACACTGTTCTCCAACCACATCCCGGACTACCGCAACCTGATCACCAGCTACAACACCCTCACCAACGGTAAGTAACACCGTTCACTGCTCTGCAGCCGGACGCTCACGGCGTCCGGCTGCAGTGTCTTGTCCAGGCTCCAGCGCTTTATCGCCATTGGCGCCGATATTCTTGTATTCCTGCAACAGGCTCTTGAGCTGCCGGGCGTCCAGGTCGTCCAGGTTGAGCATGGCCTTGTGCGCCGCCTGGGTGGCGCGCAGCAATTCGTCGATCTTCAGGTGCAGCACATCGTTGTCGCGGTTCTGGGTGTTCTGGATCAGGAAGACCATCAGGAACGTGACGATGGTGGTCGAGGTATTGATGATCAGTTGCCAGGTGTCGTTGTAATCGAACCAGGGCCCGGTGAACGCCCAGACGACAATCAGCAGCAACGCCAGGACGAACGTGTGCGAACTGCCGGTGCGCCGTGACATGGCCTGGGCGAAACGCTCGAATTTCATGGTGGCAGCTCCAGCAGACGGTTACCGAATAGACACCGGCGCAAGCTTGAAATTCTTTGTAACATCACAGTCGACTCCCAGTTTCCACAACCGGCACGGCCAATGACCCAGACGACTGCCCTCCATGCCTATCGCTGCAACGTACGCGGCCAGCCGGTGCTCACGGTCTGGCTCAAGTACCGCGCGCCGTACCATTGGCCGTCGATGCTGGGGTTTCTGGCGGCGCGCTCGATCAGCGGCGTGGAGGTCATGCAGGCAGGTGTCTATCGGCGAACGGTAAGGCTCGGTAACCGCCAGGGCATGATCGAGTGCCGGCCGGCGAGGGGACAGTGCCTGGCCTTGAGCCTGTACGGGCTTCCCCGGCAGGCCTTGCCGGGGTTGATCGCCCGGGTGCGGCGGGTATTCGATCTGGATGCCGATCCCGGCCTGATCGAGGGGCAACTGGCCCGGGACCCGCTCATGGCGCAGCTGATTGCTGCGCGACCGGGGTTGCGCGTTCCCCGTGGCTGGGAGGCGTTCGAGCAAGTCATGCGCACGGTGCTGGGCCAGCAGATCAGCGTGGCGGGGGCCATGGCCCTGGCGGGCCGGTTGGTGCTGCGTCACGGTCAGCCATTGCTGGCCCCCCACGTCATCGAGCCGCGTCTTACCCATGTGTTCCCGCTGGCCAAAGCCATCGCCCAGGCCGACCTCAGCGGCATGGGCATGCCCGGTTCACGGGCGGCGACGTTGTCGGGCATGGCGCTGGCCATGCTCGCCGACCCCAAGCTGCTGCGTGCCGATGTCGATCTGCAGGCCTGGGTCCAACGCTTGTGCCGGCTGCGCGGCATCGGACCGTGGAGCGCGCACTACCTGGCCTTGCGTCAGCTCGGCGCCGCCGATGCTTTTCCGCTGGGGGATGTCGCCCTGGTCAAGGCCCTGCGCCTGCTGGAAAGCGCCGAGGTGCAGCTGGCCGACCGCGCCCTGGCCTGGCGCCCGTGGCGGGCCTATGCGGCCCAGCATCTTTGGGCGTCGCTGGCAGGCGCCTAGCCGGTCTGGCGCCAGGTCACCCCGGTGATGCCATAACGTTCGGCCAGGGGCTTGCTGATCTTTTTCACCTGTTCCCGGCCATAACGGCCAATCCTGCCAACACCCGCGTCGCAACTGGCCCAATGCCAGGCTTCGGCGTTGTCCATCTTCTCTGCACGGATGATGAAAGACTTGGGGGAGCCATGCAGTTGGTAGTCGATCACGAAGAGTTTTGCGTCGTTCATGGGCCTTTGACGATCCTTTCAGTGCAGTCGCTGGAAAAATCCTTCTACTGCAATGACTGAGTCTCGGCGCGGCAAAAAAATTCAATCGGATTTCAGTCTTCGCCGCTGATCGTCAGGTGTCGGTCGTCCTTGGCGAACACCACTTGCTCCAGGCGGTGGGCGATGCCGCAGGCGAGGGAGTCATAGGCGGGGATGACTTTCTCTTCGGCCGACAGGCACTGGAAGATATCCAGCTTGCGTTCGGCCTGCAGGGTCTCCAGCTCGAAGATGCGCACGTAGCGTTCCAGATCGTTGTTCAGGCTCGACAGGTATTCGCGCAGGCGCGAGTGGTCGACCGCGCTCTGGCTGAAGTGCCAGGTCATGGGGTGGATCAGAAAGCGCGAGTGTGGCGCGGCAATGCGCACACCGGCGGCCAGGTACAGGATGATGCCCATCGACTCGATGTTGCCGGCGTTAACCGCGCACACCGGCACCGGTAACGATTTGATGAAGCTGTAGAGGGAGAACCCGAAGTTGGTGCTGCCGCCGGTGGTCGACAGATACAGCAACAGCTGGCTGGCGCCCTCGTCGATGGCTTGCAGGCACCGGTCGCGAAAGCGTTCGGTGGTGCGCTGGTCGATCTGGCAATGAAAATGAATCACCTGCTGACTCATTGCTGTGCCTCAAGACCGACGCCCCGAAGGTGCGCCGGTCGTTCGTCTATCAGCTACGGCCGCCGCCACTTGGCTTGCGGTCAGTCTTGTTACCCATGCCGGGCTTGTTGCCCATGTCTGGTTTACGGGTCTGGTCACCGGCGGTGCCACCGGAGGCCTGGCCGCCTTTTTTGCCGGCGTCGGAGGCTTTCTGGCGGTCGTTGGCGAAGTTGCCTGGGTTGGAAGTGTCTTTGTTAGCCATGATGTGCTTCCTCACTGTGCTAGGGAAGTGCAAGGCAGTGTTGCCCTACACAGGTTGGGCGACAACAGGCGCGGCAAAGTTTGAAATTTGTTCGCCGGCAGATGACGAACGGTGTGGCCGGTCCGTTCATCGCACACTCGGGTAGTTGCACTGAACTTCGCTGAGGCTGCGGCCTTCTTCTTGGAGAGTCCCCAGGTGATTGTCAGGGTCCATGAGGCAAGCGGCACGGCATCGTCATTATCAATTGGCCGTGCTCAACCTGGCGGTGGTAACTGAGAAGTCGGGTTTTCTGACACGAGGACCGCACCATGTCACTGATTGGCGTTTCCACCCTTGAACTGCGCCAGCTTCTCGAGCAGGCGTTTCTGCCCGACTACTGTGAAGTCACCTGCACCGATGGCGTCTGGCTGACCATACGCCTGGGGCAGGGCGACGACCAGATCGTCACTGAAACACGCCTCGATAGCCTGACCACCTGTCACGACCTGTCCATCCTGGTGGCCCAGGTGCGAGAGGAGCAACGCGTGGGGCGCAGCCACGCTGGCCTCAAGCCCAGCAACGTCGCCTGAGCCCGAGGCCCCTGCACCCGGTTCAGCCCAGGGCTGCCGGGCGCATGTATTCCGGCCCCAGCACGTCGAACCAGAACAGGATCATCGACACCAGGATGGTCACCAGCACCAACAGGCCCACCGCCCAGACACTGGTCGAATACAACAGGCCCTGCTCCTTGCGCAGGCGCAGGAAGGTGGGCAGGCCGATGAACAGCAGGAAGGTGGCATAGGCCGAGGCCGCCAGCAGTGCGATCAGCGCCAGCCAGCGGCCTGGGTACAGCCCGGCGATACCGGCTACAAAATACGGCGTGGCGCCATAGGCGGCAAAGCCGATGCAGTGGTCCAGGCTTGGACGGGTGTCGAAGGTGCGCGACATCCAGCGAATGAATCCCCCCATGATTACTACGCCGAGCAGCATGGTCAGGTACAGCAGCACACCTAACTGTGCCGCACTGGCCACGCTCAGGCGCACCCGCTCGGTGCCGGCCAGGCTCCAGCCGAAACTGGTGGTGCCGATGAACAGGCACAAGGCGGGAATCAGGGCGAACACCAACAGATGGGGCAGGTAGTGGCGCGGGTGCTGTTCTTCTTCGTGGCGGATGTCGATCCAGGCATCGCCTGGGTGGGTGAAGAGCTTGAGCAGGTGGGTAGCCATGGTGACCTCCAGGCTGAACAGAAGGCGGAATTGCCGCTCCTTGTTCTATTGAGGTCGGCGGGGCACCGGGGGTTCATCTTTTTTGAACCATCGCAGGTGGCGCCGAGTCGCACGCAGTGACGACCACAACCTCAGGAGTCAAAGCCATGAACGAGCAAACCTGTGCGTGTCCCGGGTGCAATTGCAAAGTAGGCGCCAACCCAGTGATGCGTGAAGGCAAGGCGTATTGCTGCCAGGCCTGTGCGGATCAGCATCCGTCCGGCAAACTTTGCACTGCCAGCGGCTGTGGGTGTGCCAGCAAGGCTGCGGGGTGATCGCATGACGCCGAACGGCCCGGTAGGAGCGGGCTTGCCCCGCGATCAATCGTTCAGGCAATAGCCATTTTGTTGGCTGCACGGACCTCTCGCGGGGCAAGCCCGCTCCTACCTTGAGCCGGCGACCGCTGTGCGGTCGATCGCAGGCTGACGCCAGCGGCTACAGGCGGTTTGACCGGGTATGCGCCGATCGGCCCGGTGGGAGCGGGCTTGCCCCGCGATCAATCGCTCAGGCAGCGGTCATTTTGTTGGTTGTACGGGCCTCTCGCGGGGCAAGCCCGCTCCTACCTCGATATAGCCCTACTGCAACTCCAGCTGCAGCTGCAGCTGCAGCCCACCATCGTCACAGCGCCGGTGGTAGTGCACGATGCCCCGGTAGGTGCGGCCCTCCCAGGTAAACGCCACGCTATGGGAGCGTTCAAGCTTGTCCGGTACCGGTGCGCGCACTTGCATCTGCAATCCCGGCAAGCCGTTGAGGTTCAGCGGCGCCAGTTGCACCTCGCATTCGGCACGGCGGGCCACCGGGCCGAACAGGGTGTCCTGGACGAAGTCGATCTGCAGGCAGGTCGCGCAGGCGCGGTTTGCCATTCTCATGCCTGGGTCCTCCTTCATTCAGCAGCGCGGTACTCGTTTTCCAGTTTCTTGGCCTCTTGCAGGTGATGCTGCAAGGCCGGCAAGGCATTGGTGGCAAAGTTGCGCAGGTCGGCCGGGGCCGAGGTGGACTGGCGCTGCTCATCAAACAGGCGGATGGCCTGCTCATGGGCATCGACCTGATGACTCGCATAGGCGGCATTGAACGAGGCACCGTCCTGCACCTGCAACATCAGTTTACGAGCCTTGTCGGCCAGGGCGGCATCGTTTGGCGCCGGGAGGTCATGCTTTTTTGCCAGTTCCAGCAACTGCTGATTACTTTGGGTGTGATCCTTGATCATCAGCCGGGCAAACGCCTTGACGTCCGCGGCGTCGGATTTCTCCAGGGCCAGCTGGCTGGTCTGGATTTCGGCCATGCCGGCGCTCATGGCCTCGTCGATGAAGGTGTTGTCACCGGCCTGTGCCTGCACGGCCAGCAGGGCGCATACGCCGAGCGCAAAGCGGAAGGGAAGGCGATTCATGGGCATAACTCCTGTGAGGCGTCGATCCACTGTTCTACTTACGAGACGCCAGCAGGCGTGGAGTTCAGCTTATTTGCCCCCGGGACCGCTGGTCGGCATTGCAGCGCTTCGGTTCAAACCTTGGTCATGGCCCTCCTTCCAAGTAGAAACGGGCGCAGGTTCAGTGGCGCCGCATTCGCAACCGGGAGGCCACCATGTCCAGCGACAAACCGCGCAATCAGTACCAGATGCAGAACCCCCTGACCCAGTACCCGCCCCCCCCGTTTGCGGCCCAATCCCAGCCAGCGCCGGGGCTGGACCTGCACATGCGGCCTAAGCCCGACCATGGCGAAACCACCTATCAGGGCTTCGGCCGCCTCGCGGGTCGCAAGGCGCTGATCACCGGCGCCGACTCCGGCATCGGCCGCGCCGTGGCCATTGCCTTTGCCCGTGAGGGGGCCGACATCGTCCTCAACTACCTGCCCATCGAGCAGCCCGATGCCCGGGAGGTGATCAAACTGATCGAGGCCGAAGGGCGCCGCGCCATTGCCTTGCCGGGCGATATCAAAAGCGAAGCGTTCTGTCGTGAGCTAGTGGACCAGGCCCACGAACAAATGGGCGGGCTCGACATCCTGGTCAACGTCGCCGGCAAGCAGGTGGCGTGCAAGGCGGTGGGGCAGATCAGCAGCGAGCAGTTCGACGCCACGATGAAAACCAACATCTATGCGATGTTCTGGCTGTGCAAGGCCGCGGTGCCGTTGATGCCGGCAGGGGCGACCATCATCAACACCGCCTCCATCCAATCCTACGACCCGTCGGCCACCTTGCTCGACTACGCCACCACCAAGGCGGCGATCGTGGCCTTTACCAAGGCCTTGGCCAAGCAGGTGATCGAGCGCGGTATCCGCGTCAACGCAGTCGCCCCCGGTCCGATCTGGACGGTATTGCAACCCAGCGGCGGGCAGCCGGACGAAAAGATCCCCGACTTTGGTGGCCATACCCCGATGAAGCGTCCCGGCCAGCCAGCCGAATGCGCACCGGTGTATGTGCTGCTGGCCAGCCAGGAGTCGAGCTACATCACCGGGGAAGTGTTCGGCGTCACGGGGGGTAATCCGACGCCGTGAGTCGGCCGGATCAAACCTTCGCCACCGGCGGCAGTCGCATGCAAGACAGCGTCCCTTAAAGGAGTCCGGCCATGGCCAGAGCCATCTGGAAAGGTGCCATCAGCTTCGGTCTGGTGCATATCCCGGTTTCGCTCAGTTCCGCGGTGAAGAGCGACCGGGTCGATTTTGACTGGCTCGACGGGCGCAGCATGGAGCCGGTGGGCTACAAGCGGGTGAACAAGGTCACCGGCAAGGAGATCAGCCGTGAACATATCGTCAAGGGCGTGGCGTACGAGAAGGGCCGCTACGTGGTGATCAGCGAGGAGGAGATCCACAAGGCCCCTCCCGAGGCGACCCAGACCATCGACATCTTCTCCTTCGTCGACAGCAGCGAGATTCCGCTGCAGCAGTTCGAGACGCCGTATTACCTGAGCCCCGACAAACGCGGTGGCAAGGTCTACGCCTTGTTGCGCGAAGCGCTGGAGCGCAGCGGCAAGGTGGCGCTGGCCAAGGTCGTGCTGCACACCCAGCAGCACCTGGCGCTGCTACGCCCCCTGGACGATGCACTGGTGATGATCACGTTGCGCTGGCCCGAGGAAGTGCGCAGCCTGGAGACCCTCGAACTGGACAAGAGCGTGCGTGAGGCCAGCCTCGAAAAACGTGAGCTGGACATGGCCAAGCGCCTGATCGACGACATGAGCGGGCAGTGGGCGCCGGACGAGTACCGCAACGAATTCAAGGACACCATCATGGAGCTGGTCGAGGAGAAAGCCAGCCAAGGCAAGATCGCCACGGTCGAGCCGCTGGAGGGCGAAGGTGAGCAGAAGAGCGCCGACATCATCGACCTCACCGAACTGCTCAAGCGCAGCCTGGGCGGGCGCAAGGCGCCGGCGAAAAAGGCGGCGGCCACGGAGAAAAAAGCACCCGCCACCCCGCGCAAAGCCCGCAAGAACGCCTGACCCTCAGGGGCAAGGCGTTTCATGCAGGCGCAGCCAGCGCAGGCTGCCGCTCTCCCGTTGCTCGAACACCGCCGTCGAGCGCCGCACACTGTGCAGCACCTGGGCATCGTGCTGGTGCTCGCGGTAATGCACCACCGTCAGGCCCCCGGCCTGGGCAATCACTTGCAATTCGTCGATACGGATCTCAAGGCCCGGGCGGGTGCCGTGGGCCTGGCTGAACACGCCGTGCAGCCCGGCGAGGTCCAGTGGCCGCCCGGACAACCCGATCATTGAAAACCCCGGGCTGAAGTGCGCCAGCAGCGCGGGCAGTCGATCGGTGTGGGCCCCGCCGGCCAGCCATTGCTGGATCAGTACATGGAGGTCGATGACGGCGGCAAAACTCGCCTGTTCGGTAGGCATGATCAGGATTCCAAAGCGCGTGAGGAAAGCCCCAGGGCCTGCGCCCCGGGCAGTTTGAGTACCGCTGGCAAGGCCAGCAGGGAGAGTGCGGCGGCCAGCACGAACACCTGGGTGTAGGCCGTGGGCAGGGGCAGCAAGGCGTTGAGCAGGGCCCCGAGCACGGCAGCCCCCAGGCCGAAGCTCAGTTGCCGGTTGAGGTTCCACAGGGCGCTGGCCGCGCCCATGCGCTCGGGCGCGATGGCAACAAAGGCCAGGCTTTGCGCGCTACTGCTGCACAGGCTGCTGCCCAGGCCCAGCAGCAGGAAAATCAGCACCTGTACCGCCCTTGGCTGCGCAAGTTCCGGGATGGCCAGCCCCAGCAGCGCCAGGCTTTGCAGCAGGATGCCGGCGCACAGAAAAGGCCGGGGGCCCCATTGCCGGAAGCGACTGCGCACCAGGCTGATCGCCGCCAGGGCACCCAGCGACCAGGGCAGCATCAGCGCGCCGGTGGTGGTGGCGCTCAGCCCCAGTGGCCCTTGCAGGTACAACACCGCCACCAGGTTGGCACCGATGAACACGCCCGGCACGCACAGGTACACCAGCATCGCGGCGCGCAACAGCGGCTGGCGCAGCAGGCCGAGGTCGAGCAAGGGGCCGGGGCTGGGCCGGGGCGCGCGGGCCGGCAGCCAGGCGAGGGTGAGCAGGGCGGTGAGCATGGTCAGCGGCAGCAGGGCGAAGAAGATCCAGCGCCAGCTGGCGTGATCCACCAGCACCCCTCCCAGGGCAGGCGACAAGGCCGGTACCAGCAGGGCAACCGTCATCACCCGGGCGGTCAGGGCGTGGCGCTGCTCGGGTGGGTAGGCGCGGTAGGCCATGGCTTGCCCCACCGGGATCAACAGCCCGCCGCCCAGCCCCTGCAGCAAGCGCCACAGCAGCAGGCTGTCGATGCCACCCGCGCTGCCGGCAAGCGCCGTGGCCAGGCCAGACAGCAGCAGCGACAGCAACAGGGTCTGGCGCTCGCCGATGCGCCGGGCCAGCCAGGTGCCCAGCGGGATCGCCAGGGTCAGGCCTAGCAGGTAGAGGTTGCCGACCCAACTCAACTGGGCCACCGACGCCTGCAGTTCATGGCCCAGTTGGGGGTAGGCGCTGCCCAGGGCGAACAGGTTGAGCAGGTCCAGGGCGAAGCCGAGCAGGTAGATGAAAGCGACTTTGGAAGAGCTGGGCATTGTCGGTGGCGCATCAAGGAAAGGCGCAGTCTAGAGGGCACAAGGCGCTTGAATAAGCCCGTAATATCCGCCAGATTGTTCGACTTAATTTGACAATCAAGGGTGTGTTGCATGGTCAGCCTCGACCGCTTCGAGCTGTTCTGCGCGGTGGTCCAGACCGGCTCCTTTACCGGCGCAGCCGCACGCCTGGAGCAAACCCGGGCCGCGGTCAGCTTCAGCATCAAGCAACTGGAGGCCGAGCTGGGCGTGACCCTGCTGACGCGCACCACCCGGCGTATCGCCCTGACCGACGCGGGCGAGCGCTTCTACGGGCACTGCCTGGAGGTGGTGCACGCGGCGCAGGTGGCCATTGATGAGGCGCGCGCCGAACACAGCGGCCTGCAGGGCAGCCTGCGGATCACCTCCACGGTGGAATATGGCTTGAGGGTGCTGGCCCCGGCCCTGCACGGGTTTTGCCAGCAACATCCGCAGTTGCAGGTGCAACTGCAAACCCATACCGCCCAGGCCGACTTGGTGCGCGACGGCTTTGATGTCGCCATTCGCCTGGGCCAGGTGCAGGACTCCAGCTACCGCGGTGTGTGCCTGGACAGCTATGCCCTGTGCCTGGTGATGGCGCCGGCCTTGCTGGCCCCCGGGCAGGATGGGCTCGACAACCTGGAGCGCGTGGGGCAACTGCCGCAATTGCGCCACAGTCGTTTCCAGCAGCACGACAGCTGGCCGGTCGAGGATGCCCGTGGTCATCCCGGGCAGTACCAGGGGCGCGGGCCGGCCGCCATGGTGGCGGACAACGCCTCGGTCCTGCGGACCTTTGCCTTGCAAGGGATGGGGGTGGCGCTGCTGCCGCTCTGGTTGGTCGACGCGGACCTGGCCAGCGGGGCGCTGATCGATGCCCTGCCTGGTTATCGTTTTGCCCGGCAAAGCGTGTACGCGCTGTACCCCGACACCCGGCATGTACCGCGCAAGGTGCGCGCCTGGATCGACTACCTCAAGGCCTATCTTCAGGACCCGGCACGGGCTCGCCCTGGCGCTTGAGAAAGTCGCCGAAGCCGCCGCTGACCCGGCTGTCGCTGCGGCTGCTGGTGGACACGCTGTTGCGTGCCGTCCAGACGATGTAGGCGCCGATCGCAGTCAGGGCGCCGACCAGCTGCACATCCTCATGCACCGCCAGGGGCTGAAAGCCGCCGGCGCGCTCATAGGCCCTGGCGCAGACGCCAAGGTTGGCGCCATGAATGTGGCCGTGGCCCTCCCGGGCCTGATAGTGCGCCAGGTAACGTGCGCGCAGGGCGGCGTCCTGATGCGCCTGCCAGTGCGCCACATGCACGGTGCCGCACACCGCATCGGCGGCAAAGTCCAGCTGGCAGACCAGCCAGTCCACCGGCACACAGCTGTCGGCGTCAGTGAACGCCAGCCAGCGCGCCCCGCGTTCGAGCATCAGCGCCGCCCCCGTGCGCCGGGCATAGCCGACATTGCGTGCACGGACCTTGAGCACCTCGACCCGATGCGCCCGTGCCACCTGCTCGCTGGCATCGCTGCAGTCATCCAGGACCACCACGATCTGCACCGCTTCGCCCAGCGCTTTCACCGCCCGGCGTGCGCGCAGCAGGGCACGCAGGCAGGGCCCGAGCAGGTGCTGCTCGTTATGGGCCGGGACGATCACGGCGATCACAGGCAGTCTTCCTCAAGGTCGATGGCACTGGGTTGCAGGCTCCAATACTCCAGCAGGAAGTCGGCTTCTTCATGGCGCACACAGCGGTATAACGCCAGGCGCCTGGCCAGCAGCGCATGGACTTGATGGCCGGTTTGCGGGCAGCCCTCGATGGGGTGCAGCCAATGGCAGGCCAGCAGCGCGCCGTTGCTGTCGAGGCAGGCGAGGGCGTGCTCCAGTACCTCCAGCCACTGCACGGGGTCCAGGTAGTAGCCGATTTCACTGAGCACGATCAGGTCGAACTCCCCGCCAGGCCAGTCACCCGGCAAGTGGCCCTGATCGACCCGGACATGGGGCCAGGGCTGCAGGCGCTGGCGTGCCAAGGCTACGGCGGTGGCATCGAGGTCCTGGCAGAGCAGGTGCTCGCAGCGTTCGGCCAGTGCCGCGCTGAGCTCACCGTTGGCACAGGCCGGCTCGAATACCCGCCGGTAGTACTGGCGCGGCAGGCACGCCAGTAGCAGGTCGCGTTTGCGCTTTTCATACCAGCGGCTGCGAAAGGCCCAAGGATCGTCGCTGTGGGCGAACAGTTGCTCGAAGTACTCGGCCGGTACGCTCATGTGAACACCAGTTCAAACGGTTGCAGCAAGCGCGCCAGGGTGGACGGCAGCAGCACCGCCGGGGTGGCGCCGTCGGCCAGCAGTTGGCTGGTGTGCGCGGCAATCGCCTGCTGCTTGAGCACCCGCACGCCGGGGTCGAGAAACAGCTTGTGGGCACGCTGCCAGGGCAGGCGCGGATCATTGGGCCGGGCCCAATGCCAGGCCCAGATCGGCACCTCCAGCAGCTGCGCACCCACGGTTTCACACGCCCGGGCGCAGGCACGGCCCACGGCGTCATGGTCGCTGTGGCCATCCAGGCGCCAGGTGGTCAACACCCGGTCACGGGGCCGCAGCAGCCCGACCAGGTGTTCCGCCAGCCAGCGCTCGTGCTGGGCCACGCTGGTGTCGGCCAGGCCCAGGCGCAGCCACTGTATCCGTGCAAGGTCCAGGCCCAGGCGCCGCAAGGCTGCCGCGCTTTCCCGTGGGCGCTGTTCGCGCAAGCGTTCCTGGCTCCATTGCCGGGAGTGCGGATGGCTGGCTTCACCATCGCTGACCGACACCAGCAGCAGCGCCTGCTCGCGCCCGCGCAGGGCGGCCAGCAGGCCACCGCAACCGAGCACTTCGTCATCCGGATGGGGCGCCACGACCACCAGCCGACAGCCCGCCGGGAGCAATTGCTCGACACTGATGGCCGGCACCGCCTGCAGCTGGGCCGAGGCTTGCCACTGGGCCAGCGGGGTGCCTGGGTCGTGCGCCTGGAAGGTGCTCATAGCGACCACTCCGGCGCTGGCGCAGTGGCTACCAGACGGCCCAGTTCGGCCAGGTCGCGCTCGGCGTGGCTCTGGCGCAGGAACACCGGCAGGTCGGCGCTGAGCCTGGCGAAATGCGCGTTGCGACAGTAGGGCGTAGCGCCCAGGGCACGGCCGACGTGGGCCAGCACGGCGGTGACGGCTTCTTCGACCTGGGCCCGCAGGCGGCGCACGGGAACCTTGGCGTCGGCACCCGGATGACCGTCGATCCACTGCGCGGTTTCGCGCAGGGCCGCCGCCGCACCGGCCAACTGCGCATCCACCGCGCCCAGGTGGGCCAGGGCATGGGGCTCCGGGTGGCCTGCGCAGTGTTCGTGCAGGTAACCGGCCAGCGCCGACACCGCGCCATACCAGCAGGCGGCAATGCCACCGCCGCCATGCCAGAAGCCCGGACGGTTCAGGTACTGCCCGTTGTCACCGACCTGCAATCCTGCGCACAACTCGAAGGCGACCTCGACACTGGCGGTGCTGCCCATGCCTACGGCCTGCCAGCCGGTGCCGAGGATCCGCAGGCCGGGGTCGTCGAGTTTGACCGCCACCAGCTGCGGGCGCTGCTGTTCGTCCCAGGCGGTCAGCAGCGCCCGGTCGATCTGCAGGGCGCCGGAGCACCAGGCCTTGCGTCCTTGCAGGCGCACTTCGCGGCCATGGCGGGCGACGATCTGCACCCTCGCATCCGGTGGCTCGGCCGCCCACACGCCCCAGGTACCCCGGGTGTCCAGGTCAGTGGCAGCGCACTCGCCGATGATTGCCAGGGCATCGGTGTGGCCCTCGTAGAGTTTGGCCAGGGCCAGGTCGGCGCCTGCCACCTGGGCCAGTACCTGCCACCGCTGCAGGGTACGGCCATGGCCGGGCAGCGGGAGCTGGTCCAGGCCGTTGGCACGGCATTGGGCCAGGCACGTCTGCAATTGCCGGTCGGTATGGGTGTCCAGGGGACGGGTTCTCACCTGTTCGAGCCAGGGGGCCAGGGCAACGGACAGGTCGGTGTTTGCAATGTTCATGTGCGGTGCTCCTGGGCGGGGTTGGTTTTCTTCAGCCCGCGCAGGTTCATGGCGCACAGGCAGATTTGCAGCACGATCAGCGCCCAGGCCTGGGCATGCCATCCCCAGATCGCCCAGAGCAGGTTGCTGGCGAGAAAGCAGGCAAAGCCGATACGTCGGCGCCCGGGCTGGCGCGAGCCGATCCACCAGGCGGCCAGTACGGTGGCGAGCATGGCTGGCCACTGCAGCCAGTCGATCAGGTCCAGGTCGCGCATCATGCCAACCCCAGGCGCCGACGCATGTCCTTGGTAATCGACTGGCGCACCTTGGCGTAGCCGGCCCAGGGGTCGTCGGCCTCGGCCAGACGCTCGGCGAGGGTGTGAAGGGTCCATTGGTTGGCGCCCTTGAGCGCGGTCAATTCCTCGCGGCGAATCGGTACCGAGACCGGCAGGCCTTCGCGGGCCCGCAGTGAGTAGGCGCACACGGTGGTAGCGCCTTTGCCGTTGCGCAGGTAGTCGATGAAGATCCGCCCGACGCGGTTTTTCGGCCCGGAGACCGCCGACAGGCGCTCGGGAAACAACCCGGCCAGGTGCTTGACCATGGCATGGCTGAAGGCCTTGACCTCGTCCCAGCCTGCGCGGCGGGTAAGGGGCACGACGATGTGCATGCCCTTGCCGCCGCTGGTCTTGAGAAACGCCTCCAAACCCAGTTCATCCAGCAGCGCCAGGGTCAGTTGGGTAGCTTCGAGCATGGCTTTCCAGGGCAGGGCGGGGTCGGGGTCCAGGTCGAGCACCAGCCGGTCCGGCTTGTCGAAGTCCTGGGCGGTGGCGTTCCAGGTGTGCAGTTCGAGGGTGTTCATCTGCACCGCGCCGAGCAGGGTGTTGGCCTGGTGAATGATCATCACAGCCTGGCCTGCCTCGGCCTTGTCGTGGCTTTCAACATTGGGAAGGTTCATCGGGGCGGCGTTTTTCTGGAAGAACAGCTCACCTGCCAGGCCGTCGGGCGCGCGCACCAGAGCCACCGGCCGGCGCTTGAGGTGCGGCAGCATCCAGGGCGCCACGTGGGCGTAGTACTCGGCGATGGCGCGCTTGGTGGTGCCGGTGCTGGCGTCGATGATGCGCTCGGGGTGGGTCAGGTGCAGGGCTGCGGTGTTTGGCGGCGTGTTCACTGGTTGCTCCAGGCGGATGGCGCGGGCCGGTTTGTCATCGCGCAGGCCGTGGAACACCGCGTGGCGCACGCTACCGTCGCGGGTCATCTGGGCGTAGGCGACTTCGGCCAGCACCTGGGGTTTGAGCCAGTGCACGCCGCGCGCCTCGGCTGCGGTGAGCGGGTGGGCCAGCGGGGCTTTCTCGACTTGCAACGGCGTCAGGCGCTGGTGAATGCGTGTGAGGCTTGCGCTGTCGAAGCCGGTGCCGACTTTGCCGGCATAGTGCAGTTCGCCGCTGTCGGCATCGTGCAGGCCCAGCAGCAAGGCGCCGAACGCTTCGCGGCTGCCTTTGGGGTCGGTGAAACCCACCACCACGAATTCCTGGCGCTGTTTGCACTTGAGCTTGATCCAGTCGCTGCTGCGCCGGCTGACGTAGGCGCTGCCTGCGCGCTTGCCGATCAGGCCTTCGAGTTGCAGGCGGCAGGCGCTGTCGAGCAGGGCCTGGGGCGGTTGGTCAAAGTCGGCGGAAAAGCGCAGGCAGCTGTCGTCTGCAGCCTCCAGCACCTTGGCCAGCGCCGCCCGGCGCTGCTCCAGCGGGGATTGGCGCAGGTCGATGCCGTTGAGGTAGGGCGCATCGAACAGGTAGTAGAGGATGGACGCGTCGCTGGCGCTGTCGAATGCGTTCTGCAGGGCCTGGAAGTCGGCCACGCCTTCACCGTTGTTGACCACCATCTCGCCATCAAGCCAGGCCGACTCAAGCTTCAGCGCCTTGAGTGCGGCGGCCTGGCGGGCCAGTTTGCTGGTCCAGTCGTGGCCGTTGCGGGTGAACAGGTGCACCTTGCCATGGTCGATGCGGGCGAGGATGCGGTAGCCGTCGAACTTCACCTCGTAGTGCCAGTCGCCGTCCGGGGGGGAATCCACCAGGGTGGCCAGCTGGGGCTTCAGGCTGCCGGGGAGGGGGGCTTTTTTCCCTTGCGCTCTACGGGGCTTTTGCGCGTTGGCCGGCTTGTCCGTGACCAGGGTGCGGTCGCTCAGGACGCTGTCGGGCTCGGCTTGCAGCACATCGTATTCGGCTTCGGGGCGGGCCTGGGCGTCGGCCGACTTGACCAGCAGCCATTGCTCTTTCTTGCCGGCCAGGTGGGTGCGAAACAGGTTCCAGATGCCGGAGAGTTTCTCGCCCTGCAGGCGAAAGCGCAGCTTGCCCTTGGCATAGTCCTTGTGCGGGTCGCCTTCGGGCAGCCACACGCCACGGTCCCAGACGATGACATCGCCGGCGCCGTAGTGACCTTCGGGGATATGGCCTTCAAAGCTTGCGTAGTCCAGGGGGTGGTCTTCGACATGAACGGCCAGGCGCCGCACCTTGGGGTCCAGCGACGGGCCCTTGGGGATGGCCCAGCTTTTCAGGGTGCCATCGAGCTCCAGGCGAAAGTCGTAGTGCAGGTGGCTGGCGTCGTGTTTCTGGATGCAGTATTGCAGGGCGCCGGTTGATTCGCGGGGCGAGCCCGCACCGGCCGGTTCCGGGGTGGCGTCGAAATTGCGCTTGTGCGCGTATTCCTGCAACGGCTTGGGCATGGCGGTGACCTGCGGCTTTTCGGCGGCTTGTTAGCTTGGGAAAAGCGGCGGGTGCGGGAGTTCAATCGCAATGTAGGAGCGGGCTTGCCCCGCGATAGCGATCTGACTGCTGCATCGCATCGCGGGGCAAGCCCGCTCCCACTGAATTGTGTAGCAGTTGGCTTGAAGGTATTACCGGGGTCTGTAGGAGCGGGCTTGGCCCGCGATAGCGATGTGACTGGAAGATCGCTATCGCGGGGCAAGCCCGCTCCTACCGTTCAGCCTTGTTTCTTGATGATGGTGTCGGCAATGCTCGCCGGGGCCTCGGCGTATTTGGTGAATTCCATGGTGTAGCTCGCCCGGCCCTGGGTCATGGAGCGCATCTGGGTGGAGTAGCCGAACATCTCGCCCAACGGGACTTCGGCCCGTACCACTTTGCCTGCCGGGGTCTCGTCGCCATCCTGGATCATGCCGCGGCGCCGGCTCAGGTCGCCCATGATGTCGCCCTGGTATTCCTCGGGTGTCACCACTTCGACTTTCATCACTGGCTCCAGCAACACGGCCCCGCCTTTTTCCTTCAGTTGTTTGGTCGCCATCGAGGCGGCAACCTTGAAGGCCATTTCGTTGGAGTCGACGTCATGGTACGAGCCATCGAACACCGTCGCTTTCAAACCAATCAGCGGATACCCGGCCACCACACCGTTCTGCATCTGCTCTTCAATGCCTTTCTGGATCGCCGGGATGTACTCGCGCGGCACCACGCCACCGACCACTTCGTTGACGAACTCCAGGCCTTCCTTGCCTTCCTCGCCCGGGGCGAAGCGAATCCAGCAATGCCCGTACTGGCCACGGCCGCCGGACTGACGCACGAACTTGCCTTCGATTTCGCACGTCTTGGTGATTTTCTCGCGGTAGGCCACCTGGGGCTTGCCGATATTGGCCTCGACCCCGAACTCGCGGCGCATGCGGTCGACGATGATGTCCAGGTGCAGCTCGCCCATGCCGGAGATGATCGTCTGCGCGGTTTCTTCGTCGGTGCGCACCCGGAACGACGGGTCTTCCTGGGCCAGCTTGCTCAGGGCGATGCCCATTTTTTCCTGGTCGGCCTTGGTCTTGGGTTCTACCGCCACCGAAATCACCGGGTCCGGGAAGTCCATGCGTTCGAGGATGATCGGTTTGTTGATATCGCACAGGGTGTCGCCGGTGGTGACGTCTTTCATGCCGATCAGCGCCGCAATGTCACCGGCGCACACGTCCTTGATTTCGGCGCGTTGATTGGCGTGCATTTGCACCATGCGCCCGATCCGCTCCTTTTTGCCCTTGACCGAGTTGAGCACGGCATTGCCCGAGCTCAGTACGCCGGAGTACACCCGGGCGAAGGTGAGGGTACCGACAAAGGGGTCGGTGGCAATCTTGAACGCCAGGGCCGAGAACGGTTCGTTGTCGTCGGCGTGGCGCTCCAGGTGTTTTTCTTCGTCGTCCGGGTCGGTGCCGTGGATCGCCGGGATTTCCGAGGGGGCCGGCAGGTAGTCGATCACTGCATCGAGCATCAGCGGCACGCCCTTGTTCTTGAACGAGGAGCCGCAGATGGCCGGGACAATTTCGTTGGCCAGGGTGCGCTGGCGCAGGCCGGCCTTGATCTGTTCGTTGCTCAGCTCCTGGCCGTTGAGGTACAGCTCCATGAACTCGTCATTGGCCTCGGCGGCCGCCTCGATCATGTGCGCGCGCCACTCATTGGCCAGCGCCTGCATCTCGGCGGGGATGTCTTCTTCGCGATAGCTGGTGCCCTGGTCGTCTTCGTTCCAGTAGATGGCCTTCATCTTCACCAGGTCGACCTGGCCGACGAAGTGTTCCTCGGCTCCAATCGCCAACTGGATCGGCACCGGGTGATGGCCCAGGCGCTGGTCGATCTGCTTGACCACCTTGAGGAAATCGGCGCCCTGGCGGTCCATCTTGTTGACGTAGGCCATGCGCGGTACGTGGTACTTGTTGGCCTGGCGCCAGACCGTTTCCGATTGCGGCTCCACCCCGTCGGCCCCACTGAACACCACCACCGCGCCGTCGAGTACCCGCAGCGAGCGTTCCACCTCGATGGTGAAGTCAACGTGGCCGGGGGTGTCGATGATGTTGAAGCGGTACTTGTCGGGAAACTGCTTGGTCGAGCCCTGCCAGAACGCCGTGGTCGCCGCCGAGGTGATGGTGATGCCGCGCTCTTGCTCCTGGGCCATCCAGTCCATGGTCGCGGCACCGTCGTGCACCTCGCCCATCTTGTGGTTGACCCCGGTGTAGAACAGGATGCGTTCGGTGGTGGTGGTCTTGCCGGCATCAACATGGGCGACGATGCCAATGTTGCGGTAAAGCTCGATGGGGGTGGTGCGCGCCATGAGGGGTCACCTGTGCAAATGCGGAGAAGGAGGGTAATCCCAAGGTAGCAGAAGTGGGCCGGCTTGCACGGCGGCGCACGGTTGAACAGGGATCATCCATGCCGTGAGCAACCATCGGTTGTAAAGCCCCCGGTGCCTGACGCTTAATCGTTCTATCCGATTGCCAAGGGAGTACCGCAATGCCGCTGGAAAAGACTGTCGACGCCTGGTGCCAGACTCACCCGCTGATCGCTGACCTGGTCGCGTTACAGGCAACCGCCTGGTTCAACCCGGCCATCGCACCCAGCGCCCAGGCCCTGGGCGATGTGCCGCTGGGCGCAGAAGACGTCCGCGAGGCCAGCGCGCGCTTGCAGCGGTTTGCCCCGTTCATAGCCTCGGCCTTTGCCGAAACCCGCGCGAGCCAAGGCATCATCGAATCGCCGTTACTGGCGCTGCCGGCCCTGCAGGGTGTGTTGCGCGCCGAGCATCGGTTGCCCGAAGGCGGCGCGTTATGGCTCAAGGCCGATAACCTGCTGCCGATTTCCGGGTCGATCAAGGCCCGTGGCGGGATCTACGAGGTGCTCAAGCACGCCGAAGACCTGGCCCTGGCCGGCGGCCTGCTGCAGCCGGGCGACGACTACGCCAAGCTGGACAGCGACGCGGCACGGGCATTTTTCAGCCAGTACAGCATTGCCGTGGGCTCCACCGGCAACCTCGGGCTGTCGATCGGCATCATCAGTGCGCGCCTGGGGTTCAAGGCCACGGTGCACATGTCGGCCGATGCCCGGCAATGGAAGAAGGATCGCCTGCGCGCCCACGGGGTCGAGGTGCGCGAGTACAGCGCCGACTACAGTGTGGCCGTGGAGCAGGGGCGTCGCGAGGCCGAAGCCGATCCACGCTGTCATTTCGTCGATGACGAGAATTCACGCAACCTGTTCCTCGGCTACGCCGTGGCCGCCGAGCGCTTGCAGCGCCAGTTGCAGGCCCAGGGTATCGAAGTGAATGCCGAGCATCCGTTGTTCGTCTACTTGCCATGCGGCGTAGGCGGTGGGCCTGGCGGCGTGGCATTCGGCCTGAAACTGATGTTCGGTGACGCGGTGCACTGCGTGTTTGCCGAGCCCACGCATTCGCCGTGCATGCTGCTGGGTGTCTACACCGGCCTGCATGACGAGGTCTCGGTGTACGACTTCGGCATCGACAACCACACCGCCGCCGACGGCCTGGCCGTGGGCCGACCTTCGGGCTTTGTCGGGCGGGCCATGCAGCGCCTGATCGACGGCTACTACACGGTGGACGACGCCACCCTGTACCGCTTGCTTGCACAGATGCAGGCCTGCGAAGGCCATGAACTGGAGCCATCGGCACTGGCCGGTGTGCCGGGCATGGTGCAGGTGCTGCAGGAACAGCAGGGCTATCGCCAGCGCCTGGGGCTCACGGACGCGCGCATGGCGCAGGCCACGCATCTGGTCTGGGGCACGGGCGGCAGCATGGTGCCGCGGGCGGAAATGGACGCCTACCTGGCCAAGGGCCGCATTGAATTGGCCGGGCAGTGACCGTGCTGACGTTGCCGCCGCGCCTCAGCGCCCGCTTGACCGGGGCGCAGTTCGCCAACCTGCATACCTTCGCCGTCGCAGCGAGGCACCTGAGCTTTACCCTGGCGGCCGAGGAACTGTGCCTGACGCCCAGTGCCGTCAGCCACCGCATCGCCCGCCTGGAGCGGGCGCTGGGGATGCGCCTGTTCGAGCGCCTGACCCGGCGCATACGCCTGACGGCGGAAGGCGAGCGCTTGTACCGGCTGGTGCAGGGGCTGGTGGAAGACCTTGAGGAAGCCCTGCAACCGGACTCGACCTCCAGCGTCAGCGGTACATTGACGCTGTATGCGCGACCGTCGATCACCCAGTGCTGGTTGGTGCCGCGGCTGGCGGATTTCCAGCAGCGCTATCCGCAGATCAGCCTGGACATTCGTACCGGCAACGAGGCGGTGGACTTTCGCGCCCGGCATATCGACCTGGCGTTGCTCTATGGCGACGGCGAGTTTCCCGGCCTTGCCAGCCATCTGTTGATGACCGAGCACGTGGCGCCTGTGTGCAGCCGGGCCTATGCCGAGCGCCACGGCCTGATCGACGCACCGGATCGCCTGAACCACTGCACCCTGTTGCACGATGCCCTGGCCTGGGAGCACGCAGCCTTCGATGCCGAGTGGCAGCGCTGGGCCCGCCAGCACCGGGTGCAGTTGCCAAGCGCTGGCCTGACCTTTGATCGCGCCGACCTGTGTGCACTGGCTGCCAGCAACCATGCCGGCGTGGCGATGGGGCGCCAGCGGTTGGTACAGCCGCTGCTTGATCAGGGCTTGCTGATACTGCCGTTGGGCGGCTTCGAGCCCACGGCCGGGCAGGGTTACTACCTGGTACACCCGCCGCGCGAGCCGGTACCGCTGCGCGTCAAGGTGATGATCGAGTGGTTGCAGGCGTGCGCGGCTCAGCCGCAGGCGGGCTTGCACACCTTGCAGGGCCGATAGCCCGCGGCGCGGGCCGTCTGTGCATCGAGGAAGAACACCCGCTGCTGCACATAGCCGCCCCGGGCGATAGCCCGTAGCGCGCAGGGGCAATCCAGGCGGCCATAGATCTTGCTGCGGCGATGCCCGCCCAGTTGCCCGGGTTGATCGCTCAGGTACAGGGCGCCATCGGCGCCCAACAGCCGCCACGGTCCGCCGCTCACGGGCAGCCCCTGCGTTCATGCTCCAGCAGCCAGCGCTTGCGTTCAATGCCGCCGCCATAACCGGTCAGCGCGCCGGCGCTGCCGATCACCCGGTGGCAGGGAATGGCCAGGCTGATCGGGTTCAAGGCATTGGCCAGGCCCACCGCCCGCGCCGCTGTGGGGCTGGCGATGGCGGCGGCTATTTGTCCGTAGGTGCGGGTGGTGCCCAGGGGGATCTGCCGCAATGCCGTCCAGACCCGCTGTTGAAAGGCGGTGCCGCCAGCGTCAACCACCAGGGCGTCGAGGGCTTGCAGGTCGCCGTCGAAATAGTCCTGCACCGGGGTGCTGAACGCCGTAAGGCTCGCCGTTTCGCGCAGTCTGAGGCCGCTGCCGAAGCGTGTGTGGAGCAGCCGCAGCAAGCGCTTCTCAGGCTCGTCGAACTCCAGGCCGATCAGTGCGTGCCCGTCGCTGACGATCAGCACCTGGCCGATCGGGGCGGGCAGGGTGAGGCGGTATAGCAGCAGTTCACCGGGTGACATCGTGCAACCCTCGATCATTCCTGAATAAGTCCAGGCAGATTAAGGGCAAGCCGCAGCGACGTCACTCCGGTGTTTGCGGTTGAATTGCCGAGCGATCAGAACCAGCGATCATTGCGCTTACGGCCACGGGTCAGGGCCGGCAGAATCAAGCCCATCAGCAAGCCGGCACCGGCGATCCCGCCGCCATACACCATGTAGCGCATCAGTACCTGTTTGTTCTCGTCGCCCAGGCGCGCCTGGGTGCTGCGCAGTTCCGCCTGGGTGTCGGCCAGCTCGGCATTGAGCGCCTTGTTGCGCGCTTCCAGTTCATCGATCAGCGCCTTGCGCGAATCCAGGGTTTCCTGCATCCCTTGCACGCGGGCCTTCCAGCTGTCGTCGATGGTCTTGAGCTTCTCGCTCAGTTGGCTGACCTGCTCGGTCAACTGCGGTACGCGCTCGGCCTGGCCGGGGACGCTTTGCAGGTCGCTGCTGGGAATCCACACGGTATCGCCGGACTCGCCACGCACCTGGCTGTAGTTGCCCTGGGTGGTGAGCAGGGTGACTTTCTGCCCGGACTTGAGGTTGCCGACGATGCGATGGCCATCGGTAGGGCCGCTGCGCACGTAGGTGGTCAGGCTGTCACTGACCCAGCGCTCGTTGCCGGTGGTTTCTTCGGCGTGCAGCACGCCAGAGAGGCTCAGCAAGGCGCCGAGCATGCCGACGGCCAGCCTGTTGCGCGGGCGGTTGAAGAAGGAGGGGCGGGAGGCGAGCGCCGCAGAAGCAGGACGGGAGATAGGCATGGTGGTCTTCGCGTGAAATAAAAATAAAAGCCCGCTGACTGGGCCGGTGAACAGGGGCGTGCGCAAGCCGCCAGCTCAAAGACCACTTTTATGTGGGCTGGTTCACTGAAGAGTTTAGGAAAATGGCAGCAAATATTGCGGACACAGGCTGTGTCCGCAATAAACCGCAGGAAGGGTCAGCTTACGACGCGGTAGCAGGGCACATATTCTGCGCCCCCCGGCAGCTTCATGCGGTGTTGGGCAACGAAGGCCTCCAGCAGTTTGCCCAGGGGCTGCATCACCACCGGATCACCGTGGATTTCGTAGGGGCCTTTTTCTTCGATCAGGCGGATACCGTTGTCCTTGACGTTGCCGGCGACAATCCCGGAGAACGCCCGGCGCAGGTTGGCAGCCAGTTCATGGGCAGGCAGGTCGCGGCGCAACTGCAAGCTGGCCATGTTCTCGTGGGTCGGGTCGAAGGGGCGCTGGAAGCCTTCTTCGATCTTCAGCAGCCAGTTGAAGTGGAAGGCGTCGGCGCGTTCGCGACGGAACTGCTTGACCTCCTTGAGCCCCTCGACCATCTGTCGGGCCACTTCGGTCGGGTTGTCGATGATGATCTGGTAGTGGCTTTGCGCCTCTTCGCCCAGGGTGGCGCCGACAAAGGCGTGCAGCTGTTGCAGGTACGGCTCGGCGCTCTTGGGCCCGGTGAGGATGACCGGGAACGGCAGGTCGCGGTTGTCCGGGTGCATGAGGATGCCGAGCAGGTACAGGAACTCTTCGGCAGTACCGGCGCCACCGGGGAAGATGATGATGCCGTGGCCGACACGCACAAAGGCTTCCAGGCGCTTTTCGATATCGGGCAGGATCACCAGCTCGTTGACGATCGGGTTGGGCGCTTCGGCGGCGATGATCCCAGGCTCGGTCAAGCCCAGGTAGCGGCTGCCGCTCATGCGCTGCTTGGCATGGGCAATGGTCGCGCCCTTCATCGGGCCCTTCATCACGCCAGGGCCACAGCCGGTGCAGACGTCCAGTTTGCGCAGGCCCAGCTCGTGGCCGACCTTCTTGGTGTACTGGTATTCCTCGGTGCTGATCGAGTGACCGCCCCAGCACACCACCATTTTCGGCTCCACGCCCGGGCGCAGGGTGCGGGCGTTGCGCAGGAGGTGGAACACGTAGTCGGTGATGCCCTGGGAGCTTTCCAGGTCGATGCGCTGGCTGGCCAGCTCGCTTTCGGTGTAGACGATGTCGCGCAGGGCGCTGAACAGCATCTCGCGGGTGCTGGCGATCATCTCGCCATCGACAAAGGCGTCGGCCGGTGCATTGAGCAGCTCCAGGCGCACACCGCGATCCTGCTGGTGAATACGCACCTCGAAGTCCTTGTAGGCTTCGAGGATGGTCTTGGCGTTATCGACATGGGCGCCGGTGTTGAGAATTGCCAGGGCGCATTGGCGGAACAGGGTATACAGGCTGCCGGAACCGGCTTCACTCAGTTGCTGAACTTCACGTTGAGACAGTGTTTCAAGGCTGCCTTTGGGGCTTACAGAGGCATTGATGACTTCACGTTGGGGCATTCTAGGCTTCCTGTGAGCGGGTAAACATCCATCTTCCGAATACCACCATACCGACAAATTGTCGCAGCAACGAGAGGCTTTATGCGCAAGCGCGGCTCGAAGCCTTCCAGCCGACGGCGAGCAAGGCTTCGAGCCGCCGTTCGGGCCTGAGTGGCGGTAACGATGGATTCCAGCTGGCGACTTGTGCTCATATCCAGACCAACAAACCCACAGGAGTGAGTGATGCTGCGGATATTGGGCAAGGCTTCATCGATCAACGTGCGCAAGGTGTTGTGGACGTGCGCGGAATTGAACCTGGATTTCGAGCGTGAAGAGTGGGGCTCGGGGTTCCAGTCTACCCAGGACGCGGCCTTCCTGGCGCTCAACCCCAACGCCATGGTGCCGGTGATCCAGGACGGTGATTTTGTGTTGTGGGAGTCCAACAGCATCATCCGCTACCTGGCCAACCGCTATGGCGGCGAGCACTTGTACCCGGCCGCGCCGCAACTGCGGGCGCGGGTTGACCAATGGATGGACTGGCAGGCCACCGACCTCAATGGGGCGTGGAGCTACGCCTTTCTCTCGCGGGTTCGCCAGTCGCCCGCGCATCAGGACCCTGAGGCCCTGGCGGCGGGCTGTCGCAATTGGGCGCGCACCATGACGATTCTGGATCGTCAGCTGGAGCGCACCGGAGCGTATGTCAGTGGCGAGGCATTCAGCCTGGCCGACATCCCCATCGGACTCTCGGTCAATCGCTGGTTCCAGACCCCGATCGACCATCCTCCGCTTGCCGCCGTGCAGGCCTACTACGACCGCTTGAACGGGCGTGAAGGCTACCGACTGCATGGGCGCAACGGCACGCCTTGAGGCCTTAACGGCCCACTGCGCCGAGAATCGCATGGGCCGCTTTTACCCGTTCGGCGTTGGGGTAGTTCTTGTTCGCCAGCAGCACAATGGCGATGTTCT
Organism: Pseudomonas sp. JQ170C; assembly: GCF_035581345.1. Classification (NCBI taxonomy): domain Bacteria; kingdom Pseudomonadati; phylum Pseudomonadota; class Gammaproteobacteria; order Pseudomonadales; family Pseudomonadaceae; genus Pseudomonas; species Pseudomonas sp. JQ170C. The sequence goes on from NZ_CP141608.1 coordinate 2,801,436, forward strand.
TCGACGGTACAAACGCGACATAGGCGCCAAAACCATTGGTCGAGCCGGTCTTGTTCAGCCAGGTGTCGGGCTCTGGGGCACGGGGCGGCTTGAGCCAGGTCACCCGCTGCGGCTGCAGGGCGATGTCGTTCGAGTTGCCCTCGAGCAGATGATCAAGGGACACAGGGTAGCGATACATTTCCCAGCCCAGGCCCTGAATCATCTCGCCGACCTGGTAGTAGCCGGTCTGGGTAATCCCCAGGGTGCGCTCCAGCACCGGGTTCTGGGCCTTGGGCCGCATGTTCACTTCCAGGTAGTGCAGCAGGTCGGCCGATGTGGTTTTCACGCCATAGGCTTCGGCGTCCAGCGGCCCAGGGCCGACGCGCACGGGCTGATCGTCCTTGTTGTAGCCCTGGGCATAGTTGCCCAGTTGCTCGGCGGGCACCTGGACGAAGGTGTGCTGCAGGCCCAGTTGTGGCAGCAGCTGCTTTTGCATGAGGTCCGTGAACGGCGCCTTCAGGCTGCGGGCCGCGAGGTAGCCGAACAGGCCCAGGCTGGGGTTGGAGTACAACCGGTGGGTGCCGGGTGCGTAGTCGGCTTTCCAATGGGTGTAATAGCCGGGCAGGTCGGACGGCGTCTTGACCGGGTCGGGAAACTGCAAGGGCAGGCCGCCCGCACTGTAGGTCCCCAGGTTGAGCAGGGTGATGCCATCGAACGCGGTGCCCTTGAGCGCCGGCCAGTGCTTGCTGGCGGTATCGCTGAGCGACAGCGCACCGCTGGCCTGGGCGTAAGCGGCCAGGGTGGCGGTGAAGGTCTTGCTCACCGAGCCGATCTCGAACAGGGTCTCAGGGGTGACCGGCTGAGCCGATTGCTTCGATGCAACGCCAAAATTGAAGTAATGCTGTTTGCCGTCTACCGAGATCGCCACGGCCATGCCGGCAATCCCCTGTTGCTGCATCAGCGGGCGGATGATGGTGTTGACGGTCGATTCGAGTGGGGCATCGGCGAGCGGCGCAGCCAGGGCGGGGGCTGCACCGAGCATCAGGGTGGCAGCTGCCAGGATCGCCGGGATGGCCCGGGTTTTAACGTGTTTCATCGGGCAAGGCCTCATGTAGAGCGATTTCGGTGGTTTGGGCGCGAAAGAACGCCCCCGGCGGCAAACCGAACTGTTTGCCGAAGGCTGCAATGAACGCCGACAGTGAATCGTAGCCGCAGGCCAGGGCAACATCGGTTACCCGTTCGCCGCGCTCCAGCGCCGGCAGCGCGCTCAACAGGCGCATGCGCTGGCGCCAGTGGCGAAAACTCAGGCCGGTCTCGCGCTGGAACAGGCGGCTCAGGGTCTTTTCCGAAACACCCTCGCGCAATGCCCAGTCGTTGAGCCCGGTCGGCGCGTCAGGCTGTGCCTGAAGGTGAGCACACAGGGCGCGCAGGCGGCTGTCGTGGGGCAGGGGCAGCATCAGTTGCTGCTCTGCGGCGACTTGCAGTTGATCGACCAGTACCTGCACCAGGCGGCCATCGGCCCCCTGGGGATCGTAATGGACCGGCAGTTCGCTGAAGGTGCGGATCAACTCGCGCAACAGGGGATTGATCGCGAGCACCCGGCAGCGGGTGCTCGACCAGGCGCTGGGCGCGTGTTCCAGGTAGAGGCTGCGCAGGCGGGTATCGTCGGCGCAGCTGACGCGGTGCGGGACCTGTGCCGGTACCCAGACCGCCCGCTGCGGCGGGACAAGGTAGAAACCGTCGTCGGTATGCACTTCGAGCACGCCGCCGATGGCATAGGACAACTGCCCCCAGGGGTGCGCGTGGCGGTAGCCCAGGGCGATGTTCGGCAGCGTCTGGCGATGGCCGTAGACCGGGCGCGGCAGCTCGGTCAGGTGTTCGAGGGCCTGGGGCTCGGGCTGGATGGGTTGTCCGTTTGGCGACACTGCAGGGGTTCTGGCGTTAGTGAAGAATGGGCGCAGACCTTATCGTCTGCCGCGCCACAATAACAAGTCAGGATCGACCATGAAGTACCTGCGGATGTTGTTCGACAATTTCACCCTGGCCCTGCTCGGGGTGATCCTCATAGCCACCCTGTTGCCCTGCGAAGGCACGGGCGCCGTGCTGTTCGGCGGCCTGACCAACCTTGCCATCGGCCTGCTGTTCTTCCTTCACGGCGCCAAATTGTCTCGCGAGGCGGTGGCGGCCGGCGCCGGGCACTGGCGCCTGCATGTGCTGGTATTTGCCTGCACGTTCGTGATGTTTCCGCTGCTGGGCATGGCGCTCAAGCCGCTGTTGTTGCCGCTGGTGGGTGATGAGCTGTACCTGGGTGTGCTCTACCTCTGCGCCTTGCCGGCGACGGTGCAGTCGGCCATTGCCTTTACCTCGCTGGCCCGCGGCAACGTGCCGGCCGCCATTTGCAGCGCGGCGGCCTCCAGTTTGCTCGGTATTGCCCTGACGCCGTTGCTGGTGGTGCTGTTGATGGGCGTGGAGGGTGATACCGGCTCAAGCCTGGATGCGGTGCTCAAGATTGTCCTGCAGTTGCTGGTGCCCTTTGTTGCCGGGCAACTGGCGCGGCGCTGGATCGGCCATTGGGTGGCGCGCAACGCACGCTGGCTGAAAATCGTCGATCAGGGGTCGATCCTGCTGGTGGTCTACACCGCCTTCAGCGATGCGGTGGTCAGCGGTCTGTGGCATTCGGTGGCGCCGGCGCGTCTGGCTGGCCTGGTGCTGGTCTGTTGCCTGTTGCTGGCGCTGGTGCTGTGGTGCACGGCCGCGCTGGGGCGGTGGCTGGGGTTCAGTGTCGAAGACCGCATTACCATCCTGTTTGCCGGCTCGAAAAAGAGCATGGCCACCGGCGTGCCCATGGCCCAGGTGCTGTTCGTCGGCGGCGGCATTGGCGCGATGATCCTGCCCTTGATGATCTTCCACCAGATCCAACTGATGGTCTGCGCGGTCCTGGCCCAGCGCTACGCCGCCCGCAAGGATGTGCCGTCTGCCGCGCAGGCGGATCAACCTTTGGTGTAAGGCAACGGTGTACGGACAGGTAAAGCGGTAACGATATAGTGTTACATTATGCCGTTACCCTTTACCGTGAGCCTGCGTATGCCCCCCAGCCACTCCCGTCTGCAGTCGATCGACGCCTTGCGCGGCCTGGTGATGTTGTTCATGTTGCTCGACCACGTGCGCGAGACGTTCTTCCTGCACCGCCAGGTCAGCGATCCCATGGACGCGCTGACAATCGCCCCCGAGCTGTTCTTCACCCGTTTGCTCAGTGCCCTGTGCGCCCCGGTGTTCATCTTCCTGACCGGCCTGTCGGCCTGGCTCTACAGCCAGAAGCACAGCCGTGCCGACACCTCGCGGTTTTTGCTCAAGCGCGGGGTGTTTCTGGTGCTGCTGGAGCTGACCCTGGTCAACCTGGCCTGGAATGGCACCTTGCTGCCGCAGACCCTGTGGCTGCAGGTGATCTGGTGCATCGGCGTGTGCATGATTGCGCTGGCGGCGGCCTTGCATCTGCCGCGCGCGGCGTTGCTGCTGATAGGCGCCGTGATCGTGGGCGGGCACAACTTGCTCGATGCGCTTGTACTGGCCCCCGATTCACCCTGGTTCGCACCCTGGGCGATCCTGCACCAGCGCGACTTCATCGACCTGGGCGTTACCCGCGCGCGCACCACCTACCCGGTATTGCCCTGGATCGGCGTGATTCTGCTGGGCTGGGGGATTGGCCCCTGGTTTGCGCAAACCAGGGACGCCAGACGCCGCCTGGCGCGGCTGACAGGGTGGGGGTTGGGTTTGCTGGTGGCGTTTGTCGCCCTGCGCCTGCTCAATGGCTACGGCGAGCAGCCCTGGGTGGCCACGGGCGATGCCGTGCGCACCACCATGAGTTTTCTCAGCGCGCGCAAATACCCGCCTTCGTTGATGTTCCTGCTGCCCACCCTGGGAATGTGCCTGGTGCTGCTGGCGCTACTCGAGCGCTACCAGGCCCGGCGCTGGGTGCCGGTGCTGGCGCTGTTCGGCGCCGCACCGATGTTCTTCTACCTGCTGCACCTGTATGTACTCAAGGCCCTGTATCTGGTGGCCGTGGCCGTGTGGGGCCTGAACCAGGGGCAGTACTTTGGTTTCGAGCAGGTCAGCGCCGTATGGCTCTGCAGCCTGGTGCTGGCGCTGCTGCTGTATGCCCCGACGCGCTGGTTCGCAGCGCTGAAACAGCGACGTCGAGACATCGCCTGGCTCAAGTACTTTTGAGCCAGCGTCAGTCGTGGCAGCAATGGGAGGTGTCGCTTGCCCCTTCATAGCGGTCGTGATGACGGACCCAGTCCATGGTGCCTTCTTCGTTGCGGCCCTTGGGCATCAGGTCGAGGAAATTGTAGGCGCCCACCAGGATATCCAGGCCGCGGGCGTAGCTGGAATAAGTATGGAAAATTGTGCCGTCGGCATCGCGATAGAACACGCTCAGGCCTGGCAGTTCGGTTTCCTCGCCCGAGTAGGGTTCGTAGTTGTACTGGCTGTTGCCGTCGTCGCTGACGCTGACACCAAAGGCCTGGTTGAAGTGGCTGCCATGGGACGAGACCCAGGGAAACTTCCAGCCCATGCGTTGCTTGAAGCCCTGGAACTCGCCGAAAGGCGCACGGGATACGGCCACCAGCGACACATCGTGATGAGCCAGGTGCAGGTTGGCGCCGTCGAAGTGATCGGCCAGGAACGAGCAGCCGCCGCAGCCTTCGTCCCAGCCGTCGGCGAACATGAAGTGGTACACCAGCAACTGGCTGCGACCGGCGAACAGATCGGCCAGGCTCAGGCGGCCTTGCCCGCCTTCAAAACTGAAATCCTGCTCGACCCGCACCCAGGGCAGGGCGCGGCGGGCCTTGCTCAACTCGTCGCGCTGGTGGGTCAGGGCTTTTTCATGCAGCAGCAGCTGGCGGCGGGCGGCGAGCCACTCGCTACGCGAGACCACTTGTGGGTTGCGGTAGTTGTCCATGGGTACGCTCCGGTGGGGGAATGTACTGATGGTCGTTCGCGGGAAGGATGAATCGACATCGCGAGATCGGGGGCTGATGAACGGTTCCAGTGGACACCACGACCTTGCACAGCATCGGTTGGCGAACATTCACAGTCGATAGCCACCCCCGGCAGCCCCTTCGTGCAACGCAGCTTGCAGATGCGCATACAGTGCATTGGCTTCCTCTGTTGCAATGGACCGGGAGCTATCGCGCAACACTACCCGAAGCAGCACATTCTCCTGGCCCGGCAGCAGCCCCAGGCGTTCGATGGCCTGGCTGGGAAGCTCATCCACCGACCAGCGTCCCTTGACCTGCATTTCTTCGATCCAGCCGGCCTTGTCCGCGGCTGCGTGCAGCATCTTCTCTGTCAGCGCTTCTTCTGTCTGGCCGGGTGTGACGGCAAGCGAAATATCCCGCGTGATCGACGGCAAGCGTGAAACCGGTTTCCACGGCAGCAAGTCATGCATCTGCGCGCGGACCCTTGGATGCTCATCACGCAGCAGGCGAATATCGGGAATGCCCTTGCGAAGCATGGTCAGTCGGTCCAGGCCCATCCCCAGGGCCAGCCCGCCATGTGTGCTTGAGTCGATGTTCAGCCGATTGAGGAGTGAGGTGGCAATGCAGCCACACTCAAGGACTTCGACGGGCTGCCCTTGAGTCATCAGGTTCACCTCGATCCCTCCGTCGGTGTAGTGATGCGGGCTATCGCTATGGGTCCAGGCCGCATCAGGCACAGCGATCTTCACGATATCCCCGACCAGTCGCAGCAGCTCAGAGCGAGATGACAGGCAAGGATCGCCCAAGACCCAGATGTCCATTTGATGAGGTTCGGCACAGTGCCAGCGATCGCGGGTATCACGCCTGAAGGTGATGCCCGGGGCGGCGATCATGAGGGTTTCACCCGGCTTCCTGGCCTGTGCCGCGGCCTGCAGTGCCGGTGGGATCTGGCTGGTGGTCTGGGTGCGCAGCAACGAGCGGTCGTCGACCCACCGCGTATGGGCGCTGCCCAAGGTTGTTTCGTCCGGGCTGTACCCCAGCAAGCCGTAGTTGTCTTGCGCGGACACGATGCGCGGGCCGGTTACCAGCTGTGCCGTTGGCCAACCCAATAACTTCAAGCCGCTGACGATCTCGCTCATCAAGAGGTAAATGGCGTGAGGGGTAGGAGTGGCTTCTGTCAGGTCGCTTAGTCCGAGCGCTTGATTGAGTTTTTCGTTGGGAATGAAGTTTTTTATAGGCATGTAGAACCCGGGCGCACGGGGGCGCACTTTGTCTGAGTGGTGGGCTGTTTGGTTGTTTGGGTTGAGGAATCTAGGTGTCCGGACTCTCAAAGACAACGGAGGGGCGTAAAAAAGGAAGTTTCGTTCAGAAAGGTACTACATGTTTTCGTAGGCGCATTAAATGGGGCGCCACGTCTTGCGTTGAGCGGCTTCCTGGGGGAGGTCGTTGTTGTGCTTAATGTAATCGGTAAGTTGAGGTGGTTGGCTTGTTTACTATCAATGCCGTACTTGCTTTGCCTACAGCGTTTTTCGGTTAGTGTGAATAATGAAGTTTGCAACCTGATCGACCATGGCGTTAATTCTCAGATGAATGAAGGTGTTTAAGGGACTCCTGCAGGGTTGGTAACAGCCCTGCTGTGCACAGGACGCCACTACGTTTGGCACCCCTGATCTTTCCCTTCCCACCACCGAAAACCCCGTGCGTTTCGCCAAAGCTTGAGTACAATCATCGGCTTTTTCCCGGGCCCGCGCAGTGCCCGGTTTCAAGGGTTGTGGAAGGCCTTATGCTGAACGGTAGTTACTCTTCTTCGCTGGTGTTGATTTCCCTCTTCGTGGCCATTCTTGCCTCCTATACCGCACTCGACCTCACCGGTCGCATCGCCACGGCCAAGGGCCGTGCGGTGTATTTGTGGATGACCGGCGGGGCGCTGGCGATGGGGGTGGGGATCTGGTCGATGCACTTTATCGGCATGCTCGCTTTCAGTTTGCCGATCCAGCTGGGGTATGACCTGGGCCTGACCTTGTTGTCGCTGCTCATCGCCGGCCTGTCTTCGGGCTTTGCCTTGTGGCTGGTCAGTCAGCCAAGCCTGCCCTGGATGCAATTGGCGCTGGGGTCGCTGGTGATGGGGACCGGTATCAGCAGCATGCATTACACCGGGATGGCCGCGTTACTGATGCAACCCGGTATCGACTACGACCCGCAATTGTTTGCGTTGTCGCTGGTGATTGCAGTGGGGGCTTCGGCCGCGGCGTTGTGGATCGCCTTCCGGCTGCGCCAGCAAACCCTCTATGTGCGGCAGATCCGCGGTGTTGCTGCCGTGGTGATGGGGGTGGCGATTGTCGGGATGCACTACACCGGCATGGCGGCGGCGAATTTCCCCGAAGGCAGTTTCTGCGGTGCGCTGGGCAGCGGCCTGAGCGGTGATGGCCTGGATTACCTGGTGTTGATCACCACCCTGTCGGTGCTGGCGGTGGCGTTGCTGACCTCGGTGCTCGATGCGCGCCTGGAGGCGCGCACGGCGGCGCTGGCGCAGTCGTTGACCCTGGCCAACCAGGAGCTGACCCAGTTGGCCCTGCACGACACCCTGACCGGATTGCCCAATCGCACGTTGCTGGCCGATCGCATCGAGCAGGCAATCAGCAAGGTGGCGGAGCAGGGCGGTTACTTTGCGATGATGTTCATCGACCTGGACGGCTTCAAGCCGGTCAACGATGCCTTCGGCCACCACATGGGCGACCTGCTGCTCAAGGAAGTGGCGTTGCGCTTGCGCGGTCACCTGCACAGCCAGGACACCCTGGCCCGTATCGGTGGCGATGAGTTCGTGTTGCTGGTGGAGTTGCAGGAGCCCGACGACGCCGTGGGGGTCGCGGCCAAGCAGGTCAACCTGATCTCCCGCGCGTTTCGCGTGGCCGAGCAGAACCTGCAGATTTCCGCGAGCATCGGCATTGTCCTGTACCCGGGTAACGGCACAGACCAACATGAGCTGTTGCGCAATGCCGATGCGGCGATGTATCACGCCAAAAGCGCGGGCAAGAACGGCTACAGCTTCTTCGATGTGTCGATGAACAGCAACGCGCGCCTGCAACTGCAACTGCTCCAGGACCTGCGCGTGGCGTTGGAGCAGGGCCAGTTCCGCCTCTATTACCAACCCAAGTTCGATGCCCAGAACTGCCAGCCCATCGGTGCCGAGGCGCTGCTGCGCTGGGAGCATCCCCAGCATGGCTTGCTGCTGCCGGATCGCTTTATCGTGCTGGCAGAGAAGACTGGCTTGATCATCCCCATCGGCGAATGGGTACTCGACGAAGCCTGCCGGCAGATGCGTGCCTGGATTGACCAGGGGCATGCCGACTGGCGCATCGCGGTCAACCTCTCGGCCATTCAGTTCTGTCATGCCGGGCTGGTGGAGAGCGTGGCGCGGGTGTTGGCGCGGCATCAATTGCCGGCCAACAGCCTGACCCTGGAAATCACCGAAACCACGGCCATGCGCGATGCCGATGCGAGCATGGCGGTGTTGCAGCAGCTGTCGGACATGGGCGTGGACCTGTCGATCGACGATTTCGGCACCGGCTATTCCAGCCTGATGTACCTCAAGCGCTTGCCGGCCAACGAGTTGAAGATCGACCGTGGCTTTGTGCGTGATCTTGAGCAGGACAGCGACGATGCCGCGATTGTCTCGGCGATTGTCGCGCTGGGGCAGGCCCTGGGCTTGCGGATCGTGGCCGAGGGTGTGGAGACCGACCGTCAACAGAACTTCCTGACGCGCCTGGGTTGCGACTCATTGCAGGGGTATTTGCTCGGCCAGCCCATGCCGGCCGAGCGCTTTATTGTCGATGTCGAGCGTGCGCGCACAGCAATGGCGGTGAGTTGATCGCTCAGCCGGCCGCGCGCAGGTTGCAGGAAGGCTCGAAGGCATCGAGTTCGGCTTCGACCGCCTCGATGATGCGTTCGACATCGGCTGCCGGCATGACGGTGGCGCAGGGGATGCCGGCGATGGCGAGCAGCGTTTCGCCGGTGGCACGGTCGAACAGGCGGGCGACCATGCTGCGCGGGGCGTCCATGCTGGCCTCGAAACCCAGCGGGTGAAAATGCCAGCGCATTACCTGGCAAGCGTTGGGAAACGTAAGCTTGTTCATGCCGGCCTCCTTGTAGGGTGAACAACAGGGTGATCGGGTCGAGGTGGTGCAGGCCGTCGGGCCTTGCGAGAACCCTAAACATAGCACCGCTGACGTCAGTGTCTGCCCGCGACAATGACGGTTTTGCGATTCTTTGAACCAGGTCTCGGTCACGGTGCAGCAGGCTCGGATCACCGCTCGGCAACGGCAAACGTTTGCCGGCAAAGTTTCCCCCCGTAGGCCTGGGCCGCTCTGCTACTTTTACCGGCAGTCGGCTGGGATGCTTGCCTGGGAGACTTTTAGACCAACGGCCAAACACACGGCCAGACAACCGCTCAGTCCATCGGCGCACCAGGTTCAGTCAAGGAGACCCGCCATGCGTTATTCCGCGCTCACCCATCGTATCGCCGGTGACGGCGCTGCTGCCTGGAACATTCACTACCGCGCGGTCGAGCTGCAAAGCCAGGGGCGCGAGATCTTTCTGCTGTCGATTGGCGACCCGGATTTCGACACCCCGCAGCCGATTGTCCAGGCGGCCATCGACAGCCTGCGTGCCGGTCATACCCATTACGCCGACGTGCGTGGCAGCCAGGGGTTGCGCCAGGCCATCGCCAGCCACCAGACCCGCCACAGCGGCCAGCCGGTCGATGCGCAGAACGTGGTGGTACTGGCGGGGGCGCAATGTGCGCTGTACGGCGTGGCGCAGTGCCTGTTCGATCCGGGTGACGAAGTGATTGTGGCCGAACCGATGTATGTCACCTACGAGGCGGTGTTCGGCGCCTGTGGTGCCCGGGTGGTGCCGGTGGCGGTCAAGCCCGAGCAGGGTTTTCGCGTAGACCCGGCCGATGTCGCCGCACGGGTTACGCCGCGCACCCGCGCGCTGTTGTTCAACAGCCCGCACAACCCCACGGGGGCCAGCCTGCCTCGGGCCACCTGGGAGCGCCTGGCACAGATCTGCATCGACCATGACCTGTGGCTGATCAGCGACGAGGTCTACAGCGAACTGCTCTACGAAGGCGAACACTTCAGCCCCGCCAGCCTGCCGGGCATGGCCGAACGCACGGCGACCATCAACAGCCTTTCCAAGTCCCACGCCATGTCGGGCTGGCGGGTGGGTTGGGTGATCGGACCCCAGGTGCTGGGCGAACACTTGAGCAACCTTGCGCTGTGCATGCTGTATGGGCTGCCGGACTTTATCCAGAATGCGGCCCAGCTGGCGCTGGAGCAGGACCTGCCCCAGGTGCGGCAGATGCGCGACACCTACCGCGAGCGACGCGACCGGGTCTGTGCGAGCCTGGCCGATTGCCCCGGCGTGCGGGTACACACGCCAGACGGCGGCATGTTCGTGATGATCGATATTCGCGAAACGGGGATGGGCGCCCAGGCGTTTGCCGAGCGCCTGCTGGAGGAGCATGGGGTGTCGGTACTGGCGGGCGATGCCTTTGGGCCCAGCGCGGCCGGGCACCTGCGCCTGGGCCTGGTGCTCGACAGCGAGCGCCTGGAGCAGGCCTGCCGTCGCATCGCCCGGTGCGCCATGCAGGCGCTCGAAGGTCAGGCGTCAGTTGAGCAAGGCCGCCGCCATGTTGATGGTAAAGCCCAGTATCGCGGTGTTGAACACAAAGCCTACCAGTGAATGGGCCAACACCACCCGGCGCATCTCGCGCCCGGCAACCCCCACATCGGAGGTCTGCACCGCCACGCTCAAGGTGAAGGAGAAGTAGTGGAAATCCCAGTAGTCGGGGTGGCGTTCACCGTCAGTGAAACGCAGCAGCGGCGCCTGCGCGGTGGCGGTGTAAAACAGGTGGGCGTAGTGCAGGCTGAAGATGGTGCCGATCAGCAGCCAGGAACCGGCCACGGTGAAACCGGTAAAGGCGTAGTGCGCCAGGGTAGGGCCGTCGTTCAGCTTGGCGCCGGCCACCAGTTGCAGGGTGACCGCCGCCAGGCTCGCTATCGCGGCAATGCTCACGGTAAACAGCACCAGGCCGGCGTTCTCATCCTCGATGCTGGCGACCTTGCGTACCTTGTCGGGGGTGGCGGTCAGGCTCAGCCACAGGATCAGCAGCAGGTAAAGCCACACCCCGAGGTTCCAGCCCACCAGCAAGTGTTCGATCCAGTCGTTCGCCGGTATCAGCCAACCGCCCAGCACGCCGGCGAGGGCGGCGAGACTCAGGCGTGGGTGGCTGCGGGACAGGCGGTGAAATGCCATGGGGCCTCTGCGCAAAAGGGACTCCGGCAACTGTAGCCCATCCGGCTGCGCACCGGCTCAACCCGGCTGGCCATCGACCCGCGCCGCGCAGAGGATCGGCGCGTAATGGCGCACGAACAGCGCGAACGCCAGCACCCAGCACAGTGCCGACAGGCTCAGCCCCCAGTGACTGAAGGGCGCCACGCCGATCCGCAGCATGGCCGCCAGTTGCACCAGGACAAAGGCGCTCACAATCGCCCCGGGCACCTGCAGCGGCCTGCCGGTATGGCCCAGGCTCACCCGCGCCATCATCGCCACGATCATCGCGCTCATGGCGCCGACACTCAGGGCATGGCTGGCCAGGCTCTGGCTCAGGCCCAGCTCCAGGTGCCAGGCCGCCATGCCCAGGCTTGCCAGCAGCAACCACAAGTAGGCCAGGTGCAGCGACCACAGCAGCGGTACCTTGCGTACCCCCGGTGTGTACCAGCGCCACAGCCGCAGCCCATGCAGAACGCACAGCAGCACAAAGACGCCGGCCATCGGCAGCGAGGGCGCATCACTCAGCCCGGCTGCCGTCAGTACCGCCACGCCAAGGCTGCTGACCAGTGTCAGGCGTTCAAGCCAGGGGTTGGCCGCCGGCTGTGCGGCCAGGCCGAGCCCGCGCTGGGTGAAAAACGGAATGACCCGCCCGCCCAGCACGGTCATCAACGCCCCGATCAACCACAGCGCCGCCAGCGCACCGCGCCGCTGCAGCGCCTCATCGCCCTTCACCAGCCCCGCCAGGGCGAGCCACTGGCAACCGGCAAGCAGCAGCACCATGACGACAATCGGGTAATTGTTGCGCAGCTTGCGGCGGATGATCGGCCTGGCCAGTGCCAGCGCCACCAGCGGCAGAAACGCCGCCTGCACGACCACCAGGGCGGGCAGGGGCAGGGGGCTGAACCACGCCAGGCGGCCCAGCAACCACAGCAGCACCAGCGCCAGCAGCGGCCGGCCCTTGAGCCCTGGCAGGCCGCTCCAGTTCTGCACCGCCGTCAGCAGGAAACCGGCAATGATCGCCGCGCCAAAGCCGAACAGCATTTCATGCCGATGCCAGGCGAGCATGCCGCCCGTGGGTTCAAGACGAATCGCGCCCGCCAGCCACAGGGCCCAGAGCAGGATGGCCAGCAAGGCAAAAGCGCTGCCAGCCAGAAAGAACGGGCGAAAGCCCAGTCGCCAGAGTGGCAATTGTTCAAGCCAACGCATGGGCGCACTCCTTGTGCAGTTGATGGTGAGCCACCAGGCGCAGCACGTAACCCACTTTGAGCAGGGTCGGGCCGAGGATCACCAGGCTGTGGCCCAGTACCTGAGTGGCGATAGTCAGACGCGCCTGCAAGCCGTAGGCAAGCAACAGACCAACGGTCAACAGGGCAAGCCCGCCCAACAGCAGGTAGCTAGACAGCAGCAACAGGTGACGGGGGTGACTGAACAGGGTGGCCATGATTTTGCCCTCATTCGATTCCGGTAGGACTGATGAGGTACCATCACGAAACGTGCCAGGTATAAACCGCTTGCCTATCAAGGGCCTGGTCATGATGTGGGTCATATTGACCCTGGTTGATTCGAGTCAAAATGACCTTATGCAGTCATTTTGACTCAGCGCTACAGGATGTCCGGTTTGTCCGATTCACTGCACAACCCCTTGCTGCAATACCTCGCCCGCCTGGCGCCTTCCAGCCAGCTGACCATGAAGTACATCCTCCAGGATGCCGCCGACCGGCTGGGCTTCGAGGATTGCGACATCGCCGAGGTGCCCTGGCACCAACTCGAACCGGGTCATGTCACCGCCCTGGTGGCGGCCTTGCGCGCCGACGGCTATGCCCCCAACACCTCGTCGCTGTATGTCAACGCCGTGCGCGGGGTGATGAACGAAGCCTGGCGACTGGGCCTGATCGACCAGGAACAGTTGCTGCGCATTCGCACGGTCAAGCCGACCCAGGGCACACGCCTGCCCACCGGGCGCAACCTCAAGCGCAGCCTGATCCGCGAACTGATGGATGCCTGCGCCGCCGATCCCCGGCCGCAGGGATTGCGCGATGCCGCCGTGATCGCCTTGCTCTATGGCACCGGCATGCGCAAGTCCGAGTCGGTCAACCTGAGCCTGGCCCAGGTCGATTTCAACGAGCGCAGCCTGCAGGTGCTCGGCAAGGGCAACAAGCAACTGATCAAGTACGCCCCCACCTGGGCTTTCGACAAGCTCAATGCCTGGCTGGCCTTTCGTCGCGAGCACCTGCCAGAAGGCCAAGCCGACGACGACTTCCTGTTCAACCGGATTCGCCGCGGCAGCCACATCACCCGCGAGCGCATCACCAAGCATGCGATCTACTACATTGCCCGCCAGCGTGGCACCCAGGTGGGCGTCAAGATCATGCCCCACGACTTTCGCCGCTCCTTCATCACCCGGGTGATCGAGGAGCATGACCTGTCGATTGCCCAGAAGCTGGCCCACCACACCAACATCCAGACCACCGCCAACTACGACATGCGTGATGACAACGAACGGCGTCGCGCCGTAGACCGCTACGACTACTAGGGGTTGTGAACGCAATTAGCGCATCTGCACGCCGTGCTGGGCCCGCCAGCTGGCCGGCGGCATGCCGAACTGGGCGATGAACCAGCGGGTGAAGGAACTGGGCATCGAATAGCCGAGCATGTCGGCAATGCGCCCCAGTGAATAGTTGGGGTTCTCCAGGTAACGGATCACCAGGTCGCGGCGCACGCCGTTGACCAGGTCGCTGAAGGTCACGCCAATTTCCTCCAGGCGCCGTTGCAAGGTGCGCACATTCATGCCCTGGGTCTGGGCCACCTGTTCGATGGTGGCGCGGCCCATGGGCAGCAGCAGGTAGATGGTCTTGCGCATCTCCAGTTCCAGCGACAGCTTGCCGCCAGCCTGCAGGGTGTCCAGGTAGCGCTGCGCCAGCCGTGCCATGGCCTGGTTGGCCAGTGGGTTGGCGGTGTCGAGGTCGGCCGCCGGGCAGACGATGCCGTTGAACTCACTGCCAAACACCAGCTTGCAGCCAAAGATGCGCCGGTGAATCGACAAGTCGGCCGGGGCGGTATGGGTGAAGTTGGCGCTGATCGGATGCCAGTGGGCCCCCAGCAGGGCAGCGCACAGGCGCAGCATCACGCCGATGGCCAGTTCGATGGACTGGCGCCCCCGGTGAGGCAGGTCGCTGACCACCTCTTCGCGAATGATTACGGTCTTGCCGGCTTCTTCTATATGAATGGCCAGGGCGTCGTTGAGTAAATGGCGGTACTGGACGATGACTTGAAGCGCATCGCGCAGGGTGCGCTGGTGGCTGAGCAACAGGCTGATTTCACCGAAGTCCGACAGTTGGCGCAGCTCGGCCATGCGCAGGCCGAAGGTCTCGCAGCCACTGGCCTGGGCCGATTCTTCCAGCAGGGTAATTACGCTGGCCACCGGCAGGCGCTGGTTGGGGTCGTCCAGGAGTGCGGCGCTCAGGCCTACATGGGCCAGCAGGGCATGGGGGTTGAGCCCCAGGTGACGGGATACTTCGAGGTAGTTGGTCAAGCTTGCAGCACGTACGAGGGCGGTCATTTTATTGTTTTCCACGTAGTCTCATCAGGTGACCCGCTGGTGCGGCGGATTACTTTTGTTCTTCTCGGATTTACGGGTTTTGATGTTCTTTGTGGCTTGTGGCTTGTGGCTTGTGGCTTGTGGCTTGTGGCTTGTGGCTTGTGGCTTGTGGCTTTCTGGCTTGTGGCTTTGAGCGCTGGGGGCTTATCCATTTGCCAAGGCGGCGCCGAGTCACCTTTGCGCCCTTACGGCGCCTTACTTTTTTTCAGTCGAAAAAAAAAGTAAGCAAAAAATTCTCGCCCCACCAGGGGCCCTACGCTCCGCTCCGGGTCCCCTCACTCCGGTGTCGCTACGGGGTATCGCGGCCTACGAGTTGCAAGCAACTCTACGTCTCGCGACTTCGGCTAACGCCGAAGGTGCTTCGCACTCACCCCTCCACGACACCTCCGCTCGGCCCTTCTGGTTAACGGGGCAGGTAGATCAAAAGCAAGATCAAAAGCAAAAAAGCAAAAGCAAAAGCAAAAGCAAAAGCAAAAGCAAAAGCAAAAGCTGTGTTTACTGACCCACCGGGGTCCAAAAGCAAGAGCGCAGCGAATTGTGCTCTTGATCTTGATCCACCCGCCCCGTTACCAGAAGGGCCGAGCGTAGGTGTCGTGTAGGGGCTAGCGCGAAGCGCCTTCGGCCGTGGCCGAAGTTGCGAAGCGTAGACTTGGCGAAGCAAGTCGTAGCTCGCAATGCCCCGTAGCGACACCGTAGCGAGGGGACCCGGAGCGAAGCGCAGGGCCCCTGGTGGGGCAAGAATTTTTTGGCTTACTTTTTTTTTCGACTGAAAAAAAGTAAGCCGCCGTAAGGGCGGAAGGGGCCAGTGGCGTCACCACACAAAATGGATAAGCTCCCCGCTGCCACAGCCACAGCCACAGCCACAGCCACCACCACAGCCACCACAGCCACCGCTCAATCCAAACTTCCCCGACAACCCATGAAGAACCTTTTTATAGCTGGTGTGTCGTGAAATGAAAAGTCATTTTCTGCCCCGTGGTACGGCCAAAATGACGTGTGCCCTGGCGGTTCGGTCGCCTGCTCTGACCCTTGTCACCAAATGAAAAGTCACTGACGCGCAATGTGAAGCTTCCCGCAGGAGGGGTGATTACTGTGGCCTCACAAACGCTCGACCTCACTCGCGAGCGGACTGTCCTGAAGCATAGGTGTCGACGTGGAAAAACTGCATACCGCCGCTACTGTCCTGATCGTTCCCGGCCTGCGTGATCATGTTGCCGAACACTGGCAGACCCTGCTCCAGGCGCGCCTGGCCAAAGTCCGCTCAGTGCCACCGCTGCAGGTCAACGGCCTCGACTGCACAGCACGGGTCGAAGCGATCCAGCACGAAATCGAACAGATCGAGGGCGATGTACTGTTGGTCGCGCACAGCGCCGGTGTACTGATGGTCGCCCATTGGGCCGCGCGTTATCAGCGACCGATCAAGGGCGCACTGCTGGCGGCACCGCCGGACCTCGAGGCGCAGTGGCCCGCCCACTACCCAAGCCCCGACAGCCTGCGCGCCAATGGCTGGAGCCCGCTGCCGATGACGCCGCTGCCGTTCCCGAGCATTGTCGCCGCCAGCAGCAACGATCACCTGGCAAGTCTTGAAGCCGCCAGCGCCATGGCCCGTGGCTGGGGCAGCCAGCTACTGGAGCTGGGCGAAGTCGGTCATCTCAATCCTGCCGCGGGGTTCGGTCCCTGGCCCAAGGCCGAAGCCCTGATTCACATGCTCGACCGCTAACGCCGGCCTTACCGCACGGATGCTCGACTAACACCCGCACACGACGGGTGTAGCAAAAAAACAATAACAATATGTGGAGTCATCGCAATGTCAAAACATCGCACCCACCGTGCTGTGAAGCCACAGCGCTGTCTGCTGGCCTGCGCCATCAGCCTGCTCGCACTGCCAGGTGCCCAGGCGTTTGAAGTCGATACCGGCAGTGAAGACTGGGCCGTGCGCCTGGACAACACCGTCAAGTACAACTACGGCGTTCGCACTGAAAGCGCCGACAAGCGCATGCTCGCCACGCCGAACAACAACGATGGCGACTACAACTTTCGCAAGGCCGGTACCAACATCACCAACCGGGTAGACCTGCTCACCGAGCTGGACGTGATCTACCAGGGCAATATGGGCTTTCGTGTCAGTGCCGCCAGTTGGTACGACAAGGCCTATGACAACACCGGCTCCAATTCCAACCCGTTCGTCAACGGCAACGGTGACACCTCCGGCATCAACCCGAGCCTCAATGGCCTGCCAGGCACCGGCACGCCACTGGGCAGCCCGCACCTGAGCAACTACGCCCAGCGCTACTACAGCGGCCCGTCCGGCGAAGTGCTCGATGCATTCGTGTTCATGCGCACCGACATCGGCGAGAACTCGCAACTGAGCGGCAAGCTGGGCCAGCACAACCTGTTCTGGGGTGAGACCCTGCTCAACCCGGTGCACTCGCTCAGCTATGGCCAGTCGGGCCTGGACCTGGCCAAGCTCGCGGCCTCGCCCGGCACCGAAGCCAAAGAGTTGTTCGTACCGCGCAATCAGCTGTCCACCTCGTTCCTGGTGAACTCGGAACTGACCGTCGGCGCCCAGTACTTCCTGGACTGGGACGCAGCCCGCTTGCCTGAAGCCGGCACCTACTATGGCGGCTCGGACCTGGTGGGCGAGGGCGCCCAGAGCTTCCTCCTCGGCCATACCGGTACCCCCGGGCTGATCCCGGTGCGAGGGGCATTGACCACCATTCGCCGTGGCCATGACCTGACCCCGGACAAGCGCGGCGACTGGGGCGTAATGGCCAAGTGGTCGCCCGAGTGGCTGGGCGGAACCCTGGGCTTCTACTACCGCAAGACCTCCGAAATCCTCCCCCAGGCCTGGCTCGACGCCCGCGGCCTGACGGTATCGCGCGGCCCGTTCGGCGCGCCGCCCGCCAGCTTCCAGGGCGCGGTCGGCAACCTCTACAACTCGCTGCAAACCCCGACCTATCAGTTCGCCTACGCCGACAACATCGACGTGTATGGCCTGAGCCTGTCCAAGGACGTGGCCGGCGTCAGCGTCGGCAGCGACCTGAACATCCGCCATAACATGCCGCTGGCGAGCATTCCGGCGATTGTCAGTGCACCGGGTACCGGCGGCCTGGGCGGCGGTTTCGGCCTGTTGCCGCCGCGCCTGGCCAGCAGTGGCGTGGTCTACGACGTGCCCGAGGACGGCGACGGCATGGGCGCCACGGGCCAGACCCTGCACTGGACCCTCAACGGCCTGATGACCATCGGCGATACGCCGGTGTTCGACAGCGCCACCCTGCTGGGCGAGCTGTTCTACAGCAACCTGCTCAAGCTCGATGGCCACAACGAGGCCTTGTACAAGGGCAAGAGCAGCTACCGCGGCATCGACAAGCCCACCCGTGACAACTGGGGCATCGCCGTCAACTTCACCCCGACCTGGTACCAGGTGGTACCCGGCGTCGACATGAGCATGCCGCTGTCGATCAACGTGGGCCTGGACGGTGTGTCACCCGTGCAGGGCGGCGGCGCCGAGGACACCGGCAACTACGCCGTGGGCGTCAGCGCCGCGGTGTTCAACCAGTATTTTGTCGACCTCAAGTACGTCGACGGCTTTGGCAAGACCCAGTCGTGCAACAACGGCCAGACCGATGGCACGACTCCCAATGCCCTGGACGGCGAGCAGGACTACACCTGCTACGGCGGCGGGTACGCGTCTTTCTCTGGCGGCGCAGCCACTACCGAAGACCGTGGCGCGCTTTATCTGACCCTTAAGACCACATTCTGAGCCCGTCTTCCACAGACCTAACAGGAAACCAATCATCATGAACTACGTGCACACACTGTTGGCCACGTGCCTGTCGCTGGCTGCCCTCAATACCGCCCAGGCGGCCGTTTCCACCGAACAGGCCGCGCGCCTGGGCACCAGCCTGACCGCCATCGGCGCCGAAAAGGCGGCTAACGCCGACGGCTCGATTCCGGCCTACCAGGGCGGCCTGGTGACCCCACCGGCCAGCTACAAAAGCGGCGAAAGCATGCGCCCCGACCCGTTTGCCGGCGAAAAGCCGCTGCTGGTCATCGACGGCAAGAATGCCGACCAGTACAAGGGCCAGTTGACCGCCACCACCCTTGAACTGCTCAAGCGCTACCCCAGCTTTCGCGTCGACGTCTACCCGACCCACCGCACCGTCGCCTTGCCGCAACCGGTGCTGGACAACACCCGCAAGAACGCCGTCGGTGCGCGCAGCCAGGAGGGCGGCACCGCCGTCGACAACGTGCTGCCGGGCATTCCGTTCCCGATTCCGCAAACCGGCGCCGAAGCCATGTGGAACTTCCTGCTGCGCTACCAGGGCGTGAGCATGACCGCCAAGTACGACTCCTGGAACGTCGACGCCAGTGGCCGGCCAACCCTGTCTACCACCGGCCAGGCCAACATCAGTTACCCAATCTACGAGGACATGAACAAGCTGATCGGCGCCAAGGACACCTACTACCAGATGAAGCTGAGCTACACCGGGCCTGCCCGCCGTGCCGGCGAAGCGATGATGCTGCGCGATGCCGCCAACCCGCTGGTGCAGCCACGCAGCGCCTGGCAGTACCTGCCAGGGCAGCGCCGGGTCAAGCTGGCACCGAACCTTGCCTACGACACGCCCAACCCGGGTACCTCCGGCTCCGGCACCTACGATGACGTGTTCGTCTTCAACGGCGCGCTGGATCGCTACGACTGGACCCTGGTGGGCAAGCAGGAAATGTACGTGCCGTACAACACCTACCAGCTCACCTACCACACCGACGTCAAGCAACTGACCACGCCCAACCACCTGGCGCCGCAGTTCGTGCGCTGGGAGAAACACCGGGTGTGGGTGGTGGAAGGCAAGCTCAAGGACGGCGCCCGCCACATCTACCACAAGCGCCGCTTCTACCTGGACGAAGACAGCTGGATCGCTCTGGCATCGGACCAATACGACGCCCGTGATCAACTGTACCGCGGCTCGTTCGCCTTCCTCAGCCAGAGCTACGACAAGCAGACCCCGGATGCCACGCCCTTCATGATCTACGACCTGATCGGCGGCACCTACAACCTCAACGGCGTGGTCGGTGCCTATGGCGGCATCCGCTACATCGAGCCGCTGTCGCGTACCCAGTGGTCGCCCGAGTCGCTGGCCGGTGCCGGCATTCGTTAAGCCCATGAACGGCCCGGCGTCGATACCCGACGCCGGGCCCCTGGTTGAGCGATCCGGAGGATCGGGTATGTATTGTTTGAAGCGATGGACCACGCTGATGGTGGCGTTGCTGGCCCTGCACGGCACGGCCCAGGCAGCCACTTATGTAGACGTGCTGGACCTGCCGGCCATGCCCAGTGCCCTGGCCAGCAACAGCGCCTTGCGCGATGTGACCACGGCCGGGGCACGGCTGGTGGCGGTAGGACCGCGCGGGCACATTCTGTATTCCGATGACCTGGGCAGCCGCTGGCAACAAGCGCGGGTGCCGGTCAGTGCCGACCTCAATGCCGTCACGTTCCCGACCCCGGAGCTGGGTTGGGCAGTGGGCAATGACGGGGTGATCCTGCACAGCCGCGATGGCGGCCTGAGCTGGCAAAAGCAGTTGGACGGACGAGTGCTGGGCGAGCAGGTCGTAGCCTGGTACCGCGCCCAGGCCCAGGCCGCGCCGGCTGACGAACGCTGGACAACCTGGGTGGCGGAAGGCGAGCGGCTGGTGGCCGAAGGCGCCGACAAGCCGCTGCTGGACGTGTGGTTTCGCGATGCCGACAACGGCTTTGCCGTCGGCGTGTTCAACCTGCTGCTGCACACCACCGATGGCGGCCAGCACTGGACGCCGTGGCTTGATCGCACCGACAACCCGCAAGCCTTGCACCTGACCAGCCTGAATGAAGTCGACAACACGCTGTACATCACCGGCGAGCAGGGCCTGCTGCTCAAGCTCGGCGCCGATGGCCAGCACTTCGAGCGCCTGGTCACTCCTTACGCCGGCACCTACTTTGGCGCGCTTGGCAAACCGGGCGTGCTGCTGGCCTACGGCCTGCGCGGGCATGTGTACCGCAGCAACGATGGCGGTCAGCAGTGGCAAGCGGTGCCCACCGGATTGTCCACCAGCATTACCGCCGCCGGCCTGGACCGTGCCGGGCAACTGTGGCTGTCGAGCCAGGCCGGTGACGTACTGGTCAGCCGTGATGACGGCGCAAGCTTTACGCCGGTGACGCAAACGGCCCGTACCCCGGTCAGCGGGGCGACCTTCGATGCCGCGTCCGACCTGGTACTGGTAGGCGACCGTGGTGTGCGCACCCTGGCCCACGAATAACGCTGCAGCCATAACAAGAGAACAACCTGATGGCCAACATCCAACAAGACACCCTGCCGGTGATCCGCAACCTCAGCGACTTCGATGCACGCTCCGGCAACCTGCTCGAACGCCTGGTGTTCAACCATCGGCTGCCGTTCGTGGTGTGCATGCTGCTGGTTACCCTGGTGCTGGGCTTCATGGCCCTGACGCGCCTGGAGTTGCGCCCAAGCTTCGAGAAGATGATTCCCCAGAGTCATCCCTATATTCAGAACTACCTGAACAACCGTGAGTCGCTGCGCGGCCTGGGCAACTCGCTGCGCATCGTGGTGGAGAACACCCAGGGCGATATTTTCGACCCGGCTTACCTGCAGACCCTGCGCCATATCAACGACGAGCTGTTCCTCGCCCAGGGCGTGGACCGCGCCTGGATGAAGTCGCTGTGGAGCCCGGCGGTGCGCTGGACCGAAGTCACCGAAGAGGGCTTCCAGGGCGGGCCGGTGATGCCCGACAGCTACCAGGGCTCGCCCGAGGATATCCAGCAACTGCGCCAGAACATCGAGCGCGCCAACATTGTCGGCAGCCTGGTGGCCCGCGATTTCAAGTCGAGCATGCTCATCGTGCCGCTGTTCGACCGCGACTCGGCCACCGGCCGCGGCATCGACTACCACGCGTTTTCGCAAAAGCTTGAACAGCTGCGCAGCCAGTACGAAGCCATCGGTGCCGAAAACGGCGAGGGCCACTACAAGATCCATGTGATCGGCTTTGCCAAGCTGATGGGCGACCTGATCGACGGGCTGATCCAGGTCATGCTGTTCTTCGCCCTGGCCGTGGTGACCACCCTGGTGATCATCTACCTCTATACCCGCTGCGTGCGCAGCACCTTGCTGGTGGTGGTGTGCTCGCTGACCGCCGTGGTGTGGCAGTTGGGCATCGTCGCCTGGCTGGGGTATGCCATTGACCCGTATTCGATCCTGGTGCCGTTCCTGATCTTCGCCATTGGCGTGTCCCACGCCGCGCAGAAAATGAACGGCATCATGCAGGACATCGGCCGTGGCACCCACCGCCAGATCGCCGCGCGCTACACCTTCCGCCGCCTGTTCGTGGCCGGTGTCACGGCGCTGCTGGCCGACGCCGTGGGCTTTGCCGTGCTGATGCTGATCGACATCCCGGTGATCCAGGACCTGGCCGTGACCGCCAGCATCGGCGTCGCGGTGCTGATCTTTACCTCGCTGCTGCTGATGCCGGTGGCGCTGTCGTACATCGGTGTCGGTCGCAAGGCGGCCGAGCGGGCGCTGCGCATCGACTCGCGGGCGGCCGACCATCGCGGCTTCGGCAAGCTCTGGGACCTGCTCGACCGCTTTACCACACGCAAATGGGCCACCGCCGCCGTGGTGATCGCCGCGCTGATGGGGGCAGGGGGCTTCTGGGTCAGCCTGCAACTGAAGATCGGCGACCTCGACAGCGGCGCCCCCGAGCTGCATGCCGACTCGCGCTACAACCGCGACAACGCCTACATCACCGGGCACTACGCGCTGTCCAGCGACACCTTCGCGGTGATGATCAAGACCGCCCCCGAAGGCTGCCTGCGCTACCAGACCCTGGTACTGGCCGACCGCCTGGCCTGGGAGCTGCAACAGTACCCGGGGGTGCAGACCACCCTGTCGCTGACCAACGCGGTGCGCCAGATCACCGCCGGCACCTACGAGGGCAACCCCAAGCTCAACAGCATCCAGCGCAACCAGGACGTGCTCAACTACGCGGCGCAGCAGGCCTCGGTCAATGCCCCGGAGCTGTTCAACAACGATTGCTCGCTGATGCCGGTGATCGCCTACCTCAAGGACCACAAGGCCGACACCCTCAATGAAGTGGTGGCCATTGCCGAGCGCTTCGCCCAGGCCAACAGCAGCGACGACCGTCAATTCCTGCTGGCCGCCGGCAGCGCCGGTATCGAGGCCGCCACCAACATCGTGGTGCACGAGGCCAACCGCACCATGCTGTTGCTGGTGTACCTGGCCGTCACGGTGTTCTGCCTGATCACCTTCCGCAGCTGGCGCGCCACCCTGGTGGCGGTACTGCCACTGATGCTCACCTCGGTGCTGTGTGAAGCGCTGATGGTGATGATGGGCATCGGCGTGAAAGTCGCCACCTTGCCGGTGATCGCCCTGGGCGTGGGCATTGGCGTGGACTACGCCTTGTACCTGCTCAGTGTGCAGCTGCATTACCAGCGCAAGGGCATGTCGCTGTCCCAGGCCTATGAAAACGCCGTGGCCTTCACCGGCCGGGTCGTGGGCCTGGTCGGTATCACCCTGGCCGCCGGTGTGGTGGGCTGGGCCTGGTCGCCGATCAAGTTCCAGGCCGACATGGGCATCCTGCTGACCTTCATGTTCCTGTGGAACATGCTCGGCGCGCTGATCCTGATCCCGGCGCTGTCGTATTTCCTCTTGCCCGACCACAAGGCCCGGGCCACTGCCGCAAGCCCCGCACCTGCCAAGGGGCAGCCTCTAACCACTAAAGCAGTCGAGTGTTCGCAACATGTCTGATTACCGTCCACCTTTGCGCGACATGGAATTTCTGTTCAACGAAGTTTTCGACATCCCGTCCCAGTGGGCGCAGATGCCGGCCCTGGCCGAGCAGATAGATGCCGACACCGCCCGGGCGGTGCTGGAGCAGGCGGGCAAGGTCATTGCCCAGGTGGTGGCGCCGCTCAACCGCAGTGGCGATGAGCAGGGCTGCCGCTTCGACGCCGGGCAGGTGACTACCCCCGACGGTTTTGTCCAGGCCTACCGTACCTACGCCGCCGATGGCTGGGTGGGTGTGGCCGGCGCGCCGGAATTCGGCGGCATGGGCATGCCCAAGGTGATCGGCGCCCAGGTCGAAGAGATGCTCAACGCCGCGAACCTGTCGTTTGCCCTGTACCCGATGCTCACTGCGGGCGCCTGCCTGTCGCTGCTCAACCATGCCAGTGAAGCGCTCAAGGCCCGCTACCTGCCGGCCATGTACGAAGGGCGCTGGACCGGCTCCATGTGCCTGACCGAGCCACACGCCGGCACCGACCTGGGGCTGATCCGTACCCGCGCCGAACCCCAGGCCGATGGCAGCTACCGGGTCAGCGGCACGAAGATCTTCATCACCGGCGGCGAGCAGGACCTGAGCGAGAACATCATTCACCTGGTGCTGGCCAAGCTGCCCGATGCGCCCGCCGGGGCCAAGGGCATCTCACTGTTCCTGGTGCCCAAGGTGATGGTCGGCGACGACGGCGCGCTGGGCGAGGCCAACGCGGTGAGCTGCGGCTCCATCGAACACAAGATGGGCATCAAGGCCTCGGCCACCTGCGTGATGAACTTCGACGGCGCCACCGGCTACCTGGTCGGCGAGCTGAACAAGGGCCTCAACGCCATGTTCACCATGATGAACTACGAGCGCCTGGGCGTCGGCATCCAGGGCCTGGCCCTGGGCGAACGCTCGTACCAGAACGCCATCGAGTATGCCCGCGAGCGCCTGCAGAGCCGCGCGCCCACCGGCCCGCAAGCGACCGAGCAGGCGGCCGACCCGATCATCGTGCACCCGGACGTGCGCCGCATGCTGCTGACCATGAAGGCGCTGAACGAAGGCGGGCGAGCGTTTTCCACCTACGTGGCGCAGCAACTGGACCTGGCCAAGTACAGCGAAGCCGCCGAGGCGCGTCGCCAGGCCGAAGCCCAGGTGGCGTTGCTGACACCCGTGGCCAAGGCGTTCCTGACCGACATGGGCCTGGAAACCACCGTGCATGGCCAGCAGGTGTTCGGCGGCCACGGCTACATTCGCGAATGGGGCCAGGAGCAGTTGATCCGCGACTGCCGCATCACCCAGATCTACGAAGGCACCAACGGCATCCAGGCCCTGGACCTGATGGGGCGCAAGCTGGTGGCCGATGGCGGCCGAACCTATGCGCTGCTGTCCGAGCAGATCAAGGCTTACGCCGCCGGGCTGCCAGCGTCGCGTGCAGAGTTCAGCGCGCCGCTGCTGGCCGCCGTGGCCAACCTGGACGAATTGACCGCCTGGGTGCTTGACCGCGCTCAGGGCGAGCCGAGGGAAATCGGCGCGGCGGCCGTCGAGTACCTGCACGTGCTGGGCTACACCCTGTATGCCTGGTTCTGGGCACAAATGGCCGACGTGGCCCTGGCCAAGCAGGAGCAGGGCGCCTACTACCAGAGCAAGCTGGGCACCGCGCGCTTCTACTTTGCCCGTCTGTTGCCGCGCATCCACTCCCTGAGCGCCAGCGTCAAGGCCGGCAGCCACAGCCTGTACCTGCTCGACGCCGAGCAACTGTGAAGGACACGCACATGATCAACACCCGCGTCATACCGCCAGCCCCCGGGGCCTATAGCTACCCGTTACTGATCAAGCGCCTGCTGCTGTCGGGCGTGCGCTACCAGCCCGGCCAGGAAATCGTCTACGCCGACAAGCTGCGCTACACCTACACCACCCTGAACGAGCGCATCCAGCGCCTGGCCAATGTCCTGACCGAGGCCGGGGTCAAGCCCGGCGACACCGTGGCCTTGCTCGACTGGGACAGCCATCGCGCCCTGGAGTGCTTCTTTGCCGTGCCGATGCTGGGCGCGGTGCTGCACACCGTGAACGTGCGGCTGTCGGCGGAACAGATCCGCTACACCATGAACCACGCCGAAGACCGCCTGGTGCTGGTACATGACGACTTCCTGCCGCTGATGGAGCAGATCAAGGGCGAGCTGAACACGGTCGAACGCTTTATCCGCTTGAGTGACGGCGGCACCTGCACCGCCGACCTGCCCGTACTGGGCGAGTACGAGGCGTTGCTGGCCGATGCCCCTGTCGGGTACGAATTCCCTGACTTCGACGAAAACTCACTGGCGACCCTGTTCTACACCACCGGCACCACCGGCAACCCCAAAGGGGTGTACTTCACCCACCGGCAACTGGTGCTGCACACCCTCAACGAACTGGGCACCTTCGCCGCCTGCGCAGCGGAGCCGTTGCTGCGTTCGGGCGATGTGTACATGCCGATCACCCCGATGTTCCATGTGCATGCCTGGGGCGTGCCTTACGTCGCCACGGCGTTGGGGATCAAGCAGGTGTACCCCGGCCGCTACGAGCCTAACCAGCTGGTGCGCCTGTTCCGAGAAGAGCAGGTGACCTTCTCCCACTGCGTGCCGACCCTGCTGCAAATGATGCTCGACTGCGAGGAAGGCCGGCGCACCGACCTGGTCGGCTGGAAAATGCTCCTGGGCGGCAGCGCCCTGACCCAGGGCCTGGCGGCGCGCGCCAATGCCCGGGGCATCCGGGTGCACTGTGGCTACGGCATGTCCGAGAGCTGCCCGCTGCTGAGCCTGACCTGCCTGAGCGCGGAAGACCTTGCGCTGTCCATGGAGCAGCAACTGCCCCTGCGCATCAACGCCGGCGTGCCGGTGCCCCTGGTCGACCTGCGCATCGTCGACGGCCAGGGCAAGGACGTTGCCCATGACGGCGAAAGCCTGGGCGAAATCGTCGTACGTGCGCCCTGGCTGACCCAGGGCTACCTCAATGCACCGGAGCAGGGCGCCGAGCTTTGGGCCGGTGGCTGGATGCACACGGGTGACATGGCCTGCATCAACGATCGTGGCGTGGTGCAGATTCGCGACCGGATCAAGGACGTGATCAAGACCGGTGGCGAATGGATCAGCTCGGTGGAGCTGGAAAGCCTGATCAGCCAGCACCGCGATGTCGACGCCGTAGCCGTCGTCGGCATTGCCGACGCGCAATGGGGCGAACAACCCTTGGCGCTGGTGGTGTGCGTGGCCGGAGCGCGGATGGAGCAACCGGACCTGGCGCGGCACCTGCAGCAGTTCGTCGACAGCGGCCGCCTGAACAAATGGGCGATACCCCGCCAGGTACGTTTTGTGAGCGAGATACCCAAGACCAGCGTGGGCAAGATCAACAAGAAATTGATCCGCGAACAACTTGGCACCGTGTAGCCGCTGATGCTGTGTAAGCGTAATCACGACCGCTACGCGGCCGATCGCAGGCTGTCGCCAGCGGCTACGGGTCTGGCTTGCAACCGTAGCCGCTGCCGAGGTACGAGGCTGCGATCGACTGCGCAGCAGTCGCCATGGTGTCAGGCATATCGCATCGCGGGGCAAGCCCGCTCCTACCTACCCGGTAGGAGCGGGCTTGCCCCGCGAGAGGGCGGCCTTGTCGCTCAGAGCGTACGCGCCGTCAACCCCGCCCAGAACCCTTCGCTGCCCGCCGCAATCGCCGCCTGGCCCAGTACCTGGGCCCAGTGCGCATCGCTGCCGAATTCATCGCGCCACGACCACAAGCGGCGGGTCGCGAAGTGGAGGCGGTGCTCCTGGGTAAAGCCAATGGCACCATGCACCTGGTGCGCCACCGAGGTCGCTAGGCTGGCGGCTTCGCCCGCGCATACCTTGGCCACGGCCACATCGAACGCCAGGCTGCTGGTGCTGCCAGGCTCGGCCTGCATGACCTGGCTGGCGCTGTACAGGGCCACTTCGGTGGCGGTACGGGCCGCGCTGATGGCGCCGGCCATGTGTGCCAGTTGCTGCTGGATGGCCTGGAAGGCGCCGATGGCCTTGCCGAACTGCACCCGCTCGTTGGCGTACGCCACCGCCTGGTCGAGGCACGACTCCAGCGCGCCGACCAACATGCACGCGCGCACCAGGGCGCCGAACACCCACACCGGCTGGCGCACATCGGCCAGTTGCAAGCTACCCAGCGCATCCACGGGCGCCGCGCTGAACTGCAGCGCATCGCGTTCCTCACCGGCAAAGTTGCTGCCCGCTTCGACGCTGACCTGGGCCTGCCGCAGATCCACCAGGGCAACACGCCCATTGTCGTCGGCCACTGCCGCCCAGCGGCAACTGCGCGCCCACGGCACATTGGCACAGCGGCCATTGAGCACCCCGGCTGCGGTCAGTTCCAGCTCCGTCGCGGCACCGGCCTGCAGCACCGTCAGGGCACCCTCGGGCACCTCGATACCGGCCCGGGACAACAGCAGCCCGGCCAGCAGGGTTTCGTTCAGCGGCACCGGTGCCTGCCAGTAACCCACGCCCCGCAGCACCGGGCTGACATCGAGCCAGGTGGCGGCGTTGTCGTCGGATACCGGTGCCACCAGGGCCTGGGGCAAGCCGTGCTCGACCAGCTGTCGCCAGAGCACATGAGCCGGCACACCGGCATCGAATTGCGACAGCACCTGGGGTGTCACGTGGTCGTTGAACAGACGCTCGACGCTGTCGGCGATCAGTCGTTGCAGTGACGAAGGCGCGCTGTCGTGCCCTTCGTTGTGATGGAGTGCCTGGTTCATCGCAGTCCTAATCCTCTGGCAATGATTCCACGAAGAATTTCGCGTGTGCCGCCGCGCAGGGAAAACGACGGGGCAGTCTGGGTCAGGTAGCGCATTACCTGGTCGAGTCGGGAGCCGGGCGTGCGCGTATCGCCGAACAGTGTGTGGGCAAGGTCGGGCATGGCCTGTTCGAGCAGCGCGCCCTGGTCCTTGACCAGCGCCGCCGGGGTTGCCGGGTTCTCGCCCCGGGCAAGCATCCCGGCGACCCCCAGCGACATTTGCCGCAAGGCGGCATAGCGCGCTGCCACGCGGCCCAGGCTCACGGTATGGTGCGGGTTGCCGGCGTCGGCGGCGTCGAGCATTTCCAGGTACAGCTGGGTGCAGCTGAGGTAGCGTTCCGGGCCGCTGCGTTCCAGGGCCAGCTCAGCGCCGACCTGCTTCCAGCCATCGCCGGGCTGGCCGATGAGAAAATCGTCGGCAACGAAGACATCCTCCAGGAACACCTCGTTGAAATCATGCTCGCCAAGCATGTTGTGGATCGGGCGCACGGTGACGCCGGGGGCTTTCAGGTCGATCAGCAATTGCGACAGGCCGCCATGACGATTGCCGGGCTCCTTGGGCCCGGTACGCAGCAGGGTGACCATGTAGTCGCAGCGCTGGGCGCCGGTGGTCCACACCTTGCTGCCGTTGACGACCCAGCCGCCCTCGGTCTTCACCGCACGGGTGCGCACCGAGGCGAGGTCGGAGCCGACATCCGGTTCGCTCATGCCGATGCAGAACAGCAGCTCACCCCGGGCAATGGCCGGCAGCAGGCGCGGGGCGAGCACCTCAGGGGAAAACTTCATCAGCAACGGGCCCGACTGACGCTCGGCAATCCAGTGGGCGTTGACCGGGGCGCCGGCCGCCAGCAGCTCTTCCAGCACCACATAGCGCTCCAGCGCACTGCGCTCATGGCCGCCGTAGCGCTTGGGCCAGGTCATGCCCAGCCAGCCGCGCTCGCCGAGCTGGCGGCTGAAGGCGCTGTCGGCCCCGTTCCAGTTTTTGGCCCGCTCGGCGGCGGGAAGGTCTTTGAGGGCCTGGGCAAGAAAGCGGCGGACCTCGACGCGCAAGGCCTCGGCCTTGGCGTCCAGGTGACAGGGTCGAATATCGAGTGCCTGCATAACAATGTGCTCATGTGATTGAAGGGGCAGGGCTCTTGTTTTTAACTTGCTGAACGCCCAACAAGTAAATACGCTAGCAGCATCCCGGGCCGTGAAGCAATAGCCGCCCACTTACCCCCTGTGATCTTTTGGAGCCTGCATGTCGATCCCGAGCACGTTTACTCCAGGCCGCGGCCTGACCCTGGAACTTCAAGGGCATGTCGCCACCTTGAGCTTCAGCCGCCCGCCGCTGAATTTCTTCGATGCCGAGCTGATCAACGACCTGGCCGAGACCCTGGACTACCTCGATCAGTTGCCCGCCTGCCGGGTGACGGTACTGGTGGCTGAAGGCAAGGTGTTCTGCGCCGGGGCCGATTTTTCCGGGGCCGACCAGCGCGACCCGCAGTACCCGCGGCGGGTCTACAAGTCGGCGGTGCGCCTGTTTCGTACCCGCAAGCCGCTGATCTGTGTCGTCGAGGGGGCCGCGATAGGCGGCGGCCTGGGCCTGGCGCTGGTCGCCGATTTTCGCGTTACCAGCGAAAAAGCGCGCCTTTCGGCCAACTTCAACCGCCTGGGGATTCATCAAGGCTTCGGCATTTCGGTTACCATGCCGCGCCTGGTGGGCCCGCAGATGGCCGCCTTGCTGATTGCCACTGGCCGCCGTATCGATGGCCGCGAGGCCGTGCGTATCGGCCTTGCCGATGTGCTGGCCGAGCCCGGCCAGGAGCGTCAGGCGGCCCGGGCCCTGGCCGAGGAAATTGCCGCCAGCGCGCCCCGCGCGGTGATGTCCAGCCGCGAGACGTTGCGCATGGGCCTGGCCGACGCCGTCGACACGGTCATCGACCGCGAGGCCAGCGAGCAGGAGTGGCAGATCGTCAGCGCCGACTTTGCCGAGGGCACCCGCGCCATGGCCGAGCGGCGCCAACCCGTCTTTACAGGTGACTAAGGAACGACCCGATGGAACCGGCAGAAAAAACACTCCACGGCGGTTCGCGCCGCACCCAGGCCGAGCGTCGAGGCGAGGCTGAACAGCGCTTGTTGCAGGCGGCGCGGCAGATTGTTGCGCGCAAGGGCTGGGTCGGCATGACCCTGTCCGAGGTCGGCGAGGAGGCGGGCTACAGCCGGGGCCTGGCGACTCACCATTTTGGCAGCAAGGCCGGGCTGCTGCGGGCCCTGGCGGCGTACGTCAACAGCAACTTCATGAGCCTGGTGCAGGTCGAGGCGCCCAAGTGGCGCCCTGGCCTGGATGCGCTCAAGGGCTTTGTCAGTGTTTACCTGGGGCGCAACGACAGCGACTGGGTCAACAGCCGCGCGCTGTTGTCGCTGATGGCCGAGGCAGTCACCCAGGATTCGGAAACCGCGCCGATCCTGGCGCAGTACAACCGCACGGTGCAGCAGCACCTGGCCGATTGCATCGAGGCGGGCATTGCCAACGGCGAGATCCGCGCCGATGTGCAGCCCCAGGCCAGCGCCGTGCTGATCCTGGGCACCTTGCGCGGTTCGATGCTGCAGTACCTGCTTGACCCCAGCGGCATCGACCTGGCGGCGTTGCACCGCCAGTTGCTCGATCTGATCGACGCGGCGCTGGCGGCCTGAGCCGGCGCCTCAGTCGAGCAGGCCCTGGGTCCTGGCAATCGACACCGCTTCGGTGCGCCCACCGGCGCCGAGCTTGGTGTTGATCTTGCGCAAATGCGACTTCACCGTCAGCTCGGACAAAAACATCTTCTCGGCGATTTCGCGGTTGCGATACCCCAGGGCCAGCATGCGCAGCACCTGCAGCTCGCGGTTGGACAACGCATTGGCCGGGATGTCCTGAGCCTTGGCCTCCTGCGCCGGGCTGCTGTGGCAGCGCTGCAGTAAATGGGCGACGAAGCGCGGTTCGATACCCAGGGCGCTCTCCTGGCCGTGGAAGGTCACCGACCAGCGCTCCAGCAACGCCGCCAGCGGTGCCCCCTCATCCAGGAAGGTACGAATGAAGCCGACCGGGCTGGCGATGCCCAGGGCCAGGGTCAGTTGCTCCAGCGCCTGCTTGGGTTGCCTGCAGGCCTCGAGGGCCATGGCCAGCAGCAGGCGCAGCTTCAGGGCACGGCGGTGTTGGTGAAGTGCCAGGGCCTGGTTCATGGCCTGCAGCAGGTCATCCGGGTCGACAGCACCCTGGGCAATCGCCAGGCGCTGGCGGGCAATGTAGGGGGTGTCGACATCGTTGGCGGTCAGCAGAATGCCCGGCCGGTCCCAGTCATTGTGTTGCTCGGCCGAACGCATGGCATGGTCGGCGGTGTCCAGGCGGTTTTCCAGGGTGGCCACCCGCGCCCGTTCCAGCCAGCTGGAACACAGGATGCGCGACGAGCCCGACACCCGGCCCAGCTGATCAAGCTCGGCCAGGTAGCGCATCCAGCCCTGGCGATCGCCATGAAGGTAGGTGATGCGCGCCAGCAGCACGTGGGTGGTGATCAGTGAGTCGGGGGCGGCATGTTCGCGGGCATAGGGCAGCAGCTCGGTGAGCCGGTGCTGCGCCTGCTCCAGTGCATCGGATTCGTACATCACCAGGCACAGTGCGGTCTGCAGCACCGGGAAGCCCACCGGCGGTGTGCCGGTCAGGGTCTCGCGGCTGCGCCGGTTGGCGGCGAGCAAGCGGCTCATGCCGCTGTCCAGTTGGCCCTGGGTGATGTCCAGCAGCGCTTCCAGGCTGTCGGTGACATCGCGCAGGTAAGGCGACTCGCTCTGCACCTGGCGCAAGCGGTCGCTGCCCAGCAACTGCCGGGCTTCGTCGTAGCGACCGCTGTAGTACAGGCACGTGGCGCGCACGTAGGCGGTCACCCGGTAGGGCGATCTGCTGTCGTCCGCCAGGCGCGGCAGCAGGTCCTCGCTGCTGCGCAGCGCTTCGTCGACGCGGTCGTTGATCAACAGCAGCAGGCAGTGCAGGTGATGCTGCAGGCCCGCCAGCGTCGGGCTTTGCATCACCTGTAGCGCCTCCTTGTAGCGCCGCGCGTGGATCAGTGCCCAGGCATAGGCCACGCCCAGGCCCGGATGCAACTCGCGCACCGACTCGGGGATGCGCGACAGCCAGCGCATCATCAGGCTGGCATGGCCGTTTTCCACCAGGCGATCAACCTGCGACACCAGCTGGCTGGCCGCCTCGTCGATGGCATTGGCGGCGAACAGATGCTCCAGGGCCTCTTCGCTATGGTCGGCGGCGGTGTACCACTGGGCGGCCGCGCGGTTCAGCTGCGCGACCCAGTCCGGGTGGCGCCGTGCCAGGCTGTGGCGCAGGAAGTCGGCAAACAGGCTGTGGTAGCGGAACTGCTGGCGTTGTTCATCGGTGGCAGTGATGAACAGGTTGGCCTGTTCCAGGGCCTGGATCATCGCCGCGCTGTCGGTGCGCCCGGTGACCGCGTCGCACAGGGCTGGGCAGAACTGCGTCAGTACGCAGGTCTGCAGCACAAATCGCTGGCTCGGCTCGTCAAGCCTGGCCAGGACATCCTCGGCCAGGTACTCGCTCAACGCCGGCGTGGCGCCGCTGAAGGCGTTGATGAATGCCGGCGGGTCGTCATGGCGCTTGAGCGACAAGGTGGCCAGGTACAGCCCAGTCAGCCAGCCTTCGGTGCCGTGGTAGAGGCGGGCGATGTCATCCTGGGTGAGCGTCAGCTGATGGCACTGGCGCAGGTAGTGGCTGGTTTCGTCGAGGCTCAGGCGCAGGCCTTCGCTGTCCACTTCATGCAGTTGGCCCAGGGCGCGCAAGCGACCGAGATTGAGCGCGGGCAGGGTGCGGCTGGCGAGGCCCAGGGTGGCCTGGGCGGGCAAGGCCTTGAGCAGTTGCTGGATGAACGCCAGCGCGTCGGGGTGGGTGATGATCTCGAATTCGTCGCACAGCAGGGCGAAGGTTTCGCTGCACCCGGCAAGCTGTTCGAGCAGCCATTGCGGCAGCTGCCCGAAGGCGGGGGCGTCGGCGCTGATGATGCCCCGCTCCCGGAGCCCGCTGAACAGCGTGGCGGCCAGTTGCCGGGGATCGTTGTCGGCAGGGTCCAGGTTGCACCACAACACCCGCCGGCCCTGTTCCAGGCACTGCGCCTGGTAGTGCGCCAGCAGAGTGGTCTTGCCGGCACCGGCACAGGCGCTGATCAACAGCAGGCGCAGCCCGGGGTGGTGCTCGCCGGGGGGGAGCAGTGCGCTACGGTCCAGCAATCCGGGGAGGGTGGCTGGCACCAGGAATTTTCCTGGGCGTACAGGCGGGGCTACTCCCTGCTCTGGTCCGTTGGAACTACGCAAGAAACCTTCCATGCATCCTACCTTTGGTTGTCGTCGGGTGGTCCCGTCCTTCTTAGTATCGGCTCACTGGAATACCGCTCCAATCGTGGCACGTGCCCTGAGTGTAACGGCCTGCCGGCCGATTGGAAGCTCCCCAACAGCCACTTGAAAGGAAGACCCAACCACATGAGTGCCAATGAAAACCTGCGGGGTGCCGAAGTGCGTGTCGTGCTGGAGAAGCAACGTGCGGCGTGGCTGGCCAGTGCGCCCTGGACCGCCGAGCAGCGCTGCGAG
Source organism: Pseudomonas sp. JQ170C (assembly GCF_035581345.1). Taxonomy (NCBI): domain Bacteria; kingdom Pseudomonadati; phylum Pseudomonadota; class Gammaproteobacteria; order Pseudomonadales; family Pseudomonadaceae; genus Pseudomonas; species Pseudomonas sp. JQ170C. Next base: position 2,835,573 of record NZ_CP141608.1, read on the forward strand.
CTGATCGACCGCGCCATCGGCCTGCTGGTGGATTATCAGGACGATATCGTCGCGGCCCTGGCCGCCGACTTCGGTCATCGCAGCGCTGACTTCTCGCGCCTGTTCGACGTGCTCAGCCCCTTGGCGTCGATGAAGTACACCAAGAGCCAGGTCGCCACCTGGATGCGCGACGAACCCCGCCATACCGACCGCGGCGAAGCCTGGGTGCGCTACCAGCCATTGGGCGTAGTGGGCATCCTCACCGCCTGGAACTTCCCCGGCAACATGATCTTCAACGGCCTGGCCGGCGCCCTGGCAGCCGGTAACCGGGTGATGATCAAACTGTCGGAGTTCAACCCGCACACCAGCGCGCTGATCGCGCGCATCTTCCCCACGGTGTTTGCCGACGATGAAGTGGCCATCGTCACCGGCGGCGCCGAGGTCGGCCAGGCCTTCTGTGCATTGCCGTTCGACCACCTGCTGTTCACCGGCGCCAGCAGCATCGGCAAGCACGTCATGCGCGCGGCCGCCGAGAACCTGGTACCGGTGACCCTGGAGCTGGGCGGCAAGTCGCCGACCATCATTTCGCGCTCTGCCGACCTGGCGGCGGCGGTGAGCAAGATCATCACCGGCAAGCTGCACAACGCCGGGCAGATCTGCCTGGCCCCGGACTACGTGTTCGTGCCCGAAGAGCACATGGCCGAATTCATCAGCCTGGCCAAGGCGACGGTGGCCAAGCTGTACCCGACCCTCAAGGACAACCCCGACTACACCTCGGTGATCAACGCCCGTCACTTCGAGCGCCTGCACGACTACCTGGCGCAAGCGCGCGACGCCGGCGTACACACCGTCGAGCTGAACCCGGCCAATGAAGACTTCAGCGGCCAGCCCCACCACAAGATCGCCCCGACCTTGCTGCTCAACCCCGATGACAGCCTCAAGGTCATGCAGGACGAGATCTTCGGCCCACTGTTGCCGGTCAAGCCGTACAGCGACATCCAGGCGGTGGTGGCCTACATCAACAGCCATCCGCGTCCGTTGGGCCTGTACTACTTCGGCAGCCACGCCGAAGAGGAAGCCTTCGTGCTCGAGCGCACCACCTCCGGCGGCGTGTGCGTGAACGATGTGCTGCGCCATGGCGGCGTCGAGACCCTGCCGTTCGGCGGTGTCGGTGCCAGCGGCATGGGTGCCTACCACGGCTTCGATGGCTTTCGCACCTTCAGCCACGCCCGGGCCGTGCTGCGCGCAGCCGATGGCCCTGACCTGATGCGCCCGCCCTACAGCGACCCGGTCCGCCAGCTGGTGGGGTCGCTGATCAAGCGCTGAACCACCCTCGCACTTGTCCGGCTCACTCAATAAAGAGAACAAGAAGATGAAAGCTGCCGTATTCCATACCCCAGGTTCCCCGTTGACCATCGAGGACGTGGGCATCAGCAAACCCGGCCCGCACGAAGTGCTGGTGCGCACCGTCGCGGTCGGCGTGTGCCATTCGGACCTGCACTTTGTCGACGGCCTGTACCCGCACCCGGCCCCCGTGGTGCTGGGCCATGAGGCCTCCGGTATTGTCGAGCAGGTGGGCGAGCTGGTGCGCACGGTCAAGCCGGGCGACCACGTCGTCACTTGCCTGTCGGCCTATTGCGGCCACTGCGCACACTGCGTCACCGGTCACCTGTCGCTGTGCGTGTCGCCCGACACCAAGCGTGGCAAGGATGAAGAGCCACGCCTGACCTATGTACAAAAGCCGATGACCCAGTTCATCAACCTGTCGGCCTACGCCGAGCAGATGCTGGTGCATGAGCACGCGCTGGTCGCCATCCGCCGCGACATGCCGCTGGACCGTGCGGCGCTGCTGGGCTGCGCGGTCACTACCGGCACCGGTGCGGTGTTCAACACCGCCAAGGTGCGCCCCGGCGAGACGGTGGCCGTGATCGGCTGCGGCGGCATCGGCCTTGCCACCATCAACGGTGCAGCACTGGCAGGCGCCGGGCGCATCATCGCCATCGACATGCAGGACTCGAAGCTGGAACTGGCCAGGCAGTTCGGTGCCACCGATGTCATCAACCCCAAGCACGGCGACCCGGTGCAGCAGGTACAGGAGCTGACCCGTGGCGGCGTACACCATTCGTTCGAGTGCATCGGCCTCAAGCAAACCGCCGAACAGGCCTTCACCATGCTCGCCCGTGGCGGTTGCGCGACCATCATCGGCATGATCAAGCCGGGCCTGAAGCTGGACATCGACCCGCTACTGCTACTGCACGAGCGTCGCATCCAGGGTTCGTTCATGGGCTCGAACCGCTTCCCGGTCGACCTGCCGCGCCTGACCGACTTCTACATGCAGGGCCGCCTCAAGCTCGACGAAATGATTTCCCAGCGCATCAAGCTCGAGCAGATCAACGACGCCTTCGACGAACTGCGTCGCGGCGAGCTGGCCCGCTCGGTCATCGTCTTCGATCAATAACTGCCTCAAGCCGCCGCAGTGCTCAGGCCTGCGGCGGTCTCCCCCTGCCTGTATCAAGCAAAAAAACTGAACGAGGTATCAAATGGATATCCATTTCACGCGCGACGAACTCGCGTTTCGTGACGAGGTGCGCGCGTTTCTCGAGCTGAACCTGCCCAAGGACCTGGCCGAACGCGTGCGCCATGGCAAAAGCGTCTCCAAGGCCGACAGCGTGGCCTGGATGCGCACCCTGAACAACCAGGGCTGGCTGGCGGCCAGCTGGCCGGTGGAGCATGGCGGCACCGGCTGGAGCGCCGTGCAAAAGCACATCTTCGACGAAGAGTACGCCCGGGCCGGTGCGCCGCGGATCATTCCGTTCGGCGTCAATATGGTCGGCCCGGTGATCATCAAGTTCGGCACGCCCGAGCAGAAGGCCCACTACCTGCCGCGTATCCTCAACTGCGAAGACTGGTGGTGCCAGGGGTACTCCGAGCCCGGTGCCGGCTCTGACCTTGCCAGCCTGCAGACCCGCGCGGTGCGCGAGGGCGACACGTACGTGGTCAGCGGCCAGAAAACCTGGACCTCCACCGCCCACCAGGCCGACTGGATGTTCTGCCTGGTGCGCACCGACCCCCAGGCCCAGGCCCAGCGCGGCATCTCGTTCCTGTTGATCGACATGAAATCGCCGGGCATCACCGTGCGGCCGATCATCACCCTCGATGGCGGCCACCACGTTAACGAGGTGTTCCTGGATAACGTCCGGGTGCCGGTTGGCAACCTGGTGGGCCGCGAGCACGAAGGCTGGACCTGCGCCAAGTACCTGCTGACCCATGAACGCACCACCATCGCCGGCATCGGCAGCGCCAAGGCCATGCTCCAGCGCCTCAAGCAGGCGGCGAACATCGAGCTGCGCAACGGCAAACCCCTGATCGAGGACGCGCAGTTTCGTGCCCAGATCGCCGAAGTCGAGATGCAGCTGATGGCCGTGGACATGAGCAACCTGCGCATTCTGGCCGCTGCCCGCGACGGCGGTGTGCCGGACGCGGAAAGCTCGATCCTGAAGATCAAGGGCACCGAGATCCGCCAGGCCATCACCTACCTGCAATCCAAGGCGGTCGGGGCCTACGCCGTGCCGTTCCTGGAAAACGAACTGGGGTACGGGCATGCCGGTGATCAACTGCACAACGACTACAGCGCCACCGCCACCTGCCAGTACCTGGATATGCGCAAGGCCTCGGTTTATGGCGGTTCCAACGAAATCCAGAAGAACATCATCGCCAAGATGATTCTCGAACTCTAAGGGGCAGGCCATGGACTTCAAATTGACTGAAGAGCAGCAGATGCTGCAAGACACCGCTGCCCGCCTGGTACGCGATACCTATGGCTTCGAGCAGCGCGAACAGCACCTGCACAGCGCGCGCGGCTTCAGCTATGCCTTCTGGCAGCAGCTGGGGGAACTGGGCCTGACCTCGGTGCCTTTCGACCCTGCCTACGGCGGCTTTGGCGGCAACGGCGTGGACCTGATGCTGGTGGCCCAGGAGCTGGGTCGCGGCCTGTGCCTGGAGCCGTTCCTGTACTCCGTGGTGTTCGGCGGTGGCCTGGTCGAGCAACTGGGCAGCCAGGCGCAAAAAAGCGAACTGCTGCCCCAGGTGGCCGCGGCCTCGCTGCAACTGGCCGTGGCCCTCGAAGAGCCGCAAAGCCATTACCAGCTGCACGATGTACAGACCCGCGCCAGCACCACACAGGGCGGCTGGACCCTCGATGGACGCAAGGCCGTGGTGGTGGGAGGGCACAGCGCCAACCTGCTGCTGGTGTCGGCACGCACAAGCGGCGAGAGCCGTGACCGAACCGGCATCAGCCTGTTCCTGGTCGACCCGAAAAGCCCGGGTGTGTCCCTGCGCGAGTACGCGACCCTGGATGGGCGCAAAGCCTGTGACGTACTGCTCGAGCAGGTGCACATCAGCGCTGGCGCCTTGCTCGGCGAGCCGGGCGCAGCGCTGCCGGCGCTGCAGTACCAGCAGGGGCGGGCCATTGCAGCGCAATGCGCGGAAGCGGTGGGCAGCATGAGCGCCGCCTGCGACCTGACCCTGGACTACCTCAAGACCCGCAAGCAGTTCGGCCAGCCGATCGGCAAGTTCCAGGTGCTGCAGCACCGCATGGTCGACATGCACATCGAACTCGACCAGGCCACCTCCATGTCGATGCTCGCGGCCTGCCTTGCCGACGCCCCCGACAGCGACGAGCGCAGCCGCGCGCTGACCGCCGCCAAGTTCATCGTCAGCAGGGCGGCGCGCTACATCGCCGACCAGGGTATCCAGCTGCACGGCGGCATCGGCCTGACCTGGGAATACGTGCTGTCGCACCACGCCAAGCACCTGTTGATGGTCGCCCGGCAACTGGGTGACGACGACCACCACCTGCACGCCTACAGCGAACGGATGCAGTCCCTGTAGGCGCGGGCTTGCCCCGCGACCGCCCCCTGAGTCGTGCACATCCAGGTGCAGATTCACGATCCATCGCGGGGCAAGCCCGCTCCCACAGGCGCCCCAGGGGCCGGTAGGAGCGGGCTTGCCCCGCGATCCCGCACCGTCCCCCCCGATCGCCCCCCGCCGGGCCCTGCAGCCGGCCAAGGAGAGCACCATGAACGACGCCGTTGCGATACCCGCCACAACCGACGCAGACGCCCTGGAAACCCGCGAGGTGTTTCGCAAGGTCATCCTGCGCCTGCTGCCGTACCTGTTCCTGGCCTACGGCCTGAACACCATCGACCGCCTCAATGTGTCGTTCGCCAAGCTGCGCATGGCCGAGGACATTGTCCTCACCGATGCCGCCTATGGCATTGGCGCCGGAATTTTCTACCTGGGCTACATCCTCTTCGAGGTGCCGAGCAACATGTACCTGCAACGCATCGGCGCCCGCGCGACGCTGACGCGGATCATGGTGCTGTGGGGGCTGGTGACCGTGGCCACGGCCTTCGTCACCACGGCCAACCAGCTTATCGTCGCGCGGTTCTTCCTCGGGGTGGCCGAGGCCGGGTTTTTCCCGGGCGTGATCCTCTACCTCACCTACTGGTTTCCACCGGCCCTGCGCGCCCGCATCACCGCCGTGTTCCTGATGGCGGCGATGATCGCCGGGGTCGTCAGTGGCCCGCTGGCCGGCTGGATCATGACCCACCTGCATGGCTGGATGGGGCTGCGCGACTGGCAAGTGCTGTTTGTGGTCGAAGGCATTCCGGCAATACTGCTGGGGGTGTTCGGCTGGTTCTGGCTGGTCGACAAACCGGCGGATGCACGCTGGCTCACGCCCCGGCAGAAGCAGCTGCTGAGCAACGCCCTGGCGCAGGGGCAGGGCGCCGACACGGCCCGGGCGACCCTCGGTGAAGTGTTGCGCAACCCTCGTGTGTACATCGCCGGCCTGGTGTTCTTCTGCCTCTACAGCGGCTCGAACACCGTGTCGTACTGGATGCCGACGCTGATCCGCGGCTTTGGCGTCGACGACCTCAAGACCATCGGTTCGCTGGCCAGCCTGCCGTACCTGCTGGCGCTGGTGGGCATGTATCTGTTGGCGCGCAGCTCCGACAAGCGCCTGGAGCGACGCTGGCATGTGGCGGTGCCGGTCCTGGTCAGCGCCGGCTGCTTTGCGCTGTTGGGCCCGGCCCAGGGGCACCTGGGGTTCTCGGTGGCGCTGATGACCTTGGGAGCGGCGTCGGCGCTGGCCTCGCTGTCACTGTTCTGGACCATCCCCCCGGCGCTGCTGACGCCGTCGGCCGCTGCGGTGGGCATTGCCGTGATCAGTTGCATCGGCGGCCTGGCGGGGGTGATCAGCCAGGTGGTGGTGGGGGCGATCAAGTCGGCGACCGGCAGTTTGTACCTGGCCTTCGACGTCATCGCCGTTGTGCTGGTGATGGGGGCGGTGCTGTTGCTGGTGGCAATTCCGGCCAGTCAGTTACAGGAGCGGCACGGCCACTGAAGGCCGTGCGGGGTGGCTCGTTGAGCGACCCCGCACGGCGCCGGTCAGGCGATCCAGCCTTTGCTCCGGGCGATGGCCAGGGTCTCGGTGCGGCCCTTGGTATCGAGCTTGGCGTAGATCTTTTGCAGGTGCGATTTGACCGTGAACTCGGACAGGAAGACTTTCTCGGCGATATCGCGGTTCTTGAGACCCACGGCCAGTAACTGAAGGATCTGGTATTCGCGTGCGGTCAGTACCTTCTGGGCGCCGTTGTCGTCGTGCACCGCTGCGCTTTCCCCGGCCTCTGCTCCCAGGTACTGCAGCAACTCCTCGACAAAGTTGGGCTCGATGCCCAGTTCCTTGCAGCGCGGCCTGCCGCTGACGGCCCAGCGCTGCACCAGGCCGGCCAGGCGCTCGCCTTCCTCGATGAAGGTCGCCAGGAAACCCTCGTGGCTGGCCAGGCGCAAGGCATCGTTGAGCGCCTGGAAGGCCTCCTGCGCGTGCTGCTGGCTGTCCAGGGCCATGGCCAGCAGGATGTGCAGCTTCAGTTCGCGGCGCACATGCTGCCAGTGCCGCGCTTGTTCGATGGCCGTACGCAAGGCCTGGGCCGCCTGCGCGCCTTCACCCTGGACGATGCGCAGGCGCTGGCGAGCGATGCTGGGGGTATCGACCTCGTTGGCAAAGCGGATGAAATCGGGGCGGTCCCAGTCACCGTTCTGGTCGGCGGCGTGCAGCGCCTGGCTGGCGACATCCAGGCGCTGCTCGAGCATCGCCACCCGCGCGCGTTCGAGCCAGGCCGAGCACTGCAGGCGACGTGAGCCGACCTGCTGGCCGATCTGCTCCAGCTCCACCAGGCAGCGCATCCAGGTGGTGCGATCGCCCTTGTTGTAGGCAATGCGCGCCGTGAGCACATGGGTGACGATCTGGTTTTCCGGCGAGATCACCTGCTTGGCGAAGTACAGGCAGCGCGTCAGGGTCTTTTCGGCCTGGTCGAAGGCAGCGACTTCGTACATCAGCAGGCCGTAGAAAATATCCAGCGACAGCTTGGCTTCATGGGACTTGCGCTGACTGCTGCCCAGCGGTGCATCGACGGTGCCTTGCATGCGCACCAGGGCGTTGCTCAAACGCCCCTGGATCAAGTCGAGGATGCTTTCGTTGACGCTGAACGTATGACGCAAAAAACTGACGTTGATGTGCGGATTGCGCTGCAGCGCCGTCGACAACAGGCTGCGGGCTTCATCGTAGCGGCCGTTGGCGACCAGGTTCTGGGCCACCGAGCTGGCCAGCACCATGTACAGGTTGACCTCATCGGCGGGCATCTGGCCGAGCAGTTCGAGGCCCAGGGTGCAACAGGCTTCGGCGTGATCGGTCGCCCCCAGTTGCAGGCAATGCAGCACCCGGGTCACATAGGCGTACTGTGGCCCGCAGACCCGCTCCAGGCGTTGGGCGACCAGCAGGGCGTCTTTCATGCGCGTGGTGGTAGCCAGCAACCAGGCATAGGACTTGGTCAGGTAGGGGTAGCCATCGCGGGTTTCCTGGTCGATGCGGTCGAGCCAGCGCAGCAACAGGCGGGTGCGGCCGCTGTTGATGAGGGTGTCCATGTGCTGGTTCAGGCGCCTGGCGGCTTCGTCGTGCAAACCGGCGCTGAACAGGTGCTCGATGGCCGGGATCGGTTGCTCGTTGGCGAAAAACCACTGGGCGGCGGTTTCGTGCAAGCCCTTGGCCATGGTCGGGTGCAGGCGCTCCAGGGCATGGCGCAGGAAACTGGCGAACAGGTGGTGGTAGCGAAACCACTGCTGCTGGCTGTCGACCGGCACCAGGAACAGGTTGCTGCGATCCAGGTGCTCAAGCATCGCGCCGCTGTCGCTGCGTCCGGTCACGGCCTGGCACAGCGGCACGCAGAACTGGTCGAGGATGCTGGTCTGCATCAGGAACAGGCGACAGTCCTCGCTCTGGCGCATGAGGATGTCTTCGGTCAGGTATTCGGCCAGCTCCAGGTTCGAGCCCGAGAACGAAGCAATGAACGCGCCATGGTCCTCGCGATCCTTGAGCGACAGGCTGGCCAGGTACAGGCCGGCGATCCAGCCCTCGGTGCAGCGGTACAAGGTGGCCAGTTCGTTGTCGCGCAGGGGGATCTGGCGCTTGTCGCGAATGAACGCCATGGACTCTTCAGGGGTGAAGCGCAAATCGGCGGGCTTGATTTCCAGCAACTGGCCCCGGGCCCGGATGCGCCCCAGGCCAATGGCCGGGGCGGCGCGAGAGGCCATGACCAGCACGCAGCCTGCGGGCAACTGTTCAATCAACTGCTGGAAAAACTCCAGGACTTCGCTGTTCTGGATCACCTCGACTTCATCGAGCAGCAGGGCAAAGGGCTGCGTGCAGGCGGCAATCTGCTCCAGCAGCGCGTCGACGCCGCAGACGAGGGCGTCTTCGATGCTGGCCGGCAGGCACGCGGCAAGGCCGCTGGCCAGGATGCGAAGAAAACGCGGCAGGTCGTTGTCGGCAGGCTCGAGGTTGACCCACAGCACCTGCTTGCCGGCAGCCAGGCTGCGCTCGCGGTACTGCTGCAGCAGGGTGGTCTTGCCAAACCCTGCGGCGGCGCGGATGAGGATCAGGCGGGTGGTGTCGGTATTGGCCATCTGCTCGAGCAGGCGCAGGCGCGGCAAATGGCTGTCGGCGGATTTTGGGCTGGCGTACTTGGTCGAGGTGGTTTTGGGAATGGCAACCTCGTCCCGCTGAACTGGCATTGAAAACCTCCGCTGCTGCCGCCTGCCGCGCGAGGAGCCCGGCGCAGGCGATCAAATTATTATTCTGCTGGGGCCGCATACTGCCACGGGTGGCAGATGAGCGGTGGGGCACGCGACCATCGTCTGCACCCCAGGTCGAGCCCGATTATTGTTCGCGCCGCAGGGCATTGGATACCGGCCCACCCGGTGAGGGTGGCTCTCGCTCACCCAACCCCCATGCAACGATTGCTGCAACACATTGAAACGGGTTTTTACCGTTTCGTTCTTGCAATCTTGTGGCGGGCAAAGGTTTTCGTATGGATGCACAGCGCACGCTCTACCGCGAAGATCACGAGCTGTTTCGCACCGCCGTGCGGCGCTTTGTGCAGCGTGATTACCTGCCGCACCAGGGCAACGGCGCGCCGGACCGCCCACTGTGGTTGAAGGCCGGTCACCAGGGCTTGCTGTGCGTGACCTTGCCGGCCCAGTACGGCGGTGGCGGTGACTTCGGCCATGCCGCGATCATCCGCGAAGAATTCGCCCGTGCAGGTCTGCATGACCAGGCCTTGTCGCTGCACTCGGACATCGTCGCCCCCTGCATCGCCCGCCTTGCGACCGATGAGCAGCAGCAGCGCTGGCTGCCGGGCATCTGCAGCGGTGAGCTGGTCCTCGCCCTGGCCTGGGCCGATCCCGACAGCGCCGATGGCGAAGTCCGGACCCGCGCCCACCACGAACATGATCATTACCGCATCCACGGCAGCGCCTGCGTCGTTGGCAATGGCGATGACTTTGACCTGTTGCTGCTGGCCTGCCAGATCGACGGCGAAGGCGGCGACACAGGCCTGAGCCTGATCGTCGTCGAACGCGACCGTCCGGGCCTGGACGCTGGCGGCACGGCTATCGGCCTTGCCGACGTGCGAGTGCCCCGCGCCAATCTTCTGGGGCAGGCGGGCAGGGGCCAGGCCTGCCTGGACCAGGCCCTGCAGCAACAGCACTTGCTGAGCGTGATTTTTGCCACCAGCCAGCTTGAGCAACGGCTTGAGCCGGTGTTGGGCAGCGCGCAGCAGCGCTGGGACCCGAACGACGCGCGCCTGGCCCTCGCCGCCATCAAGACCCGGGCCTTGAGACTGGGCCTTGAGCTTGGTTCGTGAGCCGGGCCGCGCTTTCCAACCTCCTTTTTCACCCGTCAGGACACACCACCATGAGCGAAAACGTAATCGTAGCCGGGGTCGGCATGATCCCCTTCAGCAAGCCCGGCGCCAGCCCCAGCTACATCGACATGGGCGCCGAAGCCGTGCGCCTGGCGCTGGCCGATGCCGGCCTTGACTACCACCAGGTACAGATGGCCTTTGCCGGCTACGTCTATGGCGACACCACGTGCGGCCAGGCCGTGCTGTACCGGGTAGGCCGCACCGCTATTCCGGTGTTCAACGTCAACAATGCCTGCGCCACCGGCTCCAGTGCCCTGTACCTGGCCCGCGCGGCGGTGCAGAGCGGTCAGGTCGAGTGCGCCCTGGCCGTCGGTTTCGAGCAGATGCGCCCGGGGCCGACCCGCTCCAACTTCGACGACCGCCCGTTGCCACGGGGCGACTACCTGCCGATCCAGGATGAACTGTGTGCTGATGCCGGTGATATTCCGCGCAACCTGATCACCTTCGGTGGCGCCGGGCGCGAGCACATGCGCAAGTACGGCACGCAGATGAGCACCTTTGCCGCGATCCGCGCCAAGGCCAGCCGCCACGCGGCCAACAACCCCCTGGCGCTGTTCAAGAAAGTGGTCAGCACCGAAGAGGTGATGAACGACCAACTGATGTGGGAAGGGGTCATGACCCGCATGATGGCCTGCCCACCCACCTGCGGCGCGGCGGCGGCGATCGTCTGTTCCCCGGCCTTTGCCCGCAAGCACGGCCTGCGTCGTGACGTGGCGATCCTCGGTCAGTCGCTGGTGACCGACCCGGTGGAGTCCTTCGAGCCCAAGACCATGACCGGTTTTGTCGGCGCCTACATGGCCGAGCGCGCCGCCGGGGCGGTGTACGAGCAAGCCGGCGTGGGGCCGCAGGACATCCGCGTGGTCGAGCTGCACGACTGCTTCGCCCACAACGAACTGCTCACCTATGAAGCCCTGGGCCTGTGCCCGCAGGGCGGCGCCGAAAAATTCATCCTCGACGGCGACAACACCTATGGCGGTCGCGTGGTCACCAACCCGTCCGGCGGCCTGCTGTGCAAGGGCCACCCCCTGGGTGCCACGGGCCTGGCCCAGTGCTACGAGCTGACCCATCAACTGCGCGGCAGCGCCGGCGCGCGCCAGGTCGAAGGCCTGCAGCACGGCCTGCAACACAACCTCGGCCTGGGTGGCGCCTGCGTGGTCACCCTGTACGGCAAGCAGTAATCACCCCCTCCCGTTCAACGAAAACAAGAGACAGGCTCCATGGAACAGACACTTGCAGGAAAAGTTGCCATCGTCACCGGCTCCGGCCGTGGTATCGGCCGTTGCGTGGCACTGAAATTCGCCAGCAAAGGCGCCAAGGTCATCATCAACGACCTGGACCAGGGCCCGGCCGATGAAGTGATCGCCGAAATCCGCGCCCTGGGCAGCGATGCCGTGGCCTGCATCGGCAACGTCTCGGCCCCCGACTTCGGCGAGCGCATCGTGCAGACCGCGCTGCAAGCGTTCGGGCGCATCGACATCATCGTCAACAACGCCGGTTTCACCTGGGACAACGTCATCCAGAAAATGGGCGACGAGCAGTGGGACGCGATCCTCGACTGCCACCTCAAGGCGCCGTTCCGCATCCTGCGCGCGGCCTACCCGTACTTTCGCGAAGCCAGCAAGGCTGAAGCCGAAGCCGGCCAGGAAGTGTTCCGCAAGGTGGTCAACATCTCCTCGGTGTCGGGCACCCAGGGCAACGCCGGCCAGGTCAACTACTCCTCGGCCAAGGCCGGCATCATGGGCATGACCAAGACCCTGGCCAAGGAGTGGGGACGCATGAAGGTCAACGTCAACTGCGTGGCGTTCGGCTTTATCGAAACCCGCCTGACCCAGCCCACCACCGAAGAAAAGACCGTGCAGGTCGAGGGCCGCGACATCAAGGTCGGCGTGCACCCGGACCGCATCGCCGCCGCCAGCCGCGAAATTGCCCTGGGTCGCCCCGGCACCGCTGAAGAGGCTGCGGGCTCGGTGTACATGTTCTGCATTCCCGAGTCCGACTACGTCACCGGCCAGACCCTCATCTGTGGTGGCGGTCGCGGCGGCTTCTGAGCCCTCGCGTTATCGCGCCGGGAACGCAGGCTCGTTCCCGGCGCATTCCATTGTGCGACCCGGCCCAAAGAGAAGCAGTCCATGACGACTACCCCGCCAGCGCTCACCCGTACCTTGCTGCACACCCGTGAAATCATCTGCCGAGGCTACCAGCGCAGCGACGGCCTCTTCGACATCGAAGGGCGGCTGCAGGACCTGACCAACGCGCCCACCGACCTGCCGTTTCACACGGTCGGCGAGGGCGGCACCATCCATGACATGCGCCTGGTCATGACCATTGATGCCGACATGGTCATCCAACACATCGCCGCCACCACCGAAGTGGGGGCCAGCCCGTTCTGCGCTCAGATCAGCAGCGCCTATTCGGGCCTGCTGGGGCTCAAGATCGCCGCAGGCTTCAAACGCAAGATGAAAGACATCGTCGGCGGTGCCAATGGCTGCACCCACCTGACCGAACTGCTTGAACGCATGGCCACCACGGCCATGCAAACCCTGTTTTCCACCTACCGGTCGCAGGCCAGCCTGCGCGCCGCCGGCGGCCAGCCACGCGAAGTCGCCGTGCGCCCCTGGGTGATCGGCACCTGCCATGCCTACCGCGAAGACGGCGAGGCCGTGCGATTGCTGTGGCCCCAGGGGCTGCCCAAGGCCTGACTTCAATCACTACCGGAGCCGTTTATGCTGCCATTGCAATCCACCGCTTCGAGCCTGTTAGCGGAGCATCAGGAAATACGCCAGGCGATCCTGAAAATCTGCGAACGCTTCGACGCCGACTATTGGCTGGAAAAAGACAAGCACGGTGGCTTTCCCGTCGAATTTCACCAGGCCCTGGCCCGGGACGGCTGGCTGGGTATCTGCATCCCCGAGGCCTATGGCGGTTCGGGGCTGGGCATTACCGAAGCGACGATCATGATGCAGGCCATCGCCGAGTCAGGCGCAGGCATGAGCGGCGCCTCGGCGGTACACATGAACATTTTCGGCCTGAACCCGGTGGTCGAGTTCGGCAGCGAGGAACAGAAGCTGCGCATGTTGCCGCCGCTGATTGCCGGCGAGCACCGCACCTGCTTCATGGTCACCGAGCCCAACACCGGCTTGAACACCACCCAACTCAAGACCCGCGCCATTCGCGAGGGCGACCACTACGTGCTGCATGGAGTCAAGACCTTCATCTCCACGGCCAGCATCGCCGAAAAGATGTTGATCCTGGCGCGCACCACGCCGCTGGAAGAGGTCAAGAACAAGAGCGATGGCCTGAGCCTGTTCTACACCGACTTCGACCGCAGCTGCATCGACGTGCATGAGATCGACAAGATGGGCCGCAAGGCCATCGACACCAACCAGGTGTTCATCGATGGCTTGCGGGTACCGGTGGCCGACCGCATTGGCGAGGAGGGCAAGGGCTTCAAGTACATCCTCCACGGCATGAACGCCGAGCGCATTCTGGTGGCCGGCGAAGCCGTGGGCCTGGGCCGCGCCGCGTTGGCCAGGGCGGCGAACTATGCGCTGGAGCGCGAAGTGTTCAACCGCCCGATCGGCTTGAACCAGGGCATCCAGCATCCGCTGGCCAAATGCTGGATGGAGCTGGAAGCGGCCAATCTGATGGCCTTTCATGCCGCTGGCCGCTTTGATCGCGGCGAAGAATGCGGTGTCGAGGCCGGTGCCGCCAAGTTCCTGGGCGCCGAAGCCGGCTACCAGGCCTGCGAAACCGCGGTGATGACCCATGGCGGCTACGGCTACGCCAAGGAGTACCACGTGGAGCGCTACCTGCGCGAGGCCATGATCCCGCGCATTGCCCCGGTCAGCCGGGAGATGATCCTGTGCTTCATTGCCGAGAAAGTCCTCGGCATGCCCAAGTCGTATTGAGGTGTGTGCATGAGCCACGTTGAACCTGGGCAGGTGTCGCTGGAGGTCGGGATCTACTGCGACGACCTGCCGGTGGGTACCCGCTTCCACAGCAAGAAACGCACGGTGACCGAAACCGACCTGGTCAACTTCGCCAACCTGACCTGGCTCACCGAAGAGCTGTTCACCAATGCCGAGCCTGCCGATCGGGCCCGCATGGGCATCAGCGGCAGGGTGGTGCCGGGCGGGCTGGTGTACACCTTCGCCGAAGGCCTGGTTGCGCCGTCGTTCCAGGCCTCGGGCATGGCGTTTCTCAATGCCGAGCTGAACATGCAGGGCCCGACCTTTGTCGGTGACACCCTGCAGGTGCGCTGCGAAGTGATCGAGCAGCGCATCAGTTCCAGGCCCGATCGCGGGCTGGTGCGCACGCGCAACGAGGTGGTCAACCAGCGGGGGGAGACGGTGATGGTGTACACGCCGCTGCGCATGATGCGGGTGCGACCTGAGCGCTGAGGTGAGGGCGCGGGCAACCTTGGTTGCCCGCGCCGTTGTTTATTGCGGGTTGTCGCCCATCACGTCCTTGCTGGCCCATTGCGCGATGCGCGCGGCCGGCAGCCAGCCCGAGAGCGCTTCCTGCGCACCGGCAACCGTGGCGGCCCTGGGTGGGGTGGGTGTTGCGGACGGGGTACGGCTGAAGCGCGGCGCCGGCGCCGGCTGCACCACGCCATCGACTTCGACAAAGGTGCCACGGGCCTTGAGGTGTGCATGCTCCGGCGCCTCGCTGAACGACAGCACCGGGGCAAAGCACACGTCGGTGCCTTCGAGCAGTTCACACCACTGCGCCCGGGTACGCCGGGCGAAGGCTTGGGCAAACAGCGTGCGGGCGGCGGGCCAGTTGCGCGGATCGTTCTGTTCGCCAATCTGCTGCGGATCGATTTCCAGGTGGCGCAGCAGCTCGGCATGAAAGCGGCCCTCGATGGGGCCGATGGATATCAACTGGTCATCGGCACAGGGGTACACATCATAAAAGTGCGCACCGGAATCCAGCACATTGCTGCCGCGCCGGGGGGTCCAGCTACCCGCCGCGACCAGGCCGTAGAACACCGTGGCCATGGAGGCCGCGCCATCGACAATGGCGGCGTCCACCACCTGGCCCCGGCCAGAGCCACGGGCTTCGAGTATCGCGGCCAGCATGCCGATGGTCAGGTACAGGGCGCCACCGCTCATGTCGCCCAGCAGCGCCAGGGGCACGGCGGGCAACTGGTCTTTGCGGCCGAGGGCGTTGAGTACGCCGGTCAGGGCGATGTAGTTGATGTCATGGCCGGCCGCCTTGGCCAGCGGGCCGGTCTGGCCCCAGCCGGTGATCCGCCCGTACACCAGGCGCGGGTTGATCGCCAGGCACTGCTCCGGGCCCAGGCCCAGGCGCTCGGTGACGCCGGGGCGAAAGCCTTCGATCAGGCCGTCGGCGTCGGCCAGCAGTTCCTTGACCAGCGCCACCGCCTGCGGGTCCTTGAGGTCCAGGGCAATGGCCTGGCGGTTGCGCAACAGCAGGTTGTACTTGAGGGGCTTCTTCACCCCCAGCTCCACCGCCTCGCGTCGCTCAATGCGCAGCACCGTCGCGCCCAGGTCGGCGAGCATCATGGCCGCCATGGGGCCGGGGCCGATGCCGGCCAGCTCGATGATCTTCACGCCTGCAAGTGGGCCCATGAGTGTTTCCCGTCAACGTAGTCAGTGTCACCTCATCATTCTCCCGCCGGACGCGGGCGTCCAATACCGGATCCGGATCGACCGATACACAGGGCTGATGGCCCGACAGAGGCAGTATGGAACTACGTCAACTCAAGCAAATGCTGGTGCTGGCCCAGACCCTCAATTTTCATCGTGCCGCCGAGCAACTGCACATGGCCCAGCCGCCGTTGTCGACTTCGATCAAGAAGCTGGAGGGCGAACTTGGCGTGTTGTTGTTCGAGCGCTTGCCCTCGGGCTTGAAGCTGACCCCGGCGGGCGAAGCGGTGCTGGGGCATGCACGGCGGTCGTTGTTCTTCGCCGATGAAATTCGTCGCGCTGCCCGCGAGGGCCAAAGCGGCGAGCAGGGGCGCTTGCGGGTCGGTTTTGTCGGCTCGGCGGCGTTCTCGCTGATGCCCGGGATCATCCGCCGTTACCGTGCCCGTTTCCCGGCGGTGGCGTTGCAGATCGAGGAGTCGACCACCAGCGACTTGCTGCGCAGGCTTGGCGAGCACTCCCTGGATGTGGCGTTGGTGCGGTTTCCGGTGTTGGAGCCGACTGCGGCGAAAGTCACCCTGTTGCAACGCGAGCGCATGGTGCTGGCGGTGAGTGCAGACTCGCCGCTGGCTGGGCGGGTGGGGTTGCGGCTTGCCGACCTGGGTGAGGAACCCTTTATCGTCCATTCTCGCAGCCGGGTGCCGGGTATGTATGCGTTGACGCAGTATGCCTTCCAGGCGGCCGGTATCCAGCCGCCCGTTGTTCAGGAAGCGGTGCAGGTGCAGACCATTCTGGGGTTGGTCGAGGGTGGGCTGGGGGTGGCGTTGCTGCCGGATGCGGTGTGTCGCTACAGCGGTACCGGGGTGGCGTTCGTGCCGCTCGATGAGCTGGATGAGCGCCTGGTGGTCGGGACGGCGGTGGCGGTGCTGGAGGATGCCGTCACGCCCACGGCCCGGCATTTTCTAGAGCTTTGCAGGAGCGGGCTTGCCCCGCGATCGTGAGCATATCCATTTGCCAAGGTGATGCTGAATCACCTTGGCGCCCTTACGGCGCCCTCACTGCGGTTAACGGGGTGGGTGGATCAAGATCAAAAGCACAATTCGATGCGCTCTTGCTGGCCCGTGGCGTTCTTTCAAGCTGCGGTAGGAGCGGTGGCGCCCACGGCCCGGTATTTTGTCGAGCGCTGTGGGAGCGGGCTTGCCCCGCGATGGCGCTTGAGTCGTGCACTCCAGCCGTAACGGCGAAGCGGGATCACTGGCAGGCATGGAGCTATCGGCAAGATTCAAGATCCCTCGCGGGGCAAGCCCGCTCCTACAGGCGGGTGATGCCTTTGGCGGCCAGTGTGTCGATGTCTTCGGGGGTGTAGCCCGCGGCGGCGAGGATCTGGGCGCTGTGTTCGCCCAGTTGCGGCGCAGGGCGGGTAAGGCTCGGTTGGGTCGCAGACCAGGTGGAGGGAATGCCTAGCGTGCGAATCCGCCCCTCGCTGGGATGCTCCTGGTAGTCGAAGAAGCCCACCGCCTGCAGGTGCGGGTCCTCCAGCAGGGATTCCACCGTGTGCATGGGCATCACCGGTATGTCTGCAGCCTCAAGCAGCGCGATCCATTCGGCGCTGGTGCGGGTGGCTATGATCCCGGCGACCATCCGGTACAGCGCTTGGATATGTTCGGTGCGCCGGCCGATGGAGCCCAGGCGTTCATCGGCGTCGAATTCGTCAGCCCTGCCGATGACGTCGTAGAAGCTGCGCCATTGTTTGTCGCTGTAGATCATCACGCACAAAAAGCCATCCAGGGTGGGGTAGGGCTTGCGGTGTTCGCTGAGCAGACGCGCATACCCCGACGGCCCCTGGGGCGGGTCGAAGGTCAGGCCGCCGAGGTGATCGCCCAACACGAATTGGGCCATGGTCTCGAACATGGGGATTTCGATCGACTGGCCTTGTCCGCTGCGCTGGCGATGGTACAACGCAGCCGTGATGGCATTGACGGCGCTCATGCCGACGATGCGATCGGCCATGGCGCTGGGCACGTAGCGCGGGGCATCGGCACCCGCAGCCAGGGCCAGCGCCGGCAAGGCCGCGGCGCCCTGAATCAGGTCATCGTAGGCCGGCTTGGCGGCGTAGGGGCCCGCCTGGCCGTAACCGTAGACGCCCACATAGATAATCGTCGGGTTGACCGCCGCCAGTGCGGCATAGTCCAGGCCCAGGCGGGCCATGGCCTGGGGCCGCACGTTGTACACCAGCACATCGACATCGGCGGCCAGGCGCATCAGGGCTTCACGGCCCTCGGGCTGCTTGAGGTCAAGCACGATGCTGCGCTTGTTGCGGTTGGCCTGGAGGAAAATGCCGGCCATCCCCGGGTTTCGCCGTGGGCCGATATCACGCACGGTATCCCCTGCGGGCGCTTCGACCTTGATCACGTCGGCACCCATGTCACCGAGTATCTGCGTGGCGTAGGGGCCCATCAGCACGGCAGTGATATCAAGGACCCGGACCCCGGCAAGCGGCCCTTTTGCTGTGTTCATCGAACGCTCCTATGGCTGGTGCTTCGATGGTAGGCAGTACGAGGGCGTGGCGGACAATACTTTTGCCGTCTTGGCCGATACCCATTCTGTATCGGCTCTGTAGGAGCGGGCTTGCCCCGCGATGGATCTTGAATTGTGCACGACTCTAGGGCCATCGCGGGGCAAGCCCGCTCCTACATCTGTCGCTATCCAGTTACACTGGTGCCTCGCGCTGTCCGCCATTCTGGATGCTTTCGCTCATGCCGCTATTGCCCGATTCAGCCACCGACACTGATCCCTCCAATGTCCAGACCAAGGTCGTGCCGCCACGCGGGGCGCGCTTGCTGTTGGCCCGCGAGGGCTTGCTTGCGCGTTTGATGGAGGCTCGCCGACAGCGCTGCGTGGTGATCCAGGGCCCGGCCGGGAGCGGCAAGACCAGCACGCTGCTGGCCTGGCGGCGCGAGTTGCTGGCACTGCATTTCGATGTGGCCTGGTTGTCGCTGTCCGCCGATGACAATGACCCGGAACGCTTCTGTCATTGCCTGCAGGCCAGCCTGGCGGAAATCGACCCCACGCTGGTGCGCGAGGCCGGGTTCCTGCTGGGGCGCGACAATGGCGAGTTGGCCCTGGAACATTGGGTCATTACCCTGGTGCAGAGCATTGCCAGCCACGGGCGCGAGTTGGTGCTGATGCTGGACGACCTGCACCATGTGCAGGACCCGCACATTATCCAGGTGCTGCACTGGTTGCTCGATTACGCACCCGCCCGGCTGCACCTGGTGTTCTGTTCGCGGGAGGCCCCGCCGGTGGTCCTCGCACGCTTTCGTGGACGCGGCCAGGTCAGTGATTTCGACCTGCGCGACCTGCGCTTCAGCGCCGATGAATCGGAACGCTTTCTGCGCGAGCAACTGGGCAGCATCGACCCTCGCGATGCGGCGGTGCTGCATGAGCTGACCGATGGCTGGGTCGCGGGGCTGCAGCTGTTTGCCGTGGACCTCAAGGCCAAGCAGGGCGGTCGCTTCGACCGGGTGCAGGTGCGCGATCCCGGTGCCTTTGCCAGTTACTTCGAGCGTGAAGTGCTGGTGCGCCTGGCGCCTGACGACCTGCGCCTGCTGACCCGGGTGTCGATCTGCGAACGCTTTTGCGCCTCGCTGTGCGCAACCCTGCTGGGCCAACCCCATGCCATCGCCCGGATGCTCACCCAGCTGACCCGCCTGGACAGCGACAACCTGTTCATCACCCAGGTCAAGAGCCATGATCAGGAGACCTGGTATCGCCTGCACCCGTTGCTGGGCAAGGTCCTGCTCAGTCGCCTGGAGGCCGAGGCCGATACCCGCGCGACGGACCTGCACGCCGCCGCCCGGGGCTGGTTCAGTGCCCATGGGCATCTCGACGAGGCCGTGCGCCATGCGGTGAAGGCCGGCGATGCCGAAGCCGCTGCCGACATCATCGAAGCCTGCGCCTATGACTTGCTGAACAAGGGCAACCTCAGCCAGGTGTCGGGGTTGTTGCGCAGCCTGCCAGCCGAGCAGACCGCCAGCCGTATCGGCCTGCAACTGGTGATGGCGCACCTGTCGCTGTACGCCCGCAATTACCCCGCCGTCGAGCAGAGCATGGCCGAGCTGCGCCGCCAGCACGCCGTGCTCGATCGCAATCAACAGCATGTGTTTACCGTGCTGCAAGGCAGCCTGGCGTTGTTCCAGGACGACACCGAGGCGCTGTTGGCATTGCTGCCCGCGCTGCTCGCCATACCTGAGGATGCCGACGATTTTGCCTATGCCGGGCGTTGCAACACCCTGGCCTGGCTGTACATGTACCAGGGCGAATTCGAGCAGGCCCGGGCGGTGCTCAAGGAGGGTGAACGCTTGCAGGGCTCACCACGGCGCAGCCTGGTGGGGCGCTGCTTCACGGGCATGAGCCTGGCGCTTGAAGGGCGCAGCACCGAAGCCGAGCACCTGTACCGCGAGGTGCTCGAACAGGCAGAAAGCCAGGGCGTGGCCTATCTGATCGTCAGCAGCATGGCAGCCGCGCTGCTGGGCATGGCGTTGTACGAACAGGGCGACTACGAGGCCGCGTGCCAGTTGCTGGAGCCGCGCATGAAGCTGCTGCAGCGGGTGGCGATTCCCGACAGTGTGCTGCAGGCCATGCAGACCCTGGCCATGGCCCACTGGCTGGCGGGCCGGCACACCGAGGCCTGGAGCTGGGTCGAGCGTCTGGAGCAGTTTGCCAGCAGCTACAACCTGGACCGCCTGCTGGCAGCGGCATTGGTGTTGCGCATGCGCTGGGCCCAGCAGGGGGGGGATGAACAGCAGGCGGATGCGGCGCTGCAGCGTATCGAACAACTTGCCCGGGGTCATGACCCGCAAGGCCCGGGGACTGCCCATGAAGTGCAGGTCATCGCCCGTCGCGCCGCCAGCGAGCGGGATCTGCATGAGGGCAAGCTGAGGGACGCCGGGCAGCAGTTGCAGGCACTGATCGACACCTCGCGCCGTCACCGACGCTGGCGCCGGGTGGTGCCGATGCTGCTGCAAGTGGCGGTCAGCGAGCAGGGCCAGCAGCGGCCTGAAGCCGCCCGAGAATTGATCATCGAAGCCCTGCGCCAGGGCCATCGCCTGGGCCTGGTGCGCAGCCTGCTCGATGCCTGGCCCAGCGTGGCGGCCATGCTCCAGGCCTTGCTCGCCGAGGCTGAGCCGGACCCGGTGCTGGCGTTCTACACCCGCCGGTTGCTTGAGGTGGCGCGAAGCACTGCGGCCAGCCAGGAACATGCCGACGATGCCGACAGCCGCAAAGTGCTCAGCGCCCGTGAACTGGAGGTGCTGAGCCTGGTGGCCCGGACACTGCCGAACAAGAAGATTGCCAGGGTGTTGAACCTGTCACCGGAAACGGTGAAGTGGCACATGAAGAACATCTTCTACAAGCTGGGGGTCACCGGTCGCGACGAGGCGATTGCCAAGGCTCGCGACCTGGACCTGAAACTGCCCGACAACACCGCGCTGTGATCAGCGCGGGGTCACCGCATTGCCGATAAAGGTCGCCTTGCCCCGGGCGACCAGACGCTCGCCATCGAGCAGGTCGAGGCTGGCGTGGTACAGGGTGCGCCCCAGGCGGTGGATCTGCACTTGCGCTTCGACCCAGGCCCCCAGGGGCGCCGGGCACAGGTAATCCATGCTCAGGTTGATGGTTGCCGGTGGCATGTCGCTGCCGGCGGCGTACTTGAGTGCACGGCCGAACGCGGTATCGGCCAGGGTGGCGAGAAAGCCGCCGTGGGCGATCCCCAGCGGGTTCAGGTGCTCGGGGCGGATTCTCGCGGCCATCACGACGCGCTGCGGATGGAAGTACAAGCCGGTGCATTGCGCCACGAAACCGCTGGGTGACATGGGCACAAAGCCGTCCGGCGGTGCATCGTCGGTACCCGGCACAGCGGCCTGGGAAAGGGTGGTGTCCTTGAAGTCGTTACCGCGCATGGGAAATCTCCATTCCAGCAACAAAAACGCCCCGGCTTTGGCAGCCGGGGCGTGTCGGGTGGGTCAGAAAGTGCGCGCGATCAGCTCTTTCATGACTTCGTTGGAGCCGCCGTAGATCCGCATGGGGCGGGTGTTGATGTACAGCCGGGCAATCGGGTATTCGAGCATGTAGCCGTAGCCGCCGTGCAGTTGCAGGCACTCGTCGATGATCTGGCAGGCCTGGGTCGAGGTCCACCACTTGGCCTTGGCCGCGGTGGCTGGGTCCAGTTCGTGGCGAATCATCTTGCCCATGCAGGCGTCGACAAAGGTTTGGGCGATGGTCACGGTGGTCTGCATCTCCGCCAGCTTGAAGCGGGTGTTCTGCATGTCCAGCAGTGGCTTGCCGAAGACCTTGCGGTCCTGGGTGTACTTGATGGTTTCTTCGACGGCACGCTCCATCGAACCCAAGGCGTTCATGGTGATGAACATGCGCTCTTCGGGCAGTTGCTGCATCAGTTGCACAAAACCCTGGCCTTCCTGCGGGCCCAGCAGGTTTTCCACGGGCACGCGCACGTCGTCGAAGAACAGCTCGGAGGTGTCCTGGCCTTTCTGGCCGAGCTTGTCGAGGATGCGGCCGCGACGAAAGCCCGGCAGGTCCTTGGTTTCCAGGACGATGATGGACATGCCCTTGGCACCCAGGCTCGGGTCGGTCTTGCACACCAGCAGCACCAGGTCGGCAAGGTAGCCGTTGGTGATGAAGGTCTTGGAGCCGTTGATGACGTAGTGGTCGCCGTCGCGGATGGCCTTGGTCTTGACGTTCTGCAGATCGGTGCCGGCGCCGGGCTCGGTCATGGCGATGGCGGCGACCAGCTCGCCGCTGGCCATGCGCGGCAGCCAGCGTTGTTTCTGGGCCTCGCTGGCGTAGCGCAGGAGGTAGTGGGCGCAGATGGCGCTGTGCACGTTGGTGCCCAGGCTGGTGGCGACGGCGCGCGCCAGTTCGTAGCCGATGATGGCGTTGTGGGCGTGGCTGCCGCCGCCACCGCCGTATTCCTCGGGGATACCGGGGCAGAGCATGCCCATTTCACCGGCCCTGTTCCAGGTCTGGCGGTCGACGTGCTGTTGCTTGGCCCAGCGTTCTTCGTGGGGCACCAATTCTTCCGCGGCGAAGCGGCGTACCGATTGCTGGAAGATGGCCATGTCTTCGGTGAGCCAGGAGGGTCTGTAGTCGCTCATTGGGGTCCTTGGGTCGGTTGGGGGCTGTGCTGTCATGCTAGGTGGCCGCCGGCGCGGCCAGGGAGCGCCGAAGGGATGATGCTGCGGACGATGCGCGCCATCGTTCAAAGGAACGCCCCAAGGTAGGAACAGGCTTGCTCCCCCAGGATTACCCCCGGTAGGAGCGGGCTTGCCCCGCGATGCGCAGGATGCTGAATGCGGAGGTAGATCCCGCTTCGTAGCCGCTGGCGCCAGCCTGCGATCGGCCGCGCAGCGGTCGTTGTTCAGGCAGCATCATCTGTGCAAGCTGCAATGGCCTCTCGCGGGGCAAGCCCGCTCCTACAGACATACACCCGGTAGGAGCGGGCTTGCCCCGCGATGCGCAGGATGCTGAATGCGGAGGTAGATCCCGCTTTCGTAGCCGCTGGCGCCAGCCTGCGATCGGCCGCGCAGCGGTCGTGGTTCTGGCAACATCATCTGTGCAAGCCGAGATGGCCTCTCGCGGGGCAAGCCCGCTCCTACAGACATACACCCGGTAGGAGCGGGCTTGCCCCGCGATGCTCAGGATGCTGAATGCGGGGGTAGATCCCGCTTCGTAGCCGCTGGCGCCAGCCTGCGATCGGCCGCGTAGCGGTCGTGGTTCTGGCAGCATCATCTGTGCAAGCTGCAATAGCCTCTCGCGGGGCAAGCCCGCTCCCACCGCACCACCTCACTACTCCTGCCCCTCGTTCCTTTGAACGCCTCCCTGGTTGATCCGCAACTTCATCCCTTCAGCGGTCGTAGCACCGCCTTGCCACTCCTACGATGGGCACCAACAACTACCGGCCGGCCGGGCAGGTACCCCTCTGAAAGTGCATGGCAAAGGACACGATTCGATGAACGACAAAGTGGTGGTAGCCGGAGTTGGCATGATCCCGTTCGCCAAACCCGGTGCAAGCCCCAGCTATACCGACATGGGCGCACAGGCCACACGCCTGGCGCTCAAGGACGCCGGCATCGACTACGACAAGATCCAGATGGCCTTCACCGGTTATGTCTACGGTGACTCCACCTGCGGCCAGACCGCCCTGTATGAAGTCGGCCGCACCGGTATCCCGATCGTCAACGTCAACAACAATTGCTCTACCGGCTCCACCGCGCTGTACCTGGCCCGCGCTGCGGTGCAAAGCGGCCAGGCCGAGTGCGTGCTGGCCCTGGGCTTCGAGCAGATGCAGGCCGGTGCGCTGAAGTCGCACTGGGACGACCGTCCGCAGACCCGCGCCAGTGTCGTGCATGTGATGGAAGAGCTGACCCGCGATGTCGACCTGCCACGCGCCTTGAAAACCTTCGGCGGTGCCGGCCGCGAGCACATGCAGAAGTACGGCACCCGCATGGAAACCTTCGCCGCCATCCGCGCCAAGGCCAGCCGCCATGCCGCCAACAACCCGCTGGCGCTGTTCAAGAACATTGTCAGCACCGAAGAGGTGATGAACGACAAGGTCATGTGGCCCGGTGTCATGACCCGCCTGATGGCCTGCCCACCCACCTGCGGCGCCGCTGCCGCGGTGGTCTGCTCGCCAGCCTTCGCCAAAAAGCACGGCCTGCGCAGCGATGTGGTGATCCTGGCCCAGTCGATGGTCACCGACCCGGTCGAGTCGTTCGATCCGCCGTCGATGATCGCCTACGCCGGTTTCCATATGGCCCAGCGCGCCGCCTACCAGGTGTACGAGCAGTCCGGCTTTGGCCCGCAGGATGTGCGCGCCGTGGAGCTGCATGACTGCTTCGCTCAGAACGAGTTGCTGACCTACGAAGCCCTGGGCCTGTGCCCGGTGGGCGGTGGCGAGCAGTTCGTGCTCGACGGCGACAACACCTACGGCGGCCAGGTGGTGACCAACCCCTCCGGCGGCCTGCTTTCCAAGGGCCACCCCCTGGGTGCCACGGGCCTGGCCCAGTGCTACGAGCTGACCCATCAGCTGCGTGGCAACGCCGACAAGCGCCAGGTCGACGAACTGAACATTGCCTTGCAACACAACCTGGGTCTGGGCGGCGCCTGTGTGGTGACGATGTTCGGCCGCAACTGAACCCGCCAGCCCCTTACAACAACAAGAGGAACCATGCACATGGCTGACAAGAACCTGATCGGGCACAAGCTCGGGACATTCAGCACCGAGGTCGAAAAGGGCCGCTTGCGCTTCTTCGCCAAGGCCATCGGTGAAACCGACCCGGTCTACACCGACGAAGCCGTTGCCAAGGCCGCAGGCCACAAATCGCTGCCGCTTGCGCCGACCTTTCTCAAATGCCTGGAAGGCGAGGGGCGCGAGCTGACAGCGTTCCTCAAGCTGGTGGACTTCGACCTGGGCCGCATCCTGCACGCCGAGCAGTCGTTCGTGTACCACAAGATGGCCTACGCCGGGGACGTGCTGACCTTCGACGCGACGATCACCGATGTCTACGAGAAGAAGGGCGGGGCCCTGCAGTTCGTGGTCACCGAGTCGCGGGTGACCAACCAGGACGGCGAGCACATCGCCGATGTCCGCTCGTCTCTTGTCCAGCGCTGAGGAATTGCCGATGTCCCTTGCCAACCACGTTCAGTTTTCCGATATCCAGGTCGGTGACCAAGTGCCGCTGCTCACGCTGCAGCCCGTCAATCGCACCACCCTGGCCCTGTACTGCGGCGCCTCGGGCGACCACAACCCGATCCACGTCGACATCGACTTCGCCCGCAAGTCGCGCATGCCCGACGTCTTTGCCCACGGCATGCTCTCGGCCGCCTATCTGGGTCGCCTACTGACCCAGTGGGTTCCCCAGCAGCAAGTGCGCTCGCTGTCGGTGCGCTTCACCGGCATCACCCAGCTGGGCCATGTGCCGAGCTGCAGCGGCACGGTCACGGAAAAATTCCAAGAGAACGGCGAGCAGCGCGTACGCCTGGCCATCCGCTGCGCCAATCAGTACGGCGAAGACAAGCTGCTCGGCGAAGCCGTGGTTGCCCTGGCCTGACCCCAAACCCCAGCATTTAAGGAACGGATTGATGAAAAAGCTTGAAGGCAAAGTCGCCCTGGTGACCGGTTCCGGTCGTGGTATCGGTCGTGAAGTGGCGCTGCAACTGGCCGCCTACGGCGCGCGCGTAGTGGTCAACGACCTTGACGCAGAACCGGCCGAAGAAGTGGTCGCCACCATCCGCGGCGCCGGTGGCGAAGCAGTCGCCTGCGTGGGCAGCGTCACCGCGCCGGACTTCGCCGAGCGTCTGGTCAAGACCGCCGTCGACAACTACGGCGCCATCGACATCATCATCAACAACGCCGGTTTCACCTGGGACAACGTGATCCAGAAGATGAGCGACGAGCAGTGGTACGCCATCATGGACTGCCACTTGACTGCGCCGTTCCGCATCCTGCGCGCCGCCCAACCGGTGATCAGTGCCGCGGCCAAGAAAGAAGCCGCCGAAGGCCGCGAAGTGCTGCGCAAAGTCGTCAACATCTCGTCCGGCGCCGCCGGTGGCAACGTCGGCCAGAGCAACTACTCCTCGGCCAAGGCCGGCATGCTGGGCCTGACCAAGACCCTGGCCAAGGAGTGGGGCCGCCTGAAGGTCAACGTCAACGCCGTGGCCTTCGGCCTGGTCGACACCCGTCTGACCCAGGCCCTGGCCGGTGAAGACAGCAAGACCGTGAACATCGAAGGCCGCGAAATCAAGGTCGGCGTGCAGCAGTCGCGCCTGGACAGCGCCAGCCAGACCATCCCCCTCGGACGTCCCGGCAAGCCCGAAGAAGCGGCCGGTGCGGTGGTGATGTTCTGCCTGCCCGAGTCCGACTACTGCTCCGGCCAGGTCATCTACTGCGGTGGTGGCCCAGGTTCCAATTTCTGATTGCTCCTTGCCCTGCAGCCCCTGGCGTTACGGACGCCAGGGGCGCTTCGACCTAGAGGTTCACGCAATGCTGGAAAACTACCGCTCACCCTGGATGACCGAAGACCTGGAGCAGTTTCGCGACATGGTCCAGCGTTTTGCCAAGGAGTACATGGAGCCCAACGAGCTGCACTGGCGCGAGCAGCACTGTGCCGACCGCGCCGCCTGGCTCAAGGCCGGCGAGCTTGGCCTGATCCTGCCGGACGTGGGTGAAGAGTACGGTGGCGCCGGCGGCACCATCGGCCACTACGCCTGTGTGGTGCAGACCATGAGCGCCTTCGGCGGCGGCCTGGGCCTGGGCCTGAGCCATATCGTTGCGCACTACATCCTCGAGTCCGGCACCGAGGCGCAGAAAAAGCACTGGCTGCCGAAAATCGGCTCCGGCGAAGTGATCTGCGCCATCGCCATGACCGAGCCGGGCGCCGGCTCCGACCTGCAATCGGTACGCACCCGTGCGGTGAAGCAGGGTGACACGTACGTCATCAACGGCGCCAAGACCTTCATCAGCAACGGCCAGACCTGCGACATGGTGCTGGTGATTGCCAAGACCGACACCAGCCAGGGCGCCAAGGGCGTTTCGCTGTTCATGGTCGACACCAACACCCCGGGTTTCCGTCGCGGCAAGCTGCTGAGCAAGATCGGCATGCACGCCCAGGACACCTCGGAGATGTTCTTCGACGACGTCGAAGTGCCGGCCGATTGCCTGCTCGGCGAAGTGGAGGGCAGGGGCTTCTACACCCTGATGAGCCAGTTGCCCTACGAGCGCGCGCAGATTGGCGTTGGCGCCGTGGCAGTGATGGAGCGCGCCCTGCGCCTGACCGTGGAGTACACCAAGGACCGCAAGGCCTTCGGCAAGCCGGTGATCGACTTCCAGAACAGCCGCTTTGTGCTGGCCGACGTCAAGGCCACCGTGCTGGCGGCCAAGACCTTTGTCGACCTGATCGTGCAGCGCTGGATCGACGGCAGCCTGGACACCACCCTGGCCTCGATGGGCAAGTTCTGGCTGACCGAGCGCCAGGGCGAAGTGCTCGACCGTTGCCTGCAGTTGTTTGGCGGCTACGGCTACATGAACGAGTACCCGATCGGGCGGATGTGGGCCGATGCCCGGGTGGCGCGCATCTACGGCGGCTCCAACGAAATCCAGCGCGAAGTGGTTGCCCGCTCGCTTTGACCTGAAGCCGATTGCCGGCCCCTGATCACTTCAACAATAAAAACAAACTGGAGTTCAGTATGTACATCACTCAAGGGCTGCACCGCCAGTTGCAGCGTCGCCCACACGCGGTGGCCATCCGCGACCAGGGTCGCAGCACCACCTACGCCGAGTACGGCGAGCGCGTCGCGCGCCTGGCCGGTGCGCTCAAGGGCCTGGGCCTGGGCAGTGGCGATCGTGTCGCCATGCTGGCGTTCAACTGCCAACGCTACCTGGAATACTACCTGGCGGTACCCTGGGCCGACGGTGTGGTCAATCCGGTCAATTTTCGCTGGAGCGCAGCAGAGATCCTCTACTCGCTCGATGATTCGCAAACCTCGATCCTGATTGTCGATGACCACCACAAGGACTTGGGCCGCAAGATCCTCGAGCAGGCCAGCACCGTGCGCCAGGTGATCTATGCGGGCAACGGCCCTGTGCCCGAGGGCATGCTCGACTATGAAACCCTGGTCGCCAACAGCCAGGCGGTGGAAGACGCCCGCCGTGGCGGTGACAACTTGCTCGGCATCTTCTACACCGGCGGCACCACCGGCTTTCCCAAGGGGGTCATGCTCAGCCATACCAACGTCGCGTTCTCGGCGCTGAACTCGCTGACCATGGGGCGTTGCGGCATCGACTCGATCTACCTGCACGCCATGCCCATGTTCCACCTGGCCGATTTCGCCGCAATGACTTCGCTGTTCATTTCCGGTGGCACCCATGTGGTCCTGCAGAACTTCACGCCCCAGGGTGTGCTGCAAGCGGTCGATCGGGAAAAGGCCAACGAGATTCTGCTGGCGCCGACCATGCTGCAGATGCTGCTGGACTGGCACCAGCAACATGGCCAGGCGCTGGATGTCAGTGGCCTGACACGCATCAGCTACGGTGCCTCGACCATTACCCCAGTGCTGCTCGACCGCGCGCGCAGCGTGTTCGTCAATGCCGAGTTCACCCAGGGCTATGGCATGACCGAGCTTGCACCCGTGGCCACGACCCTGGGCGCCGAGTACCACACGGCCGAGTACCAGGCCAACGGCAAGATGTATTCGGCGGGGTTCCCGGCGGTGTGTGTGGAAGTGCGCATCGTCGATGGCGACGACAACGAAGTGCCGCGTGGCACCACGGGCGAGATCATCGTGCGTGGCCCCAACGTGATGCTCGGTTACTGGAACAACCCGCAAGCCACCGCGCAAGCCCTGCGTGGCGGCTGGATGCACACCGGTGACGGCGGCTACATGGACGAGGACGGGTTCATCTACGTCTGCGACCGGCTCAAGGACATGGTCGTCAGTGGTGGCGAGAACATCTACAGCGCCGAGGTCGAGACCGCCATTGCCAGCCACCCGGCGGTGGTGCAAAGCGCCGTGATCGGCATCCCGTGCAACAAGTGGGGCGAGACCGTGCACGCGGTGATCATTCTCAAGCCCGGGGTGACGGTCAGCGGCGAAGAGATCATCGGCCACTGCCGCGAACGCATCGCTGGCTACAAGGTGCCGCGCAGCATCGAGTTCCGTGATTCGTTGCCGCTGAGCAGTGTCGGCAAGGTCTTGAAGACCGAGCTGCGCAAGCCGTTCTGGGAAAACCAGAAGCGCGGCGTCGCCTGATTGCCTGAACCTTGCGCGGCCAGGGAAGGCCGCGCGTTTCTTTCGCTTTCGCAGAGACCAGAACCGCACCCTGAGTGCGGCATGCCTTCCTGGCGCACCTGTATACCGGAGTCATCATGAACCTGACGAGAATGCGTGGAGCCCGCGCTCCGCACCTGTTGGCCGTCGCCGTTGCCCTTGCCGTGCAGTCCCAGGCCAATGCCAAGGACTTCAGCATTGGCGAAATCGAAGGCAGTTTCGATTCATCGCTGTCCATCGGCGCCAGCTGGGCCGTGCGCGGCCCGGACCCGGATTTCATCTCCAACTTCAACTCGCAAGGGACCCGCGGCAACGCGTCCTCGCGTACCAACGACGACAACCGCCTGAACTTCAAGAAGGGCGAGACCTTCTCGAAGATCTTCAAGGGCGTGCACGACCTGGAACTCAAATACGGACAGAGCGGCGTGTTTGTGCGCGGCAAGTACTGGTACGACTTCGAGCTCAAGGATGAAAGCCGGCTGTTCTACGACATCGACGACAGCGGCCGTGACCGTGCCGCCAAGTCGTCGGGGGCGATGTTTCTCGACAGTTTCGTCTACCACAACTACAACCTGGGCTCGCTGCCGGGCAACGTGCGGGTCGGCAAGCAGGTGGTGAGTTGGGGCGAGAGCACCTTCATCGGCAACTCGATCAACAGCATCAACCCCATCGACGTCGCCGCCTTGCGCCGCCCGGGCGCCGAGGTCAAGGAAGGCCTGATCCCGGTCAACATGTTCTACCTGTCCCAGGGCCTGACCGACAGCCTGACCGCCGAGATGTTCTACCAGATCGAATGGGAGAGCTCGGTGATCGACAACTGCGGCACCTTCTTCGGCAACGACGTCACCCCCCAGGGCTGCAACGATCGTGTCGTACTGGCCGGCCTAGACCTGCCGCCGGGCGTGGCCAACAACACCGGCACCCCGGGGGTGACCGACGATGCCTACGTTCCGCGCACCAAGACCCGCGACGCCCGCGACAGCGGCCAGTACGGCCTGGCGCTGCGCTGGTACGTACCGGAGCTGAACGAAACCGAGTTCGGCTTCTATGCCATGAACTACCACAGCCGCAACCCGAGCCTGGACTTCACCCGCGCCACCAACGCCAGCAACGCGGTCGCCGCCATCCGCACCGCCAGCTACAACGTGGTCTACCCCGAAGACGTGCGCCTGTACGGCGTGAGCTTCGCCACCAACGTCGACGGCACCTCGCTGGGTGGTGAGATCAGCTACCGGCCGAACATGCCGCTGAACCTCAACGGCGCCGACCTCAACCTGGCGGCGCTGGGCAATGCGGCCTCGCCGCTGTTCCAGAGCGGCAATTCGGTGAACGTTGCCGGTGCCGACATCGACGGCTACAAGCGCATGCCGGTGCTGCAGGCGCAGGTCAGCGCCACGCACTTCTTCGACCAGGTGATGGGCAGCGACCGCCTGACCCTGGTGGGCGAGGTGGGCTACAACCACATCAACGGCCTGGGCTCGAGCGACGGCAGCGACCTGCGCTTTGGCCGCAACACCGTGTTTGGCGCCGGTGAACTGGTGAACCAGGCAGTGTGCGTGGGCGCCAACCAGCCCGTGCCGGGCCAGCCGGGCGTGACGGCGCCGAGCAACCCACAGCAGGAATGCAACAGCCACGGCTTCTACACCAGCAGCTCCTGGGGCTACCGCCTGCGTGGCAAGTTCGACTACCCCAACGTGATCGCCGGCATCAACCTGTCACCCAACATCGCCTGGTCCCATGACGTGGACGGTGTCGGCCCCAACTTCGAGGAAGGCACCAAGGCCGTGAGCCTGGGGCTGGATGCCGAGTACCTGAACACTTACACCGCCAGCCTGAGTTACACCGACTACTTCGGCGGCAAGTGGAACACCAACACTGATCGCGACTACGTCGCCCTCAGCTTCGGCGTGAACTTCTGACCCCCATCAGAGAGGAAAAACAACAATGAAACCTGCACGTCTTCTGCTCACCGCCTGCACCCTGTCGCTGTCCCTGGTGGCCGCGAGCGTAATGGCCGCCGTTTCCCCGGAAGAAGCGGCCAAGCTTGGCACCAGCCTCACCCCGGTAGGCGCGGAAAAAGCCGGCAACGCCGATGGCAGCATCCCGGCCTGGACCGGCGGCCTCAAGGCCGACGCCGCCCCGGTGCAAAACGGCTTCATGGGTAACCCCTACGCCAGTGAAAAGCCGCTGTTCGTCATCACCGCCGCCACCGCCGAGCAGTACAAGGACAAGCTGACCCCGGGCCAGCAAGCCTTGTTCAAACGCTACCCCGACACCTACAAGATGCCGGTGTACCAGACCCAGCGCAGCGCGGTGCTGCCGCAAACGGCCTATGACGCGGCGAAAAAAAGCGCGGTGACCACCGAAGCGATCAACGACGGCTATTCGCTGAAAAACTTTGAACAGATCCATTACTTTGCCTTCCCGATCCCCAAGAACGGCCTGGAAGTGGTGTGGAACCACCTGACCCGCTACCGCGGCCATAGCTACATCAACTCCCAGGTCCAGGCCACGCCGCAGGTCAACGGCAGCTTCACCCCGGTGCAGATCGAAATGGCCAGTGGGTTCCCCTGGCTGATGGCCGATGCCAAGTCCAAGGACATCAACAACATCCTGTTCTTCGTCAAGCAGACCGTGACCGCACCGGCGCGCATGGCCGGTAACGTCACCCTGATCCACGAAACCCTCGACCAGGTTGCCGAGCCGCGCATGGCCTGGGCCTACAACGCCGGGCAGCGCCGGGTTCGCCGTGCACCGCAAGTGGCCTACGACGGCCCGGGTACCGCAGCCGACGGCCTGCGCACCGCCGACAACTCTGACATGTACAACGGCGCGCCGGACCGTTACGACTGGAAACTGGTGGGCAAGAAGGAAATCTACATTCCCTACAACAGCTACAAGCTGCAGTCGCCGTCGCTCAAGTATGACGAGATCATCAAGCCAGGCCACATCAACCAGGACCTGACCCGCTACGAGCTGCACCGGGTGTGGGAAGTGGTGGGCACGCTCAAGTCCGGCTCGCGGCACATCTATGCCAAGCGCCACATGTTCTTTGACGAAGACACCTGGACCGCTGTCGAAGTTGACCACTACGACGGCCGCGGCCAACTGTGGCGGGTCAGTGAAGGGCACAGCTACACCGACTACGTACAGAAGCTGACCGCCTTTGCTGCCGTGGGTACCTATGACCTGATTGCCGGGCGCTACGTGGTGTCGAACCTGGGCAACGAGAACAAGGCCGGCATCAACTATGCCTACCAGCCGAGCGTCAACGATTTCACCCCGGCAGCGCTGCGCAACGCCGGTATCCGCTAGAACTGTCTGTATCGGCTGTTCGCCCTGTGCGGGCGGACAGCATCGTTATTCCCTTTGAGACTGTCTGATACTGGAGATCTGTGATGTCGCAAAAACCTTATGTCGTGGGCGTGGGGATGATCCCGTTCGTCAAGCCGGGCACCAGCGGTACCTACATCGAGATGGGTGCGCAGGCCATTCGCCTGGCGCTGCAAGACGCCGGCCTGGACTTCGGCCTGGTGCAACAGGCCTATGCCGGTTATGTGTACGGTGACTCCACCAGCGGCCAGGCGGCGCTGTATGAAGTGGGCATGAGCGGCATTGCGGTGGTCAACGTCAACAACAACTGCTCCACCGGCTCCAGCGCCCTGTTCCTGGCGCGCCAGGCGGTGGAGAGCGGGGCGGTGGACTGCGCCCTGGCCTTCGGTTTCGAGCAGATGCAGCCCGGTGCGCTGAAATCGGTGTGGACTGATCGCCCGGGTGCCACTTCGCACAAGACCGGGCCGGTGATCGAGGAACTGACCGCCGATGTGGGCGATATGCCCAGTGCCTTGCGCATGTTCGGCGGTGCCGGGCGTGAGCATATGCACACATACGGCACGCAGATGAGCACCTTCGCGGCCATTCGCGCCAAGGCCAGCCGCCATGCGTCCAACAACCCGCTGGCCTTGTTCCGCAAGGTCGTCACCACCGAAGACGTGATGAACGACCAGGTGATCTGGCCGGGCGTCATGACCCGTCTGATGGCCTGCCCACCGACGTGCGGCGCGGCGGCGGCGATCATCTGCTCCGAAGCCTTTGCCAAGAAGCATGGCCTGAACACCGATGTGGTGATCCTGGCCCAGGCTTTGACCACCGATACACCGATTTGCTTTGAGAGCAAGTCAATGATCGAAGTGGTCGGTTTCAACATGGCGCAGCGGGCGGCCCAGGCGGTCTACGAGAAGGCCGGTGTGGATCCGCTGGACATCCGTGTGGTGGAACTGCACGACTGCTTCGCCCACAACGAACTGCTGACCTACGAATCGCTGGGGCTGTGTCCGGTGGGTGGGGCCGAGCGCTTTGTGCTCGATGGTGACAACAGCTATGGCGGGCAAGTGGTGACCAACCCGTCGGGTGGTTTGTTGTCGAAGGGGCATCCGCTGGGGGCTACGGGGCTTGCGCAATGTTATGAGCTGACGCATCAGCTGCGCGGCACTGCTGACAAACGTCAGGTGGAAGGTACCAGCCTTGCACTGCAGCACAACCTGGGTCTGGGTGGTGCGTGTGTGGTGACGTTGTACGGACGGGGCTGAGCGTAGGCGGTAATGTTTGCCGGGCCTTGTGCCCGGCTTTTTTTGGGTTTTTCACTGAGTTCTGTTGGTGTTGGTGTTGGTGTTGGTGTTGGTGTTGGTGTTGCGGCTGGGGGCTTATCCATTTCATGGGGTGACGCTGATGGCCCCTTCCGCCCTTACGGCGGGTCCCTTTTGTCTTGGCAAAAGGAACCAAAACCGCTCGCTCCTGCATCCGGCCCTACGCTGCGCTCCGGGTTCCCTCCCTCCGGTGCCCTCCAGGGGCCTCGCGGCCTACGACTTGCTGCGCCAAGTCTACGGCTCGCGACTTCGGCTACGCCGAAGGGTGCTGCGCACCTGCCCCTTCCAGACACCTCCACTCGGCCTCCTGAAGTCGCGAAGTTACGGGCGGCGCCTGGGAGGACGCATCTTCGAGATCAACATCCACTGCCAACAGCCAGGTAGGAGCAGGCTCGGTGGGAGCGGGCTTGCCCCGCGATAGGCCCCTGAGCCGTGCACATCCAGCTGCAACACTGAAGCGGGATCATCGGCAGGCATGAATCTATCGGCAAAATTCAAAATCCATCGCGGGGCAAGCCCGCTCCCACAGCAGGCATTCGGTAGGAGCGGGCTTGCCCCGCGATTAGGCCCCTGAGCCGTGCACATCCAGCTGCAACGCCGAAGCGTGATCACCGGCAGGCATGAATCTATCGGCAAAATTCAAAATCCATCGCGGGGCAAGCCCGCTCCCACAGCAGGCATTCTGTAGGAGCGGGCTTGCCCCGCGATAGGCCCCTGAGTCGTGCACATCCAGCTGCAAGGGTAAAGCGGGATCAGCGGCAGGCATGGATCTGTCGGCAAGATTCAAAATCCATCGCGGGGCAAGCCCGCTCCCACGGCAGGCATTCTGTAGGAGCGGGCTTGCCCCGCGATAGGCCCCTGAGCCGTGCACATCCAGCTGCAACGCTGAAGCGGGATCATCGGCAGGCATGAATCTGTCGGCAAAATTCAAAATCCATCGCGGGGCAAGCCCGCTCCCACAGCAGGCATTCGGTAGGAGCGGGCTTGCCCCGCGATTAGGCCCCTGAGTCGTGCACATCCAGTTGCAACGCTGAAGCGGGATCACCGGCAGGCATGAATCTATCGGCAAAATTCAAGATCCATCGCGGGGCAAGCCCGCTCCCACGGCAGGCATTCGGTAGGAGCGGGCTTGCCCCGCGATAGGCCCCTGAGCCGTGCACATCCAGGCGCAACGGTGAAGCGGGATCACCGGCAGGCATGGATTTGTCGGCAAAATTCAAAATCCATCGCGGGGCAAGCCCGCTCCTACAGAGGGACAGAACGCCCGGTGTGGGGCACCGGGCGCTTGGTCTTACTGGCTTTTGGCAATCGGTTCGACTTTCTGCATACGGCTGGTATCCATCAACACCAGGCCAAAGGCCATGCCATACATCAGGCGCCCCTGGGCATCGACCTTGATCGGCGCATACATGCCGTTGAACACCGGATCGCTGCCGGTGGCGATTTCGAGGACAGTCTTGCCCGTGTCCAGGTCCATGCCGATGTGATAACCCTCGCCCTGGCGCGCGGTGTACACGCCGTTGATCACAGCCATGCGGCTGCCACCGCTGATCATCGGCACCACCGAGACCGAACCGACATCAGTACGGGTCCACAGGGTGTTCCACTGGTCCTTGGCGCTGTCCCACTTGAGCATCGCCACGCCCTTGGCCGCCGGACGGGTCATGCCGTTGAGCATGGTGACGTAATAGCCCGACTTGGCCAGTGCCGGTTTGTCTTGCGCCGGGATGTTGTTGACCACAAAGGCATGGCCGTCATACACCGCCACCGATTGTTCCGACTGCACGGTCGGCACCGCATCACCCAGGTCAACCTGGCGCTGGTCGGCAACCCGCGGCGACAGGGTGCCCGGCTTCTGCTTCCAGCCCGCCGGGATCTGGTCGCGCCACATGGCCACCAGGTTCATTTTTTTGGAACCGTCGGTGAACACCACCAGCTTGTCTTCGTCCGGGCCATAGCCCATCAGGGTCGGGGTGGAGCCGGTACCGTCGCCGATTTTGACCGCAGCGAAACGCACGCCACGTTCATACGGTGCTTTCCAGGCGCCGCTGGCCTCGTCGGCGTGGAGCTTGCCGTGCTTGTCGACCACCAGGCGGTACATGTTCTGGTTGGAGGCGACATACACCGCACCGCCATTCACTTCAGGGCCGGTGGCGAAGGAGTTGAGGAACACCTCGTCTGCGCCTTCGATGCGGTAGCTGTCGACCAGTGCCAGGGTGGTACGGTCCAGGGTGGCCACGGTGCCCCCCATGGTGTTGACCACCAGGTAGCCGTTCAGGGTCATGCCCATGCCGAAGGTGGTGTCCACCGGGATACCCACGCTGCGCTGGGTTTTCTGGTTATCGAACAGCGCGTCGGGCAGTTGCACTTCGTGGCTCAGCTTCATGCCCGAGGCCGGGTCTTTGGGGTCGTTCTGGTCGATGCGGAACACCCGGCGGGCACTGGCGCCAATGAACGCGTTGTCGCGGGTCAGCAGCGAGTAGATGGCGCCGCCCAGCAACTGGTCGGTAGTGGCCGTCAGCATGCGGTTGGGTTGCGCCTGCATGTAGTCGAGCAGGCCTTTCTCATCCTTGGCGTCGAGGAATTTGTGCGCCTGGGCGGCCTGCTGCAATCGCTGCTCGGGGGTAACGGCGCTGAAGTTGGGCAGTTTGACTGGCAGGTCGACGCGGGCGATTTCCTTGAAGTTGAAGTCGTCCTCGATCTTCAGCTTGCGCAGGGAAAACCCGGCCCAGTACCAGTAGATATCCGTGCCCCCGACCTTGTCGGTGTACTGCATCAGGCTGCCCGATTCGTTGGGCACCACCCGGTAGGCATCCGGGGTCATCTTGTACGACCCGCGTGCCACGCTGATGCTGGTGCTGTCCGAGGCGCCATCGTTCCAGTGGGTCTGGTTGTTGTACGACTGGGCCAGGTACGGGTTGGGCGGTGCGACCTGGGTTTGCGCCGTGGCCGCAGCCGGTACGGCGAGGCAGCAGGTAGCCCACAGGGCCCAGTGGGGAGGTAACTCGAACATACGCTCTTTCCTTCCTTTTGTTGTTATTGCCAGCGGTGGCGGGCCCAGAGTAGTCCGCTGCCCCGCCAGCCATAGCCACCCGTGGCGGGGGGCAGGTTTTCAGCGCGCTCATCTGCTAGCGTGAAGCCACAACAACAAGGTCAATCAGGAGGAGCACACATGCTGTCAGGCATCAAAGTTGTCGAGATCTGCGGTATCGGCCCGGGGCCGTTCTGCGCCATGCACCTGGCGGACCTGGGTGCTGATGTGATTGCGGTGGAGCGGGGCGCATCGACCTCGATCACCGGCGAGGCCAATGCCGCCAGCAACCCGCTCAACCGAGGCAAGCGCTCGATGGTGGCCGACCTCAAGACCGCCGAAGGCCGTGAGCAGGTGCTCAAGTTGATCGAAAGAGCCGACGTGCTG